>DATNIT010000067.1:0-6361 GCA_035604335.1 Allostellaceae bacterium | reverse complement strand
CTACTTACCCACAGCTCCTACACCACTCGGCGGGACACGACCTCGGCGTGCCCACCGCTCGGTCGAAGTTGGCGGGGATGTGCGCGATCGCCGACTTGTCCGCGACGACACAGCCATCGCCGGACCAATAGCGCACGCAGGCCGTCTGCTTCAGCACCTCAGTGAGCGCCGGCCAGAACGGATGATCGGGCCCCGGCGGCCGATTGACGCAAAGTCGGCTGATCTCCCGCTCGTCACCAACGGACACGGTGCCGCGGCAGCCGTGGAGACGCCAATCATCGGCTTCGGTCCGATCGGTGATCCAAACTCATCTCTGAGCGTGCAGGCCGCTGCGGCCCATGAGCTCACCCACTTCTACCGTTGGCGCGACCAGACCGAGCTCGTCCCACGGGAGCTCTTCGAGATCGACGAGGCTCTTACGAGCCTCGAGGCAGTCCTGCGTTTTCCTCGTCAATTGAATGAACATGACGTACGCCAGCTTGTCGCTGACGCGATTCAGAGGCTCCAATTTTTCGCGATAAGGCGCGCCGAAGAGCTGACGAGGGAAAATCGATGAGGACACGTGGCACGCGCTCGATCTGCTTGAGCAGATGTTTACGAGATCACAGCTTTGATGTATTCAATATTTTGTTGAGTTGAAGCCGGCACACTCTTCTACGTGCAGCGTCCCGCGTGCCCCGGATTTGGCTGCGCTGTTATTCGTTCCCTGTCGTTGAGCGGAGGCCGAACGACGATGGCAGATATCCTTGCAGCGATTGGCAAGATCATAGCCGGTCTGTGGGAATTAGGACAAAAGGAGCCAAAGGGTGCCCTCACGAGCGCAATCCTGCTCTTGATCGTTGCGTCACTAACGGCCTGGATAGGGCTCAACTCGTTCGGCCCTGTTCTGCTTCGGGCCACTTGGGATCCAGTGGTGTTTCATTACCCGCGCATTCAGGAGTTTGAGGACATCAGTCGACAAGTTCCTGAGCAGCTTCATGTCCTGATCCAGAGGAAAGTTGCATTCATCGACCATTGGGGCCTTTCGGACGATCCTGAGCGAGAGTGCGTGCAAATGCAGCATCCAGAAAACTGTGATGAATCTCACATATTCGAGTCTTGGACCGTCTTGGTTCCGTCCCACCCGGATCTCACTCCGCTGGCGACCGAAACCTATACTGCCGCAGGCGGTCGCAATGTTTCTTTCCCAGAGATCCTAACTGGACAAACATTGACCCCTTTAACCGGCGCTGCCAGCGCCCTGAGAAATTGGACTATTGAGCCTAAACTTCACCCCGATTCCGATACGGACACGATTCTCTGGAAAAGAGACCTCATCGGAGCTTTTCAGCCATCTGGGCCCGATCCGCGCAGTCCGCCCTCCTGCGCGCCTGAAACGAGGCCCTGCGAGCAGGACGGAATCGGGCTTTCGCTTCGGAATTTGACCAATAGTGCCGAAATCATAATGACGAGGACGGAAGAAGCCCCCGGATTCAAGCTAGGTTCGGCCCAGGCCTACGTGCAGAGAGGCAGATGCGCCACGGCTGAGAAACTTAATGACGCCGAAATTGGTAATCTGAAAGTCGAAACTGCGCATAAGATCTATTGGTTCGTGCCCCCTATGTTCATCAAAAAACTAACCGACCAGCACCTTGATGCGAGTTTGTGGGTGGTCTGGGACTGGGATCCACCAATCAAGGGAAAGGGACTTTGCAAAAAGTCCTCGTGAGAGCTCACCAACGGGACCAGGTGACGTGGCTTATCATGAGCGGAATCCCATCGGAGCGCACTACCTCGTCTGTATAGCCTCATTCTAGGAGCGCCCCATGCCCAAGCCCATCATCAACGTCGCCGACGTCGCCCTCTCGCCGCATCCGATGACGAAACCCGGCTCCGACTTCGACGCGCGCTTCGCGCAGATCGCGGCGCCGTTGGGGGCGACAAAGCTCGGCTGCAACCTCACCGTGGTGCCGCCGGGCAAGAAGGCGTGGCCGCATCACGTGCATCACGCCAACGACGAGATGTTCGTGATCCTCGCGGGCGAGGGCACGCTGCGCTTCGGCGCCGAGCGGTGGCCCGTGCGCGCGGGCGACGTCATCGTCTGCCCCGCGGGGAATGCCGAGCGCGCGCATCAGCTGATCAACACCTCGACGGCGGAGCTGCGCTACCTCTCGATCTCCACCAAGGTCCTGCCGGAGATCGCGGAGTATCCGGACAGCGGCAAGGTCGGCGCGCTCTCGATGATGGCGGGCCCCGGCGACTCCCAGCCGCGCCCGGTCCGGCTCATGGGCCGACTCGCCGACAGCCTCGACTATTACGACGGCGAGACGTGAGCGCGCGGCGGCCCGAGCACCCGTCGACAACGTGCTCGAGGACCGAGGCTCAGGGCGCGCGCTTCAACTGTTTCGCCAGGAACGCGAAGACGAGGGCGCGGGATTCCTCGGTAATCTCGGCGCTGTAAAACATGATGACGCTGACGCCGCCCGCGAGGGTGACGGTCTCGGCGGTGCGGAACCCCTCCTGGTCCCAGGCATGGGCGATGCTGGGAAAGACGCGCCACTCCACCGGCGCGCCGCGGGCCTTCGCCGCCTCCAGGCGCGGCAGGCATTCCGCGGGATCGCCGTCCGCGTCGCGCGCGCCCATCAGCGCCAGCAGCGGCAGGTCCGCGTCGGGCCGCAAGAAGGCCTGGCCCGTGCGCGGCTCGAAGCAGCGCCCATAAAGGTCCACGACCGCGGCGAAGCGCAGCCCCTTCGGCGAGTAGGTGCGGGCATTGCCGGCCGAGGTCACGAGCAAGCTCACCCGCGCCCCCTCGGAAAGACCCATCGCCGCCACCCGCTTTGGGTCGATGAAGGGGAGCGTCGCGAGATATGCCAGCGTGTCGTAGGCATCGCGCGAGCGCAGCGCCAACGTCGGGACCGGCGACGCGACGGTGCACGTGGTGGGCAGGCCGCGCTGAAAGAGGCTGTCGAGGATCAGCACCGCATAGCCCTCGGCGAGCGCATGCTTCGCCCAATAAAGCAGATGCTGCCCGATGCCGCCGCAGGTCGGCAGCAACACGACCGCGGGAAAGGGACCGTCGCCCGCCGGCTTATAGAGCGCCATGTGCGCGACCGCCAAGGGATCGAAAGCCTCCGGCGCGCTCGGCAGGACCAGGCCGGGGATCCCGTAGACGAGCCGGCAATTGGCGCGCAACTGCGCCGCCTCCACCGTGTCGCAGCGCGCGAGATCGTCCGCCCGCGGCGCCACCGGTTTATAGGTCTGAGCCGCCGCCGACATCGCCGCGAGCGCGAGGCCCGCGGCGAGAACGCCTGCCTTCACCGGAATTTCCCCTCGCCCGAGATCGTTGATCGGCGGATCCACCATAAGCCGCTGAATGCTTTGCGGGCCAGCGGCATGGCGCGGGGAGACGCCCCTGCCACGGGCCGGCTCGCCGACAGCCTCGACTATTACGACGGCGAGACCTGAGGCACACTCCTCTCGCGGCGTCCGTTCCGCCCGCGAGAGGTCATGGCATGCCCGGCAAACGCGTTCAGATCGACGACGAGACCTGGGCCGCGCTCGACCTGCTCGCGCGCGACCGCATGATGGACTTCCAGGAGCTCGCCGACGAAGCCTTCCGCGACCTCCTGCACAAGCACGGTCGCCCCGCTAACCTCAAAGCCGCGCTACGGCAGAGCCTTGGCGAGAGCGCGCGGGTTCATCGGCTTCCGGCCGGGAAGAAGCGCGGGAAGACGCCGGCATGACCTCCCCTCAAGCCCCGCCGCAGCGGGCGCGGCCGATGCTCTCGGCGGTCGCGCCTTGCCACAACGAGGCGGAGGGGTTGCCGGAGTTTTATCGGGAGCTGACGGCGGCATGCTCGACGGCGGCGGGCGAGAGCTACGAGATCGTCCTGGTGAACGACGGGTCCAAGGACGGAACGCGCGATATCCTGCTCGGCCTCGCCGCGGGCGATCCCCACGTCGTGGCGATCAACCTCACGCGCAACTTCGGCCACCAGAGCGCGGTCACCGCGGGGCTCGAGCATTGCCTCGGGGAACGCATCCTCATCATCGATGCGGACCTGCAGGATCCGCCGAGGCTGCTGCCGGAGATGATGGCCCTCATCGACCAGGGAGCCGACGTGGTCTACGGCCAGCGCCGGTCGCGCCAGGGCGAGCCCGCGCTGAAGAAGACCGCGACGTGGTTCTTCTATCGCCAGCTCCGGCGGCTCATCGACATCGACATTCCCCTGGATGCCGGCGATTTCCGGCTGATCACGCGCCGCGTGCTGGACATCCTGAACGCCATGCCGGAGCAGCATCGTTTCATTCGCGGCATGGTCAGTTGGATCGGGCTCAAGCAGGTGCCGCTGCTCTACGACCGCGCACCGCGCTTCGCCGGCGAGAGCAACTATCCCTTCCGGAAGCTGGTCGCGTTGGCGCTCGACGGCATCACCGGTTTTTCCGTGTTGCCGCTGAGGATCGCATCCTACTGCGGCCTGGTGACGGGCGTCGTCGGCATCGGCATGCTCGCCTACTCGATCGGCAGCTGGTTCCTGACCGCCGCTCCCGTCGGCTGGGCCAGCCAGACCACGATCATCCTGGTGATCGGCAGCGCGCAGCTGATGGTGCTCGGGATCGTCGGCGAATATATCGGCCGCCTCTACATGGAATCGAAGCGGCGCCCGGTCTATCTGATCGACAGCATCGTCCGGCGAGAGGCAGCCGATACGGCACCCGGCCAAGAGGACGGTACACCGCCGGTTGCGCTGGGTGCCTATCGGCGGCGCCCCGAGTAGCGCGACTCGTCCGCGCGCTTGATCGCGGCGCGTCGCCGCTGTATCTCAACCCCAGCCCCGCCCCTCCTCCCGAGTCGAGGCCCGCATGCAAGCCGCCGTCATCGTCTTTCCCGGCTCCAACCGCGAGCAGGACATCATGGATGCGCTCCGGCGCAGCTCCGGCAAGGAGCCGCGCCGGGTCTGGCACGGCGACAGCGAGCTTCCCAAGACCGATCTCATCGTGATCCCCGGCGGGTTCGCCTATGGCGATTATCTCCGCTGCGGCGCCATGGCCGCGCACTCGCCGATCATGCGCGAGGTGAAGGAGCGCGCGGCGCGGGGCACGCCCGTGCTGGGCGTCTGCAACGGCTTCCAGGTGCTGACCGAGGCCGGCTTGCTGCCGGGCGTGATGCTGCCCAACCGCACCCTCAAGTTCCACTGCTTCGACGTGCATCTGCGCGTCGAGACCAGTCAGAGCCTCTTCACCTCTGGCTACGAGACGAGCCAGGTGATCCGCGTGCCCGTGGCGCACCACGACGGCAACTATTTCGCGGACGAAGCGACCCTCGACCGGCTCGAGGACAAGGGCCTCGTCGCCTTCCGCTACTGCACGCCCTCGGGCGAGCTCACCGACGAGGCCAACGACAACGGCTCCGCCCGCAACATCGCCGGCATCTTCAGCGACACCAAGACCGTGCTGGGATTGATGCCCCACCCCGAGGACCACACCGACCCGCTCCAAGGCTGCACCGACGGCAAGCCCTTCTTCGACGGCATCGTGGCGGCGCTCGCGTGATTCCAACTTGCCTTGTGTTACAACAATCGTGCCTGTCTCCAGCAAAGCAAGTTTCACCACGGAGACACAGAGGACACGGAGAGTCGAGTTTGTGGTTCGGCGCGGAGCGCCCTTTCTCAAGACCCCGCGTGCGCCGATGAACACTGCGGCTTCGCCGCAATCTCGAATCCTCCGTGTCCTCCGTGTCTCCGTGGTGAATCTTGCTTTGATTGCAAACGGCATGGCGGCATGAGCGAGGGCTCGAACATCTCCCCCGAGTTCGTCAAAGAGCACGGGCTCACGCCGGATGAATTCGCGCGCGCCATAGGCATCATGGGCCGCACGCCGAACCTCACCGAGCTCGGCATCTTCTCGGTGATGTGGAGCGAGCATTGCTCGTACAAGTCCTCGAAGAAATGGCTGCGGCAGCTGCCGACCACGGGGCCGCGCGTCATCTGCGGCCCCGGCGAGAACGCGGGCGTCATCGACATCGGCGACGGCCAGGCCGCCGTCTTCAAGATGGAGAGCCACAACCACCCGTCCTTCATCGAGCCCTATCAGGGTGCCGCCACCGGCGTCGGCGGCATCCTCCGCGACGTCTTCACCATGGGCGCGCGTCCGATCGCGAATTTGAACGCGCTCCGCTTCGGCGATCCCGCGCATTCCAAGACGCGGCATCTGGTGGCGGGCGTGGTGGCGGGGATCGGCGGCTACGGCAATTGCGTGGGCGTGCCGACGGTGGGCGGCGAGTGCAATTTCCATCCCTCCTACAACGGCAACATCCTGGTCAACGCCATGACAGTTGGGATCGCCGATCGGCGCCGGCTCTTCTATTCCAAGGCATCGGGGCC
>DATNIT010000066.1:0-3982 GCA_035604335.1 Allostellaceae bacterium | reverse complement strand
CGGCTGGGACAAGAGCATCGCCGGCCTCGCCCAGGTCAAGTTGCGCGGCCTGACCAAGGTCACGGCGCTCTTCACCTTCGCTCTCGCCGCCTACAACCTCGTCCGATTGCCAAAGCTGCTCGCCGCGCCAGCTTGAGCCCCCTCGCTCCCGGTGCCTGGAGCCACACATCAAACTCGCCACCGCTCGCATCCCCAAAGAAAATCGCAATCAGTGCAGAGTTTTTCAGCAGCCTGTTAGCTCAAGAGCCTAAAGAGAGCTCGGAAGCGCTCTCCGAGGGTTCGCGCGGACGAGGGTCGTGATCGACACCATCCGCGACAAGGTGCGGCAAGGGTGGCGAGGCATTCCCCGTCCACCTGGCGACCAGGCTCAAGAGCGTCTCTCGATCGATCGGCTTCGCGAGATGGTCGGTCATGCCGGCCGCGCGGCAGCGCGCAATTTCCTCGGGCATGGCATTGGCGGTGAGCGCGATCACGGGAATATCGCGCATGCCGTTCCCGAGACGGCGAATGGCTTTGGTTGCGGCGATCCCGTCCATCACCGGCATTTTCACGTCCATGAGAACGAGGTCGTATTGCCGGGCCTGCGCGGCATCGATCGCCTCGGCGCCGTTGTTGGCGAGCGCTACTTCGTGGCCGGCGGCCTTGAGGAAGGCGTCCACGATCAGTTGGTTCACGCGGACGTCCTCGGCGACCAGGATTCGCGCACCCGTCTTCGCCGGCGCCGATGTGGCGCGAGCCACGTTGGGCGCCTCCGACGGGGCGAGAGCGATCGTGAACCAGAAGGTGCTGCCTTTTCCGGGCTCGCTGTCGACGCCGATCGTGCCGCCCATGGCCTCGGCGAGGCGCTTGCAAATGGCGAGACCGAGACCGGTGCCGCCAAAACGGCGCGTCATCGAGCCATCGACCTGCGAAAAATTCTGGAACAGCAGGTGTTGCCGGTCCGGAGGGATGCCGATGCCGGTATCCGTCACCGTGAAGCGAAGCCGCTGCGCTCCCGGTGCCGGATCGCGCGACGCGGCGACCGTGACGCCTCCCTCCATGGTGAACTTTACGGCGTTCCCGAGAAGGTTGAGCAGGATCTGGCGCAGTCGCGTCGGGTCGGCCTCGATCCAGGCCGGAAGATCGGGGGCAAGCTCGCAGCGCAGCTCGATGCCCTTCGCGATGGCACCGGCCTCGACGATCGAGATCGCCGCGTCTACCACGGCTGACGGGTTGGTCGCGAGGCGCTCGAGCTCGAGCTTGCCCGCCTCGATCTTCGAGAGGTCGAGGATGTCGTTGATGATGGCCATCAGCGACGTGCCCGCGTCCTTGATGAGTATAGCGCGATATCGCTGCTCCGGCGTGAGGTCGCTGTCGAGCAGCAGGTCGGCGAAACCGATGATGCCGTTCATCGGCGTGCGGATCTCGTGGCTCATGCAGGCGAGGAAATCGGATTTCGCCCGGTTCGCCTGCTCGGCGACGTCCTTGGCATCCCGCAGCGCCCGCTCGGCGGCTCGGCGCTCGGAGACGTCGATGTTCACCGTACCGACTCCGATGATGCCGCCGTCCGGGGTGCGAACCGGGAACTTGGTGAGCAGGACCCATTCTGGCGCTGTGCCGATATCGGGTTCCCTGACCTCTTGCACTTCGACAGTCCCGGTGGCGAGGACGCGATCTTCCATGCTCTCCATCAAGGCGGCGAATTCGCCGTCGGTGCCGACATCGCGGAGAGTCCGGCCCAGTTGTTGCTCCGCGGTCACGCCGAACCACGTCTCGTACTGCTTGTTGATCACGACGTAGCGGTGCTGGCGATCCTTCAAGCTGATCGCCACGGACGCGTTGTCGAGAATGGATTGCAGCCGCGCTTGGCTCTCGCGCAGTGCGCCCTGATCCGCGAGCCGCAGCGCCTCCTCGACGAAGCCCATTCGCCGGGCCAAACGCAGCGCGAGCGCCGCCGCGCAGAGCGACAGCCGACCCACGATCTCGCGCAAAAGAGAGCTCATCCGGCGGTCAAGTCGCTCTGGGTGTGGTTAGGATCTCTAAAATCCGGCCCGAATATTTGCGCAGGATTAGGTTAAGGAAATCTGAGCCGCCGCCTCTCGCCAACCCGGTAGGGGAGGCGCCAAGAAGATCACTTATGCCTGAGCGAGCCCCGGCCGAAGTACCTGGATATTCCGGCTCAGGCGCGGGCGATGTGCGAACGGCCGCGGGACCACTCGAAATGGCCGAGGATCAGTACGCTCGCCCCTGCCGCGAAGAAACACCACACCGAGACGAGGGCCTCCCAATAGGAGACATAGGCCACGGCGGAGCCGACGAGGATGACGGCGCCTAGGGCGACCACGATGCGGTGCGAGGACAGCACGAGGGGGAGGCCGGTCGCCGCCAAGTAGGCGAGCGCGATCGGCCCGGAGAACCGGTACTCCGCCGCATAGACGATGTGGCCGTTCAAAATGACCGCGCCATGGGGGTGGGCCAGTATCCACCACAAAAAATGTGCGCCAATGCCGACGCCGGCCGCAAGGCAAAGAAGCATGAGCCGCCGCCGCCCTTTGCTTGGCTCGACGAGCAGCGCGGCCGTCGGCGCGTAGATCGGCCAAAACACTTCGGCGAAGAAAAGAAAAAGCAGCGTCAAGCCTGTCGAGAGCGATCCAGCCGGCGCCAGCGGCAGGTCGATCCAGAGCAGCCCTTCGAGGGCCTGTTGCAACGCAAAGAGAAGAGGCGTCGCCGCCAGCGGGATCTCGCGCGGGTCGTTTACTCGGCTCAGGGAGACAAACCCGACGACGGCGGTCAGCCCCGCCGTGGTGAAGCTTGCCGTCGGGGAGAAGCACATCGTTTTCGCTTGCGATTGGTTCTTGGATTTTCGAGGCGCTGCGGGCCTTTTTTTTAGAGCATAACGAGGGTTTTGAGCGGTTGATCTGGATCAAGATAAGTAACGACAGGGCGTGTATTTTCGCGCCGTGTCCGCTGACCCTGGCGGACCTCAATCCCAAGGGGTGCCCGAGATGGCGACAGAAAAATCCACGATGGAGTCTTTCCCTGGTCTTGCCGAGACCCAGGCGCACTGGCGCTCGGCGTTCGAGCAGGGTCCGGGATGGATGAATGGGCCGGAGGCGTTCGGCCGGCTTCAGGCCGCCGCCGAGACCTGGATGGCCCATCGGCAAGATGATCTGGTGTTGGCGATCGAGGCTTATCGCCAGATCTGCGAGAGCAAGGACTTTGCCAAGGCGGCCAGCATTCAGCAGGCCTGGGCTGCCCGTTATCTCCAAGGACTCGTGGCCGATTGGATGGCGTTGATCGATCCCATGACGGCCGGGGTGCGCCCGTCCAACGGTGAGGCGCCGCCGACCCGTCGAAAGGCCGCCTAAGGCCGAGTTCCGCGCCTTCGACTCCATCGGTTCCGAACGATCGCGCAAAGGCTCGCCGCACGACCAATTTTGTGCTGTCATCGGTGACCTAGAAAAGGAGGATCACCATGGCTCGAGGAAGGCGGGGCAAGGGAACGAAGGCGAAGAAGCCGGCGAAGCGCGGCAAGACGCCGAAGCGGGTCAAAGCCGCGTCGCGAAAGCCTGTAAAGCGTGCCGCCGCGAAGGCAAAGCCGCGCAAGCAACCGGCGAAAGTGCCCGTGAAGCACGCTGTCGCGAAAAAGACGCAGGCCAAGAAGGCCGCGCCCCCCAAGCAGCAGCAGGCCAGGAAGGCCGCGCCCCCCAAGCAGCAGAAGCTTGAGATCGACGTCATCGACGTCGAGACCGTCGAGGAAGTGGCTCCGGGCGTCGCGCTGGTCACCGACTACGAGCTGGTGGGCGTGCGCCCTGCCACAACCGACAAGAAAACCGGCGGGGGGACCGAATCGGAGGGCGCATAGCGCCGTCCGCGAAGAGTCCAGCGGCTCGACGAGGCGATCGGCACGCGGCGCGTATTGGCGGGAACGGGGACGCTGTCGGCGGCATCGATTTGGCGCCGGGGTGTGGCGGGTCGAATCGCGCCCCCGCCACGTGCTCGC
>DATNIT010000065.1:0-5312 GCA_035604335.1 Allostellaceae bacterium | reverse complement strand
ATCGCGATCAGCGCCTCGACCGAAGCGTCGTCGCCCATGTCGGCGACAATCGGGATGATGCGCTGGCCGGTGGCCTTGCTGATTTCCGCCGCGGTCGCTTCCAGCCTTTCCTGGCCCCGTGCGGCAATCACGACATCGACGCCTTCCTCGGCCAACTGCCGCGCAATCGCCTTGCCGATGCCGCGGCTGCCGCCGGTCACGATGGCGCGCTTGCCCGCCAATTCCAGATCCATGTGCCGCCTCTTTCGTCGCCGTCTGCCATCAAAGCAAATGGCGCCGTCTCTTTTTCGCTTTTGGTACGGGCCGCCCGAGCGTGGACAACATGCCGTCCTTAAGAGAGAATCGCGATTGCGCAGCGTTCAGCCGATGCCTGTGAATGACGGAAATCCCTTACCCCGCGCGTGAGGTGCAGCGGTCGGCGCCGTCCTTTCGACGGTTGGACCGCCGGATCGCCTTGGGCGTTCTGCTGCTGTTTGCCGTCGGCACCGTCACGCTCGCTCCGGTCGCCTATGTCATAGCGGCGAGCTTCGACGTGTCGTCGATCGGCGCGCCATTCAAGTTCGGGCTGGTCGGCTGGACGAATCTCTTCACCAACAAGAACAGTTTGGACGCGATCTACTATTCCTTCCTGCTGTCGGTGCGCGTGCCGATCGCGATCGTGGCTGCGTTCTTCATATCGTGGCTCCTGATCCGGGTGCAGATTCCCGGCCGGCGGCTCATCGAGCTGTCATTGTGGTTCGGCTTTTTTCTGCCGGTTGTGCCGATCGTCATGGGCTGGATCCTGCTGCTTGACGTGCATTACGGGCTGGCCAATGCGCTGCTCGAGAAGTTGCCGTTCGTCCATGGCGCGGTCTTCTCGATCTATTCGGTGCCGGGGATGATCTGGGTGCATCTGTCGCTGACCACGGTCCCGATCATGGTCATCCTTCTGGCGCCGGCCTTCCGGCAGCTTGATGCAGCTTACGAGGAAGCCGCCGACATATCGGGCGCCGGCATGGCCGGAACGCTGCGCCGGGTGACGATCCCGCTGCTGATCCCGGCGATCGTGACCGCGTTCGTCGCCGGGCTGATCAAAAGCCTCGAAACCTTCGAGGTCGAGCAGATCTTGGGCACCCCCGCGAAGATCTTTGTCTATGCGACCCGCATCTACGATCTCATCAATTGGGAGCCTCCGCTCTTTCCGCAGGCCATGGCGCTGAGCTCGTTGTTTCTGGTCATCTTGCTGGTCCTGGCGGTGATCTATCAGCGTTATCTCGGCCGCGTCGGCGACATCGCGACGATCGCGGGCAAGAACGTGCAGCTGCGGCCGCGGACGACGCACAGCCGCTGGGCCTACGCCGCCTCGGCGGTGTTGATCCTCTACATCGCCGTCAGCATCTTTCTCCCGCTGCTGATCCTGATCCTCGGCTCATTCACCAAGCTGTTCGGGTTTTTCTTCATGGAGAATGCCTGGACCGGGGCGCATTGGCGCGAGGTTCTCGGCGACGATCGCTTTCTCCACGCCATGCTCAACTCGATCCTGCTGGGCACGGCCGTCGGCATGATCGGCGTGTTGCTCTTTTCGCTGACCGCGTGGGCGCTGGTTCGCGCGGACATCTGGGGGCGCGGTTTGATCAGCGTCGTCATCTGGTTGCCGTGGGCGATTCCGGGCCTGGTCCTCGGCGTGACGCTGCTCAGCCTGATGCTGAACGTACCCGGACTTTCGTGGCTCTATGGCACGGTGGTCCCGTTGATCCTGGCCTTGATCATCAAGGAATTGCCGATGGGCGTGCAGCTGCTGCGCAACTCGCTCGGCCAGGTGTCGAGCGAGCTCGAGGAAGCCGCACGCGTCTCCGGCGCGGGCTTCTGGGCAATCTTCCGCCGTGTGACACTCCCGCTCATGACGCCCATGCTGATGTCGGTCTTCCTGCTGATCTTTGCCGGAACCATTCGCGACATCAGCACCGTCGTGCTGATCGCGGCGCCGGGCTTGCGGACCCTGTCGCTGCTGATGTTCGATTTCGCCGTCGCGGGGCATTTCGAGTCCGCCTCGGTCGTCGGTGTGCTGATCGCCGTCATCTCGTTGCTGATCACCATCATCGCCTTCCGTATCGGCAACCGCGTCGGAATCGGGACCTAGTAGCGGCGGCGCTGCCCGGGGCTAAGATGGCTCGGTCGGCGCATGATGTTCCGAAACGGAGAGGGAGAAACGGGATGAAGCGGAGCGCCATCGGGGCGCTTGTGTCGTGCATGATGCTGGGGGCCGGGACATGCTGGGCCGCCGATTGGCAGGCGGGCGCAGGGCCGGACTGGCAGCATCTCCTCGACGCCGCCCGCAAGGAAGGCAGTCTCGTCGTGGCCGGCCGTTCCGCCATGGCGGTTCCCATGGGCGATGCCTTTAAGCGCGACACGGGCCTCTCGCTCGACTTCCTGGGCGGCGAGGGGCGCGATCAGATGACGCGGATCGCCCGGGAGATGCGCGCGGGACAAGTCACCATCGACGTCATCTTCGACGGCCAATCGATGGTCCCGTTCGTCAATGACGGATACGTAAAGCCGATCAAGCCGCAGCTTATCCTGCCTGGCGTCAACGACCCGGGAAATTGGAACGGCGGCCGCTTGAAATGGGTCGACAAGGAGAATGCCTATCTGTTCGAAGGCGGCGAGTACGTGTTCGGGTGGATCCTGTTCAACGCGGACATGATCAAGCCGGGCGAGGTCACGAGCTGGAAGGACCTGCTGAAGCCGCAATACAAGGGCAAAATCGCATCCTTCGACCCGCGGGTCGGCGGGCCGGGACAGGCCAACGCCTCTTTCATCGCGGATCTGTTCGGCATCGATTTCGTTCGGCATCTCTTTGCCGACCAGGAGGTCGCGATCTCGAACAACAGCCGTCAACTGGTCGAGTGGGTGGCGCGCGGAAATTATCCGATCGCGCTTGCGACGCTTGCGACGGAGATCGAGTCGTTCCGGAAGGCCGGCATGAAGAACCTCGCCGTCGCGTACATGAAGGATGGCCCCGGTGCGGTGCTGGGCGGCAGCAGCGTGCTCGCCGAGCCCAAGTTGGCGCCGCACCCGAACGCGACCGCGGTGTTCCTCAACTGGTATGCGAGCGAGCCGGGCCAGCGCGTCTTCTCGACCGTATGGGAGACCCCGAGCCGGCGGACCGACGTCCACGTCGCCGGCATTCCCGATTATGTCTTGCCGCAGCCGGGCGTCACCTACATGGATCAATATACCGAGGCTTGGTACCTCGAGCGATATCTCGGCCAGTATCAGGCGGCCCTAGTCGAGGCGTTGGGAAAGTGACGAGGGGCCGCTTCTGCGCTTTGCTCGTTTTCGGCTTGCTCGCTTTCGCACGGGTGGGCGTCGCGGCCGATTGGCAGGACGGCGCCGGTCCTGATTGGCAAAGAGTTGTCGCCGCAGCGCAGAAGGAAGGCCCGGTCGTCGTCGCCGGCGCGGGCGAGCTCGCGAAGCCGATGAAGGACGCGTTCACGCGCGATACCGGCATCGCCGTCGAGTGGCTTGCCGCAGAGCCACGCGACATCCTTCCACGCATCGGGCGCGAAGTGCGCGCGCGCAGCCTCACCATCGACCTGTTCTTCACCGGCGCGTCGATGCTTGGGATGATGCATGACGGGCTGATGGCGCCGATCAAGCCGCAGCTCTTGTTGCCCGGTGTCAACGATGCCGCGAACTGGAACGACGGGCGGATCAAATGGGTCGACAACGAGCAGCAATATTTCCTGATCCCTTGCGAATATGTCTTCGGCTGGCCGCTGTTCAACGCCGAGATCGTCAAGCACGGCCAGATCGCCACCTGGAAGGACATGCTGCGGCCCGAATTCAAAGGCAAGATCGCCGCCTATGATCCGCGCAGCCCCGGGCCGGGCCAGGCGGGCGCCGCCTATCTCGCGGACCTCTACGGCATCGACTTCGTCAAGGCGCTCTATGTCGGCCAGGACGCGACGCTTGCCGCCAACAGCCGGCAGCTTGTCGAATGGGTGGCGCGGGGCACTTATCCGATCGGCCTGTCGACGGTGCCGACCGACATCGAGAGCTTCCGTCAGAACGGCTTCAAGACCCTTGACGTCGGCGACATGCGCGATGGTCCGGGGACGCTGCTGGGCGGCAGCAGCCTCGTCGTCGAAGCGAAAGGCGTGCCGCACCCGAATGCAGCGACCGTGTTCCTCAATTGGTATTTGAGCCGGCCCGGCCAGGAAATCTACTCGGCCGTGTGGGGCATCCCGAGCCGGCGTGCCGACGTCCATGTCCCGACCGTGCCGGCCTACACGATCCCGAAGCCGGGCGCCGCTTATCTCGATCAATATCGCGAGGACTGGTACCAGAACGTTCGGCCGAAGCTGCAAGCGGAGATCATTGCTGCGCTCGGCGGCCAGTAGGACCGAAGCCCCCGAACGTCAGCGTTTCATCGCGTGATAGTCGCTGCTGCGCGCGATCGCGTCGCAATAGGCGAACTGGTCCTCGTTTTCGTCGAGAAGCGTGCCCAGGACGATGATGTCGTTGAAGACGTTCTCGTTGGGGCTGCGAATCACCAGCGGCGGCTCCTTGCCCTCCTGCAGCCCCTTGATCGCGTCGAGCATCATCCTGCGCATGGCGACGATCGCGATATCGCTGCTGACGAGATGTTCGCGCGAGCGATCGTGGATCGCGCCGGGAGACTGCACGGCAAAAAGGTCGTGCGCAGGGAAATTGGGGCCCATGCCCGCGAACGAGATTTTTCCCATCTCCTCGGGATCCTGGAGATAGCGGTTCTCCGGCGTGCGCCGCGGATGATAGGTCTCGTCGGCCTCGGCGCGCTGCTTCGCGTCGAGCTGCGCTTTGTCGAGGGTCTCGGCACGGTGATAGTAGAAATCGTAGCGCCAATGGCTCTCGTCGTTGATCGGCACGTGCCAGTGCACCGAGTATCCGCCCGCGCCGCGTTCGCCCCCGTCGCCCGCGAAAAAACCGAGATTCGGGAACACGAAGTTCGTGACGCGGAGGTAATTCTTGCCGGGCTCGGCGGTGCGCTTGGCGAAAATGCGCAGGCCGTAGCGCGTGCGTTCGATGTTGATCTTCGGCCTTGTGTTCTGGACCAGGACATTCTGCAACTTCTGCGCTTGCTGCGGCCGCTCCCGCGTTGGCTTGTGAATGCGATGCAGAAACGACAAATGAGCGGGATCGATGTTGCCTTCGTTGGCCTGCAGGTAGTTGCAGGCATGATAGAGCTTCGTCTGATAGACATGCGCGTCGGGCGCCGACAGGAAGTGGAAATTGGGAAACAGCGGCGGCGCGCCGGGACCCAGATAGGCGAAGATGGTCCCCGCCGCCTC
>DATNIT010000064.1:0-58803 GCA_035604335.1 Allostellaceae bacterium | reverse complement strand
CCGCGAGCTCGGCGTTCTCGAGCAGGTTCCACGCGTCTCGCACGGCAAGAGCCGCGATGGCGGCGGAAAACGTGCAGCCGTTGCTGAGCGCCAGCGCTTCCTTGGCGTGCAGCTCCAGCTTTCCGCCGACGGCTGCCATGGCCTCCGAGCCGGGCACTCGGCGCCACAGCGTTTGCGCGCCCGTCGCGTAACCTTCGGTCACCTTGTAGAAGGTTCCCGGCTCGCGATCTCCCAGGGCGCACGGAACAAATGCCTCGCCATCCGTCTCATCGAGCCCAAGGTCCGCGGCGCCGGGCTCCGGGCGCGGAACCCGGCACATGGTCAAGATCATGTGAGCGAGCGGCGCAAGATCCCCACTGGCGCCGAGCGAGCCTTGCTCGGGAATCGCGGGGTAGACGCTCTCGTTGAGCATGCGGCGCAAGGTCTCGGCCACCACGGGCCGTACGCCCGAATATCCCTGCGCGAGGGAGTGCGCGCGAATCAGCAGAGCCGCCCGGACGATCGACGGATCGAAATAGGCGCCGACGCCTACGGAATGGCTGGCGACGAGGTTCCGCCCGAGAACCTTGGTGAGATAGGCGCTGTCCAAGGCGGTTTGCCCGGCGAGCGCCCCGAACCCCGTATTGATCCCGTAGTAGGCGGCGGGCTTTCGGTCGGATTGTCTCGTCTGCTCGATGGCCGTCACCGTCCGCGAGACCCAATCCGACGTGGCTTCGAGGCGGTCGACGACCTCGCGCGGCAGCGTCGCGACTAGCCTCCCCTCGCGCGCAACGTCCGCGACGTCCTGCAGGTTCAGTCGATCGAGCCCGAGCGTTAACGGTCGCTTATTTGCGGAAGGGGTCCTGCTCCGCTCAGGCATCGCAATGAATAGCCTGGTAGTAGCGCCTCTGAAGGTCGATGAACTCCGCGAACCCCTCCTTGATCAGCGCCACCATGCGCGGGGCCTCTGCTTGCGGGTGATAATACTTCACCGCCGCATTCAGAGCCTCGAGCCCGGCGCGGTAATGCTCGATCTCCACGACCGTGTGGAGCGCCAGCCAATGGTAAGGGGAGCCGTCGCTCCCGACCCGCTCCAGGCTCGTCACGAGTTCCGGGTAACGGGCCCGCAGATAGGCATCGACCATGTTGAATTCCTCGTGAGCGAAGAATTCGAGCCCAACGTGAAATCCGAGCCCGGCGAAAATGTGCTCGGGCCGGCGCACGTCGAAGTATTTGCCTCGGGCTTCCGAAAGGAGCTCGTCGAGCGCCGGCGGTACGGGATGCACATGTCCGAAGGTTGCGCCATCCACGTGGAAATGGTCGAGAGCCGCACGAAAGAACACTTGCGATAGCCGCTGGTGAACGAGGTTGCGGCCGTTCGTCATGCGGTACTCGTCGTTTGCGGCCTCCGCGACGTAGGCGGCGATCCGACCGTTGGCTTGACGGCAGAAACTCGGGCCAGGCTCGGAGTCTAGAAAGACATTCGGCGTGAGATGAATGAGCCCCGCGAGGAAGGGCACCCGGGCCGCGAGCGCATCGTTGAAAAGGACGAAGCGGTGCAGGAACCGAAGCAGGACATCGGCGCTGTCGATGGCATCGAGCTGCCGCTGCAGTTCTCGATTGTTGGGCGCGGCGGCGATGGCTCCTTCGACCCAGGCGTCGAGAGGCCCTTTGAGTGCCCGCTCGATGGGTCGACTCTCTCCCAGAGCAAGATTCGTCGAGGTCATGAGCGCAATGGACTCCCGTTATCTATGGCCGGCCGGCTACAGTCTGCGCCGGCGTGGATATCGGCGAAGGAGCGCAGCTCATGGTCCTTCATCTCGAATTCAACCTGCTCGACGGCAGGCTCGCGTTGACACAGCTGCCGCCGGGAAGCGCGGCGCCGGTCTGGGCGCGGGGCCAATTCGTCTCCATCACACAGTCCCCGGAAGGGATTTCCGTCGTCTCGGACGAGGCCGCGGTGCCCGCGGACCTGAAGACGCGGGGTGGATTTCGCTGCCTGGAGATCGCGGGCGCGTTCGAGCTTTCGTCCGTGGGCGTGCTCGCCGCGGCGGTACAGCCGCTCTCGGAGGCCGGGGTCAGCCTGTTCGCGTATTCGACTTGGGAGACCGACTACATTCTCGTCCATGGGGACGATCTCCATCGCGCAACGGCAGCCCTGACCAAGGCGGGCCATAAAGTGCGGTAACATTGCATGCAACCCCTGTGCCTTCGCGCAACCGCGCTCCCGCTCGTGTGTTCCCAAGCTTGGACGTGCGATTGAGCTTTCATTTGTACCGCTGGGCGACTGCCAACTTCAAAGGGACATTCACTGAAAAAAGGGCAAATAAGGGGCATTTGCGAAAGGGATCGTAGGCGTGGCGTCATGGTCGCTTCAACGTGCGCGAGAACCGGATTGGCCAAGGCCAGAAATCGGCGCTTCCTGATGTGACGCGGGTGTCATTCAAACTGAATTTGTCACTCGAAAAGGGTATTTATCAACCGCTCACCGGGGCGCAAAAACGAGCCGGCGTCGCCGTTCGGCGACTCGATGGTCGATCAATGAGCCTCAAGCGCGAAAGCGCGGCACCCGGCCTTCGGCGGGCTCCATCGGATCGATATACCCGGGCGCCGCGCACGGTTCTCGCCAGCGTATCCGCGCTCATGTCGCTTTTCTCCTGCCCCAAAGGCCCACTCATCTGGCGCCACAGGACTCCCGCACCACCAGTCGGCACGGCAGCCGAACGACGCCCGACCCGCCTACGCCGTCGATCATGGCGAGCAGCCGAAACCCCGCCTGTCGCCCGAGCTCTCGCAGCCGTGTCCCCAGTGACACGCCCTCGAGTGGCACCCGCATCCGGATCGCACCCTCGCGGTCGCAGAGCGAGAGGCGCCAGGGATCACGGTGGAGTTCGGCCACCAACGCGCCGGCGTCGATGCGAGCGGGCCAGCCCGCAGTGCTCTTAAACGGCACCGGCGGCCAATCGCGCGCCGGCAGGAAAGAGGCGGCGGACTCCTCGACGCGCTCGCCCATCCGAACGCGCAGCAGCAGAGGCGTCAGACCTTGATGCTAAGTGGAAGTGGCGCACCCTCGACCGTGAGGCCGTCCTGGGTCTCTTTCATGAGGTTCACCGAACCTACGGGCGGACTCGAGCGATAGGTGACGCCCCGTGATGGGCGATCCCTAAGTAGCCGCCTTCGCCGTCGCGTTCTGCGGCGACTGCCGGAGCAGGTCGCGGGCGGCATCCTCGACGACCGTGCCTTTGAAGTAATCCGGATCCATCGAGAGGTGCATCATCGCGGGATTGACGAAGGTAAGGGCGCGGAAATCCGCCGCGGTGATCAGCTTCGCCGTCACGAGACCCCAGGCTTCCGTCAGTACGCTGGCGGCATCGAGCACGTCCCAATGGCCGATGTCGGAACCAAACACCGGCTTCAGCGGCGTACCCAACGGATTGAGGCGCCGGTTGAACGCGACCGAGACCATGCGGTCGTCGGCCTCGCAACCGAAGTAGAAGGGGTCGACGAACAACGCCCGCAAATCCCGGATCTCGGTCATGGCGCAAGCCGCGAACTCGTCGAAGGGCTCGGGCCGCTCGATCAGGAGATTGCCGTGCGGGCGCGCTCGGATCCGCTCGGGAGAGAGCCGCGGGCTGCCGAAGTCCTGGAACAGCTTCTCGAGGAGGTCCACATCGAGCTTCGCGGGATCGAGGTTGCGCTCCATGGCCTCGACGTTGCGCTTCTCGAAATGCTCGACGATGTCGTTGAGGAGATTGACGGCCCACGCGACCCCACCTTCCAGGAACCCGAAGGTGAGGCCGGGAAAACGTCGCGTGACTCCTCCGAAGATCAGCGATCGGCAAAAGAACTCGGCGCCGTTGGCGAAATCGCCGAGGTGGTTGAACACATAGTTGCTGGGCGACGCGCGATAACCGATCCCGCGCGAGGACGTGTGGCAGACCGGCACGACCTTGAGCTCGACGCACTTGCGCCAGAACGGATCGTAGTCGTGGGGCGCATCGAGGGCGATCGAGCGAGTCGACTGGGTCGGGTGCAGGAACGGATCCTTCCCGGTCGTCAGCCGCGCCGGACCGCGCAGCTCCGTGCCGATCATGATGGTCTTGTGGCCGAGCTCCTTGACCGCGAACTCGAGCTCCTCGATCGCTTCTCGCGGCGTATAGGTCGGGATCACCGCCGCCGGCCGCAGCCGGTCCTTCACGTCGGCGAACATCTCCGCATAGAGCATGTTGAGCGCTCGGCAGCTCGCCCGCCGGAGCGCCTCGTCTTGAATGTAGATGTGGCTGAGGCCGCGCGTGGTGTAGCAGTGCGCGAAGTCGATGCCGAGCTCGTCCATGCGGGAGCGGAAATAGCGCGGCAATTGCGCCATCGCGCGGTCGCCGGTGTGTGGTCCCGACGGCAATCCCCACCAGAAACCGCGCACCGTCGGACCGCGATGGTCGCGCACGGCGAGCGCCGCCTTCGCCATTTCTTCTCCGGCGAGTTGCCGCACGAAATCGAGATGCGCGAAGTCACACTCGACGACGTGGGCATCGGCGTCGATGACGGGATGATCGAGCTTGGAGCGGACGTCGCGCCCGGGGAATCCCTCGAACGACATGGTGCCTCCCGTCTATCGTGTGCGCCGCTCGCCGGCGGAATCACTGGAGTCCCAGCCACGCGCCAGGCGGGGCTTTGTTGACACTCGTCGCGGCTGGGGGCTAACTAATTTGCCAAATCATCCGCGCGGCTTCCCTGGCTTGTCAACGAAGAAAAGCGCCGAGTTGCGCGCGGTGTGCGGCCATTCGGCCGAGGAGAGGGGGCCCGTGTTTCAGACCATTCGGCTCGATCACGCCGAGCGCATTTCGACCATCACCATCAACCGACCGCCGCTGAACACCGTCTCTCCGCGGGCGCTCGACGAGCTGCTCGTGGCTTTCGGCGAGCTCGCCCGGCGAGACGAGACGCGCTGCGTCGTGTTGACCGGCTCGGGAACCCGCGCCTTCTGCGCCGGCGCCAATCTCGACGACAAGCCCAAGGAGGACGGAGATCCTTCCGTCGCGTTTCGTGAGGCCGGCCGCGCCCTCGTCGACCGCATCGAGACTTTTCCAAAGCCCGTGATCGCGGCGATCCGCGGCTGGTGCATCGGCGGCGGCTTTGCCATCGCGGAGGCCTGCGATGTCCGGATCGCCAGCGACACGGCGAAGTTCCGTACCGGCGATGCCTATCTCGGCATCGTGCCCAGCTGGGGCATGAGCCTGGTGCGGCTATGCCATTACATCGGGCGCAACCGCGCGCTCGACATGCTGATCCTCGGTGAGGACATCGCCGCGGCCGAGGCGAAAGACCTTGGTCTTGTGAGCCGCGTGGTCGCCGACGAGAAGTTCGATGCCGAGATCGCGTCTATTAGCGCCCGCGTCGCGACGGGCGCGCCGCTGGTGTTCCGCTCCATCAAGGAGGCGATCCACAGCCAATATGTGCAAGGCGTCGAGGCCGCCCGGCACCTCGAGACATACTGGTCGGAGAGAACGCAAGGGTCGCACGACTACAACGAGGGGATCGCGGCCTTCAAAGAGAAGCGCAAGCCACGCTTCGAGGGACGCTGATTTTGGATTTCGAGCCCAGCAAACAGCAGATCCAGCTTCAGGAGCGCGCACGGGAGACGGTTGCCCGCGACGTGGCGCCGGTGGTCGCGGCCCTGCCGCGCGGCGGGAAGGTGAGCGCCGAGCAATGGCGCGGCATCTATCGTGCTCTGAAGCCGCTGGGTTATCTCGGTAGCACGATCAGCCGCGACATCGGCGGCGCCGGGATGACCTACGTCGATTACGGCTTGCTCCTAGAAGCGCTGGCGGACGGGCCGCTCATCCTCGGAGAGATCGTGCCGCCGCGGACGATCAACTATTTGGGGACGCCCGAGCAGAAGGCGCGCTGGTTGCCGCGGCTCTTCTCCGGCGACCTGGTCTCGACCGCGGCGATCACCGAGCCGCAGGCCGGATCCGATCTGCGCGGCCTGAAAACCAAAGCGGTGGACGAGGGCGGCCATTTCCGTGTGAACGGCGTCAAGAAATGGATCAAGCTCGGCGGTGTCAGCGATCTCATGACGCTGCTCGTCATTACCGGCGACGGTGAGGTTCGGCCGACGACCAGCCGCCTGGTTCTCGAGCGCAAGGAGTCGCCCTGGGAGAGCCGCGAGCTCGAGGCGACCGGCATGGAAGCCGTGTCCTTCGCCGAGCTGCGGTTCAGGGATGTGCGGGTGCCCAAGGAGAATCTGCTGGGCGCGGCGGGCCAGGGTGCTGAGCAATTCAATCGCGGCATCGAGGCCTCGCGCGCCTTCGTCGGGCTGCAGGCGGTCGGCATCGCCCGGCGCGCGTTCGGCATCGCGGTCGCTTATGCCAAGGAGCGCTTCGCTTTCGGCCGTCCGCTCGCGAAGTTCCAGGCGATTCAGTCCACGCTTGCCGAAGCCGCCGCGAAGCTCGAGGCGGCGCGTCTTCTTGCGCTGCGTGCGCTGGGCTCGCTCGATGCCGGCCGCCGCGTGCCTGGCGACGTGGCGATGGCGAAATTCTTTGCGACCGAAACCGCCGTCGAGGTCTGCCACGCCGCGATGGATTCGATGGGCGCGCAGGGGCTCTCCCGCGAAGCCGGGGTCGAGCGATGCTGGCGCGATTGCCGGATGTTGACGGTCATCGACGGAACCTCGGGTATTCAGCGTCTCATCGTCGGCCGCGAGCTCTTCGGAACCGCGGCCTTCACCTGAGGCGGACTTCATCCATGACAGAGCGCGCGCCGCCACGGCTCTCGATCAGAGAAATCCTGCATCCGCGCTCGGTCGCGGTGTTCGGGGCCTCCGACAATCGCGACAAGTTCGGCGGCCGCATCATGTATTTCCTGACGAAGCACCGCTTCGGCGGCCGGATCGTGCCGATCAACCCGCGCCGTAGCGAGGTGTTCGGTCACACCGCCTATCCCACCATCGGTCAGTCGCCGGAGAGCATCGACGTCGCGATTCTCGCGGTGCCGCCGAAGGAGCTGGTCGGAAGCATCGGCGCGTGCGCGGAGGCAGGCGTTGGGTGCTGCGTGATCATGACCACGGGATTCGCCGAGGCCGGCGCCGAGGGCGCGGCGCGGCAAGAGGAGATCGCCGCGATCGGCCGCCGCTCGGGCATGCGGATCATCGGACCCAATTGCATGGGGTTCCTGAACCCGGCGTTCCGACTCACGCTCTGCTCCTCGGTGGTGCTCGAGGCGGAGCGGCTCCTCGTCGGCAAGATCGGGCTGGCGAGCCAGAGCGGCGCGCTGATGGTCTCGATGTTCGACCGCGCTTACGGCGACGGCATCGGTTTCAGCGCCTGCGTCTCGCTCGGTAATCAGTGCGACCTCGAGCTGTGCGATTTCATCGAGTACATGGTGGACGATCCCGCCACCCGCGTGATCTGCGTCTACGTCGAGGGCTTCGCCGATCCCGCGCGGTTCGTCCGGGCGGCCGCGGCGAGCCGGGCGGCGGGCAAGCCGATGATCGTGCTCAAGACCGGTCGGACTCCCGCCGGCGTCAAGGCCGCGCGGTCGCACACCGCAAGCCTCGCGGGCTCCTACGAGGTGTTCCAGGCGATCTGCCGCGAGCACGGGGTCATTCTCACCAACGACCCCACCGTGATGGTGCGGCTCGCTGACGCGCTGGTGCGCTGGCCGGCGCTAGCAGGCGACGGCATCGCTGTAGTGTCGGGGTCGGGCGGCAGCACCGGCATCCTGTCGGATCGTCTCTCGGAGGCGGGCTTGCGCCTGGCTCAGCTCGCGTCCGCGACCAAGGCCGTGCTCGGCGAAGTGTTGTTGCCGCCTCAAGCCGACAACCCCATCGACCTCGGCGGGCGCAAGGCGCCGGAATCGATCGAGATCGCCGGCACTGTCATGAAAGCCGTGGCGGCTGATCCCGACGTCTCCGTCATCGTGATGGCTCTGAGCTCGATGCCGTTCTTCGAGACCCGCACGCGCCTGCTGGCGGCGGAGGCGATGGCGAGCGGCAAGCCGGTGCTCTGCACGGTGCTGCCCGGACCCGCCGCCGACCGGCCGCGCGCAACGCTCCGCGAGCTCGGCGTTCCCGTCTTCGAGGCGCCGGACGACGCTTTGCTCCGAGTCCTCGGTCACCTTGTGGAGCATCACCGCGCCGGGAAGGCCGTCGCCAAGCCGAAAGAGCGCCCCATCGGCCTGCCCGCCGCCCCATCGGGCGCGACAAACGCTTCGTGCCTGATGCGCAGCTACGGCATCCCTCTCGCTCGCGAGGCTCGTGCGAGCGATGTCGATGCGGCGGTCGCGGCCGCGCGCGACATCGGCTTTCCCGTGGCGCTCAAAGGCGTCGCCCGCGATCTCGTACATAAGAGCGACGCGGGTGCCGTGAAGCTCGACCTCCGCGACGAGGCCGCGGTGCGCGAGGCTTGGGCGGCGATCGCCTCCGCAGTTCGCAGCAAACACGGAGCGGCCCTGGAAGGCTGCCTGATTCAGGAGATGGCGCAGGGCGGTGCGGAACTCATCGTGGGCATTCGGCGCGACCCGCAGTTCGGGCCGATCTTGCTGGTGGGCTCCGGCGGACTCCTGGTCGAGCTGTTGCGGGACGTCGAGCTGGCTCCGGCGCCGGTCACGCACGCCCAGGCGGTCGCGCTCCTGCGCAGGCTGCGATCGGCGCCGATCTTGGCGGGAATCAGAGGTCAGCCGCCGCTCGATCTCGAGGCGGCCGCGGACGTCGTCGAGAGGATGAGCTGGCTTGCAGCCGATCTCGGCGCTCGCCTGACGGACGCCGAGATCAATCCGTTGGTGGTGCGCCCGCGCGGCGCCGGCGCGGTCGCGGTCGATGTCCGCGCGACGATTGCCGGGAGCGAATGACGATGGGGCGTCGTCGCGATCGGGTGTCAGGTCGCCGGGCGCGTGCCGCCGTAGGCGTCGCTCGGCGCGAGGTGGCTCCCCGCGAAGATGATCTTCGCGCGACGGTCGATGGCCCGCTTCCAGTTGGCCTGCGCCGTCGGAGAAAATTCCGCGTCCGGCCGAGGGTCGGTGTCGAAGTTATGGTGCGTGTCGACACCGCGCACCAGCACCGCGGAATCCCGCATATTCACGTGATAGGCGTGCGTCGCCATCATCTCGACCAGCAGCATGACACGGCGATCGATCGAGGCGTTGGTGCCGGAGCAATGGACGATGGCGTTGTTGATCACCGCCATCTCGCCTGGCCTGAGTGCGAGGTCTACGATATTCGACTTGTCGAAATCGACGGTGATGTATTGGCCGCGCGCCAGGATGCTCTTGGGGTCCTCGGTATCCGCATGGGGCAGCACGTCCCATTTGTGCGAGCCCGGCACCACGCGGAGGCAGCCTTCCTTGGAGCCGCATTCCGAGAAGGCAAGCGCGCCGAAGGCGAGCAGCGGTTTGACGCCGCCATAGGCGGTGTCCTGGTGCCACCCGGCGAAGGTCTCTCCGTCCGGCTTCTTGATGCGCCAAGCCATGCTCCAGCAGAGGATATTGGGGCCGAGCAGATCCTCGAACACGTCGAGGATGCGCGGATGCTCCGCGATCTCGAGCACCCAGGGGCAGAGCAGATGCGATTTGCTCTTGAGCTTCCTCACGTGCTCGGGGTAGCGCGCCTCGAAACTCTCGAGGCGAGCGCGGAAATGCTTGACCTCGTCGGGCGCGAGTACGGGAATTGCGCGCGTGTAGCCGTCACGCTCGAATTGCTCGATGTCGGCGCTGGAGAGAATCTTGGGCATGGCGAAGCCTTGGGCGCGGTTGCGTCGGGGAACCATGAGACGCTTCACAGAGGATTGCAACTGAGGGGGCTGAGATGAGCAGGAAGACAATTTCGATAATCGCGGGTCTCGCGGGCGCGGTCGTGGCGTGGGTGGGCACGAACGCGGCGCAAGCGGCGTGCGAGCCGAAGCTTGGGCATCCGCCGCTGATGCGGAAGGGCTCGCTGATCGCCGCCATCAATCCGACGGTGGCGCCGGTTCAATACGTGAACGATGATGGCGAGATCATCGGTCTCGATCCCGATCTCGGCAACGCCATCGCCGAGCGGCTCTGCCTCAAGATGACTTTCGAGAGCGTGCAATTCGCGACCATGATCCCCGGCCTGCAGGACGGCCGCTTCGACATGATCAACTCCTTCATGTTCTACACACCCGAACGCGCCTCGCAGGTGATCATGATCCCCTACGGCGCCTCGACGCTGGCGGCCGTGGTGTCCAAGGACAACAAGGACGACATCAAGGACCTCAGCTATTTCTCCGGCAAGAAATTCGCGGTCGAGCTCGGCACGGTCGACGCCAACGACGCGAAAGCCGCGAACGATGCGCTGGTCGCCGCCGGTAAGCCCGGCATCGACGTGCAGGCGTTCAAGACCTATGCCGAGGTGCTGCAGACCCTCTCCGCGGGCCAGGTCGATGGCGCTTTCATCGGCACCGAGCAGGCCTATTACTACCTGAAGCAGGGCCAGAGCTTCTTCCGGATCGCCTTCAGCGGGTTCGATCCGCACGCGGAGGCGCTCGCCTTCAAGGATCCGGCGTTGGCGGAGGCGGTCGCCGGCGCGCTCAACGACATGAAGAAGGACGGCAGCTTCGACAAGCTATTCGAGCCCTATCACCACTGCACGCTGCCCGGTCCCTACAAAGTCGTGACCGGACCGCTGCCGGCGCCGCAGTGCACGAACACGCCATAGCGACTGCACAGGGCGGATAGCGCCGCGCATGTGGGACTGGGGCGCGTTCCTTCACTATCTGCACAACGGCTATCTGCTGAAGGGAGCCGGCGTCACGCTCGCGCTGTCGCTGGCTTGCCTGGCGATCGGGCTCGTCTGCGGCACCGTCGCCGCCCTGATGCGGATGTCGCCGAGGCCGTACCTCAACAAGCCGGCCGCGTTCTATATCTGGCTGATGCGCGGCACGCCGGTGCTGGTGCAGCTCATCATCATCTACACCGGCCTACCCCAGCTTGGCATCCGCTTCAACGTCATCGAGTCCTGTCTCTTGGGTCTCGGCCTCAACGAGGGCGCCTATCTCGCGGAGATCATCCGCGCGGGTGTCCTCTCGGTGGCGAAGGGTCAGTTCGATGCCGCGCGCTCCGTCGGCATGACCCACGCCATGACCATGCGCATCATCGTGCTGCCACAGGCGATGCGCGTGATCATTCCGCCGCTCGGCAACACCTTCAACAGCCTGCTCAAGACCACCTCGCTCGCCTCCGTCATCTCGATGGAGGAGCTGCTGCGCCGGACCGAGGTGCTGATC
Source organism: Allostellaceae bacterium (assembly GCA_035604335.1). GTDB lineage: Bacteria > Pseudomonadota > Alphaproteobacteria > ATCC43930 > CGMCC-115725 > DASZHJ01. Next base: position 47,584 of record DATNIT010000064.1, on the reverse strand, counting down.
CAGGTGCAGTTCAAGGTGCTGGAGATCTTCATCGTCGCGGCGCTCTACTACCTCGTGATGACGACGATCTGGGGTTTCATCCAGGAACGGCTGGAGGCGCATTTCTCGCGAAGCCATGCACCCGCGACGGCGCGCGGCGCGCCGGCATCGAATGGAGCGCGTGCCGAGATCGAGAAGGTGCTGCTGTCACATGACGCGCAGTGACGCGATCAAGGCGGGCACCGCCAACGGCGGCTGGATGCTCGAGGCCGAGAACATCCACAAGCACTTCGGTCCTCTGCACGTGCTCAAGGGCATCACCATGCGGATCGCCAAGGGCGAGGTCGTGGTGGTGGTCGGTCCGAGCGGCGGCGGCAAGAGCACCTTCCTGCGCACGCTCAATCTCCTGGAGAAGCCGGACCAGGGCTGGGTCAAGGTCGACGGCGTCATGATGGGTTACGAGCAGGCGAACCAGCGGATGGTCGAGCTCTCCGATGCGCGCGTGTCCCAACAGCGGCGTTTCTTCGGCATGGTGTTCCAGCAGTTCAACCTGTTCTCCCACTTGACCGCGCTCGAGAACATCACGGTGGCGCCGATCAAGGCGCTCAAGGTCGGTCGCACCGAGGCGATCGTGGAGGCGCGCCGGCTCCTCGCCATGGTGGGGCTGTCCGAAAAGGAGAACGCCTATCCCGAGCAGCTATCGGGCGGCCAGCAGCAGCGGATCGCGATTGCCCGCGCGCTCGCGCTCAAGCCCAAGGTCATGCTATTCGACGAGCCCACCTCGGCGCTCGATCCCGAGATGGTGAGCGAGGTGCTCAAGGTGATGCTGGACCTGTCGAAGGGCGGCATGACCATGGTGGTGGTGACCCACGAGATCGGCTTCGCCCGCATGGCGGCCGACCGCGCCGTCCTCATCGATGGCGGCGTCATCGTGGAGGAGGGCCCGCCCGAGACCTTCTTCAGCGCGCCGACGCAAGACCGTACCCGGCAATTCCTCAACAAGGTCCTGGACTTCCACGGGCCGACCTTGCCGAAGGCTTGATATGGTATTAAAATTAGGACGATAAGACGATAGGGCGAGTAGGCGGCGCAAGGCGCGATTCCAGTGACGGAATGGACTGAGCTCACCACGGAGATCGTGGACCGCGGCGTCTACGACCGCGCCGTCCGTCACCTGCGGCAGGCGCGCGTGGTGCTGCCGACTTTCGCGCAACTCTCCGATCCCCGGAAGATCCCGGCGGCCGTCTCGGCGCAGCTCGATCAGGTCGATCCCGACGCTGCGCACGCGGCCAATCTTTTCCGAGTGCACTGGCACAACGACGCTGCGCGCCGCGGCACGGCGCCCGTGCCCATCTATCTCGATCTGCCGGAGGCGCTGACCGGCGTCAAAGCGCGCATCCTCGTGGCGCTCGCACGGCATTTCCCGATGATCTCCGCGCACAAGGTGCTGGCGGCCTACGGCTGCCTGGCGCCGCGCATCGTCACCGGCCAATTCGATCCCGAGCGCCAAAAGGCGGTGTGGCCCTCGACCGGCAACTACTGCCGCGGGGGTGTGGCGATCTCGCGCATCCTCGATTGCCGCGGCGTCGCGATCCTGCCGGAGGGCATGAGCCGCGAGCGCTTCGATTGGCTGCAGCGCTGGGTCCGCTCTCCCGACGACATCGTCCGTACGCCCGGCACCGAGAGCAACGTCAAGGAGATCTATGACGCCTGCCACGCAATGGCGCGCGATCCCGCCAACGTGATCCTGAATCAGTTCTCCGAGTTCGGAAATTATCTCGCCCACTACGTCTGCACAGGGCCGGCGTTGCGAGCCGTCTTCGAGGAAGCGCAGACGCGGGATCGAGGATTGCGGCTCTCGGCTTTCGTGGCGGCGTCGGGCTCGGCGGGGACGCTGGGCGCGGGGGATTATCTCAAGACGGAGCTCGGCGCCAAGATCGTCGCGGTCGAGGCGGTCGAATGCCCGACCATGCTCTACAACGGGTATGGCGAGCACAACATCCAGGGCATCGGCGACAAGCACATCCCGTTCATCCACAATGTCATGAACACGGATGTGGTCGTCGGTATCTCCGATCGCAGCACCGACGCCCTCAACCTGTTGCTCAACAGCGACATAGGAAAGCGCTATCTCGCTCAGCGCCAGCATCTCGATCCCGCGCTCGTGCAGCGCCTCGACGGCCTCGGTCTCTCGAGCATCGCGAACGTGCTGGCGGCGATCAAGACGGCGAAGCGACTCGGTCTCGGCAGCGAGGACGCGATCGTCACCGTGGCGACCGACGGCGCCGCCATGTACGGCAGCGAGCGTGAGAAATACGCGGCCGGGCATTATCCAGGCGGATTCGCCGAGGTCGATGCGGGCGAAATCTTCGGCGCCCATCTGCAAGCCGTCACCGACGACCACGTCATCGAGCTCTCGCACATCGACCGCGAGCGCATCTTCAATCTCGGCTATTACACCTGGGTCGAGCAGCAGGGCGTGCCGCTCGCGGATTTTGACCGGCGTCGCGATCAGCGTCTCTGGCGCGGCTTCCAAGCTGCGGTGCCGCGGTGGGACGCGCTGATCGAGCAATTCAACGCCGAGGCCGGCGTCAATCGGCCGGGCTAGGCAACGGATGGGGAGCGGGTTGAGCGAGGGATATCTGGAGCTTCGGCGAAAGACCGCCGCGCGCGATCGAAGTCTGCACGAGAAAGTCATGTCGCTCGAGGAAGCGGCCAAGCTCGTCAAAGACGGGGACAGCGTCGGCATCGGCGGCAGTACGCTCTCGCGCACGCCGATCGCGATGATCTGGGCACTGATCCGCGCCGGTCGCAAGCGGCTCACCTGCTCGCGCGGCATCATGTCGAGCGATGGGGAGCTGCTGTTCGGCTCGGGCGCTTGCGACCGCGTCATCACCAGCTGGTTCAGCCAGGGCATCGTCTGGGGCGTCTCGAAGGTGATGCGCCTCTACACGGAATCGAAGCGTGCCCGCTTCGACGAGTGGAGCCACATGGCCATGGGCATGCGCTTCCGCGCCGGCGCCATGGGCGTGCCGTTCCTGCCGATGCGCTCCATGATGGGCTCGGACGTGGTCGCGCGGCTGCCGGAGGTGCGCGAGATCGCCTGCCCCTTTACGGGCGAGAAGCTGATCCTGGTGCCCGCGCTCAATCCCGACGTGGCGCTGATCCACGTGCAGCGCTGCGATCCCTATGGGAACGCGCAGATGGACGGCCTGCAGTTCATGGACATCGACCTCGCCATGGCCGCGAACAAGGTGATCCTGACCACCGAGCGGATCATCTCGAACGACCAGATTCGCCGCGCACCCGATCACACCAAGATCCCGTTCCTCGCGGTCGAGGCCGTGGTCGAGGTGCCCTTCGGCTGCGCGCCGCACGAGTGCTATGGCCTCTACGAGCCCTTCTTCAAGCATCACGACATGTACGCGGAGATGATCCGCAAGGATCCGGCCAAGGGCATCGCCGAGTACCTCGACCGCTATGTCTATGGGCCCAAGAGCTGGACCGAGTATCTGGCCCTCCTGGGCATGGAGGAGTTGCTCGATGCCGCGCGGCGCGGGAGGAGCATCTATGACGACTGAGACGATGAGCAAACGGCGGGCGAGCAATCACACCACGAGCGAACTGCTCGCGGTGATGGCGAGCCGGCTCCTGAAGGACGGGCAGGTGGTGTTCGCGGGCGTGGGCATTCCGCTGCTGGCAGCGACGCTGGCGCAGCGGCTCCACGGGCCCGGCCTCACCATCCTGTTCGAGGGCGGCACCATCGGCGCTTTCGTAGAGCCGGGGCAGCTGCCGCCGTCCACCAACGAGCAGCGCTGCACGCGCCGCGCCAACATGGTGCTAAGCAGCACGGACGTGCTGCTGCTTCTGCAGCGCGGCTACATCGACATCGGGTTCATGGGTGGCGCGCAGATCGATCAATTCGGCAATCTCAACAGCTCCTTCATCGGGGATGCCGACAACCCGACCACGCGGCTCCCCGGCACCGGTGGCGGCAACGACATCTCCAGTCTCACGGAGATGATCGTCGCCATGAAGCACGAGAAGCGCCGTTTCGTGCGCGAGGTCGATTTCATCACCAGCCCCGGCTTCATCCACGGCGGCACCAGCCGGCGCGACAGCGGGCTCGTGGCGGGTGGCATGTATCGCGTCGTCACCGACCTCGGCATCATGGGCTTCGACGACGAGAGCCGGCGCATGAAGGTGCTGGCGCTGCATCCCGGCGTCACGGTCGAGCAGATCCAGGACAACACGGGATTCGAACTCTTGGTGGCCGACGATCTCGCCGTGACGGAGCCGCCGGGCGAGCGTGAGCTTTCGGTGCTGCGCCACCTCGACCCCGACAAGCTCTACATCGCCTGATCGTCGGCGCGGCCGTCGACAACCGTGGAGTAACCATGACCGTATTTTCGAACACCTTCGGCATCGCGATGCGGAATTTCACCGCGTTTCCGCAATTGCCGGATGCTCAGGAACTCGTCGAGTACGGCGTCAGAATGGAGGCCTTGGGCTTCGACTCCCTCTGGGTCTGGGACCACATCCTGTTGGGCGTCGAGCCTCACTTTCCGATCATCGATTCGCTGTCGTTGCTGACCGCGGTGGCCGCGCGGACCAAGCGGATCAAGCTCGGCACCGGCGTGCTGATCCTTCCGGTCAGAAACCCCGTGCTGCTCGCCAAGCAGCTGTCGTCGATGGATCAGCTGTCGCAAGGCCGCCTTTTGCTTGGCGTGGCGTCGGGCTGGTACAAGCGCGAATTCGATTCGGTGGGCGTGCCGTTCGAGAAGCGCGGCAAGATCATGGACGAGAGCCTGACGATCCTGAACCGACTCTGGACCGAGGACGTGGTCGTCGGCGACTACCCGCCCTACACCATGAAAGCTGCGGTGATGTTTCCGAAGCCCTATCAGCGGCCCCGCCCGCCGATCCTGATCGGCGGCTACGTGGACCGGGTGCTGAAGCGCGCGGGCGTCTCGGCCGACGGTTGGCTCACCTATTTCTATACGCCGCAGAGCTTCACGAAATCCTGGAAGAAGGTGTGCGACTTCGCCGCCGAGGCCGGCAAGGAGCCCGCGACGCTGCTCAACGCCAATCAGCTGCCGATCATGGTCGGCAAGTCGCGCGCCGCGGTCGAGGCACCGATGATGGAGTGGCTCTCGAAAGAATGGGATTACGCCTCTTGGAGCGAATCGACCAAGGACTCCGCCATCATGGGCACGGTCGACGAGTGCGTGGCGCAGCTTGAGGCGCACCTGGACGTCGGCGTGCAGAAGCTGATCTTCGTGCCTTATCAGTACCGGGTGGATCAGATCGAGGTCATCGCCGAGGAAATCATACCGCGGCTGAAGCGGAAGGCCGGCCGGTAACCGCTCCGCCCACCGGCGACGTTCGCTCTAGACTTGGCGAGCGGTGGCGCGGTCGCCGAGGCTGGCGCCGAAGTCGAGCACCTCGCGAGCGAGGGCCTCGCGATCATCCAGGGAATTCATGAGGGTCCGTGTGATCCGGGCCGGCACCGGCAGCGCGGCCGCGTCTTGGCGGTCGGTGCGATCGATCACGAGGCCGTCGATCAGGCCGTCGTAGTGCCGGGCGATCGAGGCTTGGGTCTGCGGCACCGCGAGCTCGGCCATGATCTTTGCGGTCGGCCCCTTGACCGCCTGTCCGCCGATCAGCGGCGAGATCGCGACGACCGGTGCCGCGCAATCGGCGAGCGCCGTCCGCAACGCGGGCAGGGCCAAGATCGGGTCCACGCTCAAGTACGGGTTCGACGGGCAAATGACCACCACGGCGAGCTCGGGTGATCTCAGGGCGGCGATGACAACGGGACTCGGCTGTGCCGGCTCGGCTCCGTCGAAGCGGAGACGAAGAACCGCGGGCTCGCAGCGGCGCGCCACGAAATAGCGCTGAAACGGCATCACGCCCTCCGGCGTCTCGACCAGGGTCCGCACGGGGTCGTCGGTCATCGGCAGGAGGTCCGCCCGGATGCGGAGTCGGCGAGCGAAGTCGCGGGTGACGGCCGTCAGGCTCTCGCCGCTGCGCAGCCGCCGCGTCCGCTCTAGATGGGTTGCGAGATCACCGTCGCCGAGCCGGAACCAGGTCTCGCCGCCGAGCGCTTCGAGTGCCCGCATGAACGTCCAGGTCTCGTCGCGGCGCCCCCAGCCGGTCTCGGGATTGTTGAGCCCGGCGAGGGTGTAGAGGACGGTGTCGAGATCGGGCGAAACGTGCAGGCCGAGATGCTCGAAATCGTCGCCGGTATTGACGCAGAGGACCAGATCATCGGGCGGCAATACGCGATAGAGGCCCAAGGCGAGTTTCGCCCCGCCGACGCCGCCGCAGAGGGCGACCACCTTGCCCAGGCTTTTCCTCTGTCCGCTCTTGTCCTTCATCGGAAGAGGTCGAGGTCCCTTGACCGAATCAGCGCGTGCGCGGTGGTCTCCGCTCGGGCCCCCCAGTCCAGGCCATGAATGAGGACCGCCGGCTGGCGCTCGGCCGCTTGGCCCATCACGAGCGAGGCGGCGGCAGCGATCTCGTCGGCGAGGCCGATCTGGGTCACCCGCAGCGTGCGGCCGAAGAGGTCCGCTTCGCCCACCATATCCACGAGCGCCGGCAAGCCCGCCGCACCGAGTGCTACTCCCACGACGCCGTTCCGCCAGGCGCGCCCGAAGCTGTCGTTGATGATCACGCCGAGCGACACGCTAAAATGTTTGTCGAGCCGCCGCTTCAGCGCGCGGCACGTCCCGTCTGGATCGGCTGGCAACAGGAGAACCTGCTCGTCGGCGTCTCCGTGCTCGATGTTGGATTGGTCGACGCCGGCATTCGCCATGACGAAGCCGAGGCGGTGCTCGACGATGATGATGTCGCGCTTGCACCGCAGGACCTCGGTGGACTCCGACAGGATCACCTCGATCAGCCGCGGATCCTTGTGGGTCTGGCGCGCAATCTTCTGAGCCCTCGGCGAGGCAACGATGTCATTGAGCCGGCGGTAGCGTCCCTCGGCTTTCGAGACGATCTTCTGGGTCACCACCAGCACATCTTGATTGCAGGGCGAGTGCCCCGTGGCTTCAATGCCGGCGATCAGGATCGATGCGAGGTCGTCCCCGGGCTGGACGAGCGGGATACCCGGGAGCGCCATCAAGGCGACTCGTGCCGCGCTCATGCTCGCGCCCACCGTGAGACGCCGCTCATTCCAGCCGCGCCGTCGATTCCGGTCGCGCGGCCGCCAAATTTGTCGCGCCCATTCATGCCGACAAGAACGGCCTGGACCCGTGACCGCGCCTGAGGAAACGGCGGCTCAAGTCAGATTCATCTCCGTGAGCGGCAGGACGCGCACGCCCGCGGCTTCCAGTCCTTGACGCACGCCACGCGCCGCCAAGACCGCGGTCGGCTCGTCGCCGTGGACGCAGAGGCTGTCGATCTTGCGCGGCAAGTGCTTGCCGTTGCGCGAGACGATCTCCTCGTCGAGCACCATGCGGATCACGCGGTTCTTGATCTCCTCGGCGTCGTGGAGGACGGCACCAGGAAGCTTGCGCGAGGTGAGATTGCCGTCATCGTCGTAGAGGCGGTCGCAGAAGCCCTCGCGCGCCAGCGGCAGCTCGAGCTTCAAGGCCGCGGATTCCATCTGCGATCCCGCGAGCGCCACATAGATGATGTTGCGGTCGACGGTCTTGATCGCGCGCCCGATGGCGAGGCCGATCTCGAGATCCTCGGCCGCCATGTTGTTGAGGGAGCCGTGGGGCTTCAGGTGGGTGACCTTGGTACCGGCATAGGCCGCCATGCCCTGAAGCGCGCCGATCTGATAGGCGATCATGTACTCGAGGTCGCGCGGGTTCATGTCGATGCGCCGGCGGCCGAAGCCCCAGAGGTCGTTGAAGCCGGGATGCGCGCCGATGCTGACGCCCTTCTCCTTCGCGCGCGTCACCACGTTATGCATGGTGTTGGCATCGCCCGCGTGAAATCCGCAGGCAATGCTCGCGGACTTGATGATGTCGAGCAACGCATCGTCGTTGCCGATCTTAAACACGCCGAAGCACTCGCCCATATCGGCATTCAGATTGACCTGGTTGGCCATCGCCCCCTCCTCGTCGTATGCGTGCCCGGACGTATGGTATCAAGTTCCGGACGATGATAAGATAGTCTCTCAGAGCGCATCAGTTCAATGGGTTAGCGTGCTCGGATCCGCGGTCGGCGTCGAGCCCGGACCGGATCCGGCAGCGGGTGTTCCAGGGTGTCGGTCAGGTTCCTCCACAGCGCCGACAGCGCCGTCATCGTCGAGTTCGGCGACCGGGTCGATCGCTCCATCAGCGATCAGGTGCTGGGCCTCGCCGCGAGGATGCGTCCGGCGGCCATCACGGGCGTCGTCGACATCGTGCCGACCTTTCGCTCGCTCATGGTGCAGTACGACCCTCTGCTGACGAGCGCGGCCAACCTCGTCGGTGCCATCGAGCGAGTATTGACCAGCGGCACCACGATCGAGCGCAAGCGGCGTCTCTGGCGCGTGCCGGTCTGCTACGAGAGCGACTTCGCTCCCGATCTCGCGGGCGTTGCGCGGCAGACGAATCTTCCGCCCGAGGAGGTCGTGGCGCTCCATGCGGGGACCCGATACCACGTCTACATGATCGGCTTCGTGCCGGGCTATCCCTATATGGGCGACCTGCCGGAAGCCCTTGTCCTGCCGCGGCGCGCCGATCCGCGCGTCCGCGTGCCGCCGGGCTCGGTCGCGATCGCGACCACCCTGACGGCGATCTATCCGCTGGAGAGTCCCGGAGGATGGCACCTCATCGGGACCACGCCGATCCGGATCTTCGATGCCTTCGCCTCGCCGCCGGCGCTGTTCGCGCCCGGCGATGCCGTCGAGTTCGAGGCGATCGACCGGAGCAGCTTCGAGAGAATTCGCGCTGCGGCCGAGCGGCGTGACTACCAGCCGGCATCGACAGAGCTCGCGGCATGACCGCGTCGCTCAAGGTCGTCGCGCCCGGGATGCATACGACCATCCAGGATCTCGGCCGCTACGGCTATCAGGCCTTCGGCGTGCCGGTCTCCGGCGCGCTCGACATCGCAAGCCATCGCCTCGCCAATCGGATCGTGGGCAATGCCGACGATGCGCCCACGCTCGAAATCCTCTTTCAGGGACCGACGCTGGAGGTGATGGCGGAGTCGGTGCGCATCGGAATCGCCGGCGCGGGTGCGGAGATCGAGCTGTTGGGCGATCGCCCGCACAGCCTCGGCCTCTGGCGCAGCGTCCGGCTGCGCCGCAGCCAGATATTTCGCGTGAGCCGGCTCGGCGAGGCCGCCTGCGGTTATCTCGCCGTAGAGGGCGGCTTCTCGGTCGAGCGCTGTCTCGGCAGCGCATCGACGTATGCGCGCGGCCGCTTCGGCGGGCTGGGGGGCCGCGCGCTGCAGGCGGGCGATCTGGTGCCGCTGTCGCGAGAGCGGGCCTCGGACCGGACCGAGGTCGGGCTTGCCGAGCCGCCGCCATCCGGCCGCGAGCGGCCGATCCGGCTCGTGCTCGGGCCGCAGCAAGACCACTTCACTGACGCGGCGCTTCAGCGCCTCGTCAGCGAGGAATTCATCGTCTCGAAGCACTCGGATCGCATGGGCATGCGCCTCGATGGGCCGGCTCTCGCACATCGCGACGGCTACAACATCGTCTCGGACGGGATCGCGACCGGTGCCATCCAGGTACCTGGTTCCGGCCAGCCGATCCTGCTGCTCGCCGACCACCAGACCACTGGTGGATATCCGAAGATTGCGACGGTGATCTCAACGGACATCCCCGTCGTCGGCCGCCGCAAGCCCGGCGATGCCATCCGCTTCACGGCGGTCGATGTCGCGGAGGCGGAACGGCTGCGGCGGGAGGAAGAGGGGGTTTTTGAAGCTTTGGTCGCGCGCTTGGCGCCGCTCAAGCCCGCGGGCGAGCCGGATGCCTCGCGGCTCCTCGAGGCCAATCTCATCAGCGGCGTCGTGTTCGACGAAATCTGACGCCCAGGGAGGACAGAGACGCACCATGAGCGAGCTTGCGAAGACGCTGCGACTGAGCGCGGTGCCGCTCTACATCCAAGTGGCGGCCGAGCTCCGGCGGCGCATCGAGATCGGCCGCTGGGCATCCGGCCAGAAGATCTCGACCATCGAGGATCTGCAGGAGGAGTTCGGTGTGGCGCGCGTCACGGTGCGCCAGGCGGTCGAGCTCTTGGAGAAAGACGGGCTGGTGCGTCGTCAGCAGGGTAGGGGCACTTTCGTCGCGGCGGACGTCGAGGACACCCGCTGGCTCAAGCTCGACACCAGCTGGTCCTCGCTCATCGAGACGCTCAAGCACAACGTGCCCAAATTCATGCCGGTGAGCGCACCCATGCCGGCGCCCCGGCTTGGGCCCGAGGAGGGGCGCGCGGCGCCCGAGTACGTCTTCCTGCGCAGCGTGCAATATCGGGGCGACCGCGCCTATTCGGTCGTGAATGTGCAATTGGCGAAGGACATCTACGAGCGCGACCCCCAAGCCTTTCGCTGCCATGCGGCTTTGCCCATTGTCGCGGAGATGAAAGGGGTAAAAATCGCGACCGCGCGGCAGACCCTGGTCATCGGCAGCGCCGAGCCCGAGCTCGCGGGATTGCTCGGCGTCCCCCTCAACGCGCCGACCGCCGAGGCCCGATGCGTCGTGGTGGACCGGCGCGGTATCGCCATTTATGTCGCCGATATCACTTATCGCGGCGACTGCATCCGGCTCGAGACCACCTTGTTGAACGACAACGAGTCCCAGCGGGCACGCGCACCGAAACACTGACCCGTCCGCTTATGCACCCGCATCGCGCGGCGTCCACGCGATTTCCGCGAGCGGCCTGCGCGTCGCGGGCTTGCCGGGCGCGGCGGGCCGGCCGAGCGTGACGATCGCCTGCGGCTCCCATCTCTTGGGCAGCGCCAAGGCCTCGGCGACGACCTCGGGACAGAAGAGTGGCGCGCACATCCAGCAGGCGCCGAGGCCCTCGGCATGCGCCGCCAGCAGCAGGTTTTGCGTCGCCATCGCTGTGCTCTGCACGGCCATGGTGTGCTCCGCGCTCTGCCGAGTGCCGTCCCGATAGCGGTCCATGTCGGACATATCGAGCGCGACGACGATGACCACCGGTGCCCCCGTGATGCGCGCGTAGGAGCGCGCGACGTCCTGCTCGATGATGCCTGTGGGATCGCCGTCCGCCAGCCGATCCCTCCGGAGCCGGTCGCCCATCGCGCGCGCGAGCTGATCCTTCCAGCGGGGCGGCGTCAGGATGGCGAACCGCCACGGCTGCCGGTTGTGCGCCGAGGGTGCCCAGCGCGCTGCCGTCAGGACGCGCTCGAGAGTTTCGGCGGGCACTTCGGCGGAGTCGTAGCGCCGGATCGAGCGCCGATCGGCCACGAGACGATAAAAAGGCTCCGCAAGGGAGGGCCGCTCGGACGTCATGCCGTAGTCTCCAGCTTCGCTTGCCGCACGGGAAGATCGCCCGCGGCTCCGCGGAGTCTTCAGGCGGGGAGCGCCCAGAAGTCGCGGTTGCTCACCACCTTTGCCACCGCGTCAGCCGCGGCGGCAAGGAGGCGCTCGCCCTTCTCGGCGCTCGCGGTGCGCGGGTCGCCGATGGCGCCATGGTGCGTGCGCGACTTGAACGAGCGCCAGCGATGGACGGCCTCGCTCCCGACCACCTCGGCAAGCTCCGGGCTCGTCGGCCCGACGGCCTCGGCCGCGCGGTCCATGTCGACGAGATCGGGGACCAGCGCCAGCAGCATCGATGTCTCCGCCTCGCAGGCATGGCGTACGTTCTTCTGGCGCTCGAGGATCCGCCCGAATGCCGCGCTTGCCAGCGGCCAGTAAGAGGTGGTGGCGATCGGCGCCTCGAGCTCCACGGCGAGCTCGTTCACCACCACGGTCAGCGCCGCGATATTGCCGCCGTGGCCGTTGAGCAGCAGGATCCGGCGAAAGCCCTGGCGCACCAGCGAGCGGCAGATACAGCGCAACAGCGCCAGGAAGGTCGGGAAATCCAGCGACAGCGTACCGCCGAGACTCATGTGATGCTCGGCGCGCCCGCTCCACACGGTGGGCGCCACCACGATCGGCGTGCTCATGGTCGCCTGCTGCGCGGCACGCCGGGCGATCTCGCCGATCAACAACGAATCGACCTGCGTCGGCAAGTGCGGCCCGTGTTGCTCCGTCGATCCCACGGGGACGATCACCACCGCGTCGCGGGCGGCGAGGGCATTGATATCCGCGGCCTTGAGCCGCCACCATTCGATTTCGTTCATGCTTGCCTCCGTTTGCGGCAAGTGCTCCGCGAGGGCGCTTCAGTGCGCGCCCTGCCGCCGTTCCTCCGCCAGCTTCTTGAGCGCGCTGCGGTCCACTTTTTTTACGGGCGTCAGCGGCATTTCCGGCAGCACGAAGACGCGGCGCGGATGCATATAGGCCGCACCGTGGTTGATGAAGAACTCCTTGATCTCCTGCTCGCGCGCGGCACCGTGGGTACGCTCGACGACGAAAGCGACGGGAACCTCACCCTTGACGTCGTCGGCCATCGGTACCACCGCGACGTCGATGAGGTCCGGGTGGCCGAGCAACACGTTCTCGACCTCCTTCGGATAGATGCTCTCGCCGGCGCAGCTGATGCGGTCGTCGAGGCGACCGACGATCTCGACATAGCCCTGCTCGTCGGCGCGCACGATGTCGCGGGTGCGGAACCAACCGTCGGACAGCAACCGCTCCGCCGTTACCTGCGGCAGGTTGTGGTAGGCGATGAGATTGGCGGGCGAGCGCACCAGCAGCTCGCCGAGCTCTCCGACCGGCACATCGCGCGCGACGTCTTCGGGATCGACGATGCGTAGATCGACGCCGGGGTAGGGCAATCCGGTGGTGCCCTGCTTGGTGATGCCCCAGCGCGGATTGTTGCAGACGAAACCGCACTCCGTGAGGCCGTAAGCCTCGAGCATCGGCGCGAGCTTGCGGGTGAATTCCTCCAGCAGATCCTCGGGCACCTCGGAGGAGCCACAGATCACAAAGCGCAGCGACGAGCAGTCGCTCTCGCGCAGCAGCGCCTCCTCGCGCAGCATCATCTTGTACATGGCGGGGACGCCGGTGGTGTAGGTGCAGCGCTCGCGCTCGATCGCGCGGATCATCTCCACGGGATGCACGTCGTGCAGGATGACCAGCGATCCCCCGCATTCGAGCATCGAGAAGACGCCCGCGAGCATGCCGTTGGCATGGAACATCGGCACCGCCAGCAGGCAGCGCTCGTCCGGTCCGTAGAGCAGGGCGCGGCGCAGATTGCGCGTCGCCCAGTCCATCGCCTGATGGGTCAGGAGCACGCCCTTGGGCTGGCCGGTCGAGCCCGAGGTGTAGGAGAGGAGCGCGATGTCGCCGGGCGCCCTCTCCACGACGCGGCGAGCGGCGCTCTGGCCGGCGAGCCAATCGTCGTAGAGCGCGGTTCCGGCGGGCGCCTGATCCATGACGAAGACCCGCCGCAAGCCCGGCATCGTCTCGGCGAGCTTCCGCGCCTCCTCGGCGAAGTCGGCAGAGGCGAACAGGATCTTCGCCGTGGAATCGCGCATGATGTGCGTGAGCGTGCTCAAATGGGCGCGCGTCGTGGCGGGCGTCACCGTAGCTCCCGCGCGCAGAGCGCCGAGCATGGTCTCGACGAAGCGATGGTCGTTCTTGACCAGCACGGCCACGTGGTCGCCGGCGCCGATCCTGAGGGCCGCGAGGCCGTTGGCGACGCGGTTGGTGCGGTTCTCGAGCTCCGCATAGGTGATCCGGTGCGGCCCGTAGATCAGAGCCTCTTTCCCGGGCCACATCGCCAGCGGGAGATCGAAGATGGTGCCGAAATTCATTGAGCCGCCCTCCATCGCGGCGCCTTCAGGGATCAATGATGCTCGACGCGCCCGCCGAACTCGAACACCTCGAGCATGATACCGCCGAGGCTCGCGGGTTTCACCCAGTTGACCCGGAGCCGCTCCGGCATGTACCGGCCGGCCGGCGTGTTGGGCGGCAGCTCCTGCGGCGACGGCAGAACCCACTCGATCCCGGCCGCTGCCCACTCGTTCATGGCCTCGGCGAGGCTATCGACGCGGACTGCGATCGAATAGGCGCCCGGCCCCCGTTTCGCGAGGAAGCGGTTGACCGCCGAGCCCGGCCCGGTTGCGGCGATGACGGAGATCGCGCCCAAGGGACCGAGCGGCATCGTCACGTCTGTGATCTCGATCGGCGCCTGCGGCATATGCGCGGGCGGCAACGTCGTCAGGCCCAGCTTGCGCCATTTCGAGAGCGCACCCTCGAGGTCCGGGGTTGCGACGTTGACGGTGAGGAATTCGAGAATCTTGCCCATGGCATTATCTCGCGGCGGATGCGGCGGATGCGGCGGGCGGTGCCTTCCGGCCGTCCTCGCCCTCGGGATAGATGCCCATCGCCCGCGCTTGATTGCGCATCTCGCGGATGTCGGCCATCACGTCCTCCGCGGGCCGCATGAAATTACGCGGACCCTTGAAGTGCGGGATGACGTGGCGGCCGAACATCTCGATGGATTTCATGATCTTCTGATGCGACACGCTGTCGATGCGCATCACCAGCTGGTCGATGCCGCAGGCCCGGAAGCGCTCGATGGCGCGGATGCAGCTTTCGGGCGAGCCGAAGATGGCGCCGCCCGACCCCTCCTTGAAATACTCGAAGTCCTCGGTCTTCTTCGCAACCTCGGCGATCTTGTTCATGTAAGCGTAGCTTTTCGCCGCCTTCGCGAGCCGCGGATAGCCGTCGATCGCGATGCGGAGCCATTTGAGGTTGCCATCGCCCGCCTCCGCCTCGGCGATCTCGTCGGTCTCGGCGCAATAGGCTTGCAGGAGCGCGCCAGCGCTCTCGTTGACGTGCTCGCCACGGGCCTTGGTCTCGCCGATCGCTTTTCTGAATTCGGAGACTGACTCCGCCAATGCGTCCCAACCCATGAAATTGGACCAGCTGTAGACGCCGATGCCGAGTCCCCCCGCCAAGCGGTGCGATTCCGGGCTGGTCGCGGCCATGTAGATCGGCGGATGCGGAGTCTGCAGCGGCTTCGGCACCAGCGAGCGCGGCGGGATCTTGTAGTGCTCGCCGTAGAACATGAAGGGATCCTCGGTAAACGCCTTCTTCAGGACCTGGATCCCCTCGTTCACCTCGTCGCGGTTCTTCTCCAGGTCGACCTCGAAGGCGCGCAGCGCCAACGTGGTATTCCCGCGGCCGACGCCGAGCTCGATCCGCCCATTCGAGAGGATGTCCTGCACAGCGGTGCGCGAGGCGATGCGGAGCGCGTGGTTCATCCTCTTGGGCAAGAGCGTGATCGCGTGCGCGAAGCGGAGCGTCTTGGTGAGCGGAAACAGATAGCCGAACAGCACCTCCGGGCAGGAGGTGGATATGCCGCCGATCGCGTATTGCTGCTCGGATACGCCGAAGCAGTCGAAGCCCCATTTCTCCGCGTGGATGACCTGCTCGACGAGCTCCCAATAGCGCGTCTGGTAGGAGGCGCCGGGCAGCGTCTCGGCCTCCGAGAAGAACATGAATTTCATCGGGCTCTCCTTGTGGCGATGCAGACGGACGGTGGCTGTGTCAGGGCGCGTTTCCGGCGCCCAGGCCGTTCAGCACGAAATCCACGATCTCGTTCGTCACGGCTTCTTCGCCGTATTTGCCGATCGACCAGTAGCGCAGCGGCCAGATCGTGCAGAGGAAATAAGCGAAGTTCGCGGCGAGCTCGACGTTGCGGATGCGGAAATGGCCGTTGCGCATGGCCTCCGATAGCAGCTCGCGGAAAACCGCGATGTACTGAGCATCGAGCTCGTAGACCTGCCGGCGCGCCTCAGGCGTTAGCGCCCGGGTCTCCTGGAACATCAGCTTGATGAAGCGATGGTTCTTGTCGAACACGTCGACCATGGTGCGGATCGCGCCGGCGAGCCGCTCCTTCGGCGGCATGTCGCTCGCCTGCCAGCGCTTCAGGGTCGCGACGATGTCGGTCATGAAGAACTTGTAGACGTTGTAGAGAATGTCCTCCTTGCGCTCGAGGTATTGGTACATGGTCGCGACCGGCATATCCGCGGCGGCGGCGATCTCGCGGATTGTCGCTTTCGCGAAGCCCTTCGCCGCGATCACCTGCGAGGCACCCTCGACGATGTGACGCCAGCGCTCCTCGACCACCGCTTTGGAATAGCCGTTGGCAACGGCGCCTTGGCCGATGCTCGCTCGCTGCTCGCCCGCGTCGTCCTCGACCGCTGGCAGCCCTACCGCACGGCTCGACTCGATCGCCATCTGCGTCTGCGTCACGTCGGCGATCTGCTCCTCGTCGCGGAACACGGCGGCGCGCCAAACCGAGACGCTGCGCCCGACATGGATCGGCCGCGCCTCGGCGCGCAGCGTCTTGCCGTGGCCCGGGGCCAAGAAATTCGTCTTCGATTCGATGGTGGCGCTCTCGCGCCCCGGTGGGAGGTTCAGAACCGCGCCATAGGTATTGGCGCAATCGGCGAGCGCCATGACCACGCTGCCGCTCACGGCACCCTGGGCCGCAAGGTATTCCGGCTCGATATCGAGCCTCGCGATCACCCGATGCGGCGCGGCG
This sequence comes from Allostellaceae bacterium, assembly GCA_035604335.1. Taxonomy (GTDB): domain Bacteria; phylum Pseudomonadota; class Alphaproteobacteria; order ATCC43930; family CGMCC-115725; genus DASZHJ01. The sequence goes on along the minus strand of DATNIT010000064.1, from coordinate 31,037 downwards.
ACGGGAAAGGTGATGCCGAGCACCTTGCCGACACCGGTCTGGTGCAGATCGAGAAAAGTAGCGGGATCCACGCGCTCACCGAATTTCGAGTGAGCGATCATTCCATAAGCGTAGCCAAAAGGTCAACGGAGTCTCTTAATCCCAGGATTGACGGCGGAATACGGCCCGAATATGAGTGAGCGCTCAGATAAAACGGGTCCCAATGCAACAAGAGAAGCTCGACTGCGTGGCGGAGGTCCGTGATCGCCTCGTCGATATCGGCGATCTCGACTTCAAGCGGAACCTGAAGATCCGCGCCTTCCTTGAGCTCGTGCTCGCTCCGGTGTTTCGCGACCTGCAGCCGCGGCTCAAATACGTGGAGATGGGCCGGCGCGGCATCACCCCGATGCAGTATTTCCAGGATTTCCGGAACTACCCGGCAGCCCACGGATATGGCGATCATTTCGAAGGCCGCTACGAAGTCCGGCTCTGCCGCTCGGTCTCCCACGAGCGTCGAGCACCCGGTGGCGACGAGCAGCGCGTCGAGCGGCTCATTCTGGAAACGCGCACTACGCTGACGGGACGGCCCGCGACCGGCGCGCCGGCATCCCTGGGCTTCGAGCCCCCCGTCGGCACGCCGGCGGTCGCCGGTACCGGCCGCGTGCTCCACGTGCTCACGCGCCCGCAAAATCCGCCCGGCCACCGTTGGGTCAGCGAGGTCCCGGAGGAAATCGCATTTCTCAAGCTGCACCCGTTCGACGATCCGTTCCCGACCATTCCGCGGCTCGCCGAGCTTGAGGACGGATTCACGCAGATCGGCACCACCGCGCGTTTCGCGGGCGTCTGGGGCATCGCCAACTCCGACGTGTTCCAGCATGTCCACGCGCGCGAGTACACGGTCGCCATGGAGAACGGCATCGCGCTTTCGATGGCCGACGCGAAACTCCCCTTGGACACGTATCTCGCGACGCGGGCGCGCGTCATCTTTCGGCGACCGTCCTTCGTCGGGCAACGCTACGCCCTGCGCCTCAGGCTCTTCCGCCGGGATGCCGAGATCGTGGCGCTGGGCGCGTTCCACGGGGCGGATGACGGCGGCAGCTCGGACGACATCCGCGCGTCCGTCTATTTGCGCTTCGACGGACGGTTGGCATAGGGTCTGCCTCTTCCTTCTCGAGACGGAGGTGGTGCCATGGCCGCTGCGGACCCGAACCGCGTGATCTTGACGGGCGAGAACCCGTTCATCCGATTGAGCGAGCGCGACGGCGACCCCAACAAGACCGATGCGAGCTTCTGGCGCATCGTTTTTTGCCCCGCTGGGTCGGGGCACGTGCTCTACATGAAGAGCGAGCTCACGGAGAACCGCTGGCGCATTTATTCCGACAACATCGCGATGGCGCGCTGGCTGCAATCGACCGTGCAGGGGATGCTCAACGCCGAGCTCAAAGACCCCGCGATTCCCGTGACCGACGCGGGTTTCAGCAAGTCGGGCGATTTCCGCGACTTCTGGACCGAGCGCGTGGCGGCGCAGAACGAGGAGATCGCTCTCACTTGGTACCGGATCGGCGAACCGCTGCTGATCCACACGCAACCCAATGCGGCGCCCGACCGGCCGTACGGCGTGTGCACCGTTCTGGTACCGGCCCTGGCCGCACGGCTCACGCGAAACGGCGTCGGCGCGGCGGGCCAGCCCTGGCCGCGGCAGCGCGAAGGCCGGCCGTTCAGCACCTGCGCGCTCGCCTTCTCCGAGAGCTGGACCGAGGCCCGGTAAGCGACGGATGAAAGCCGTCGGCGAGGTCGTGGTGGTCACGGGCGGCGCCGGCGGCATCGGTCGGGCGCTCGCCGAGCGATTTCACGGCGACGGTGCCAAGACGGTCGTGGTCGCCGATCTCGATCATGCGGGCGCGGAGGCCGTCGCGAAAGCCATCGGCGGCGCGGCCTTCCGCTGCGACGTCGGCAACGAAGCCGAGGTCGCTGCTCTGGTGGACGAGACCGAGCGCCGCTTCGGCCCGATCGGTCTCTTCTGCTCGAATGCCGGCATCGCCGCGGGCTTCGACCTCGACGCCGATGTCGCCAGTGCTTCGAACGACGATTGGGCGCGCATGTGGACCGTCAACGTGATGTCCCACGTCTATGCCGCGCGCACGCTCGTCCCGCGCATGAAGGCGCGCGGCGGCGGCTATTTCCTGATCACGGTTTCCGCGGCCGGATTGCTCTCGCAGATCGGCAGCGCGACCTATTCGACCACCAAGCACGCCGCGGTAGGGTTTGCCGAGAGCCTTGCGATCGCGCACCGCGCCGACGGCATCCGGGTCTCGATCCTGTGCCCGCAGGGCGTCGACACCGCGATGCTCCGCTCGCTGCCGCGCGGACCGCAGTCTTTCGACGGCGTGCTCACCGCCGGGGAGGTCGCAGCCGCCGCGAGTGCGGGCCTGGAGCGCGAGACTTTCCTGATCCTGCCGCACGCCGAGGTCGAGACCTACATGCGGCGGAAAATCGAGAACTACGACCGCTGGATCGGCGGCATGGCGAAGTTGCTAAAGAAGACCCGTGAGGGGATCGGGTGATGCGGGCCTCTCACCCGCCGGCCATCCTCGGCAGCAGGACCACCTCACTGCCCGGCGGAATCGGGCGGAGCCAGTCGTCGCGGTAGATCTGGCCATCGATCGCCACGGCGACGCCACGCTCGATGAGCGGCTTCAGCTTCGGATGATCCTTCTCCAAGCGAGACAGCAGCTGGTGGATGGTCGCCGCCTCGACCTCGACTTCGGCCCGGCCGCCGGCCGCCGCCTTGAGCGGACCCGACAGCATGACCTGGACCATCAGCGGCGCGCGCCCCCGCCTTTGGCGCCGTCCATCGCCTTGAGCACGTGGGGCGCCGACATCGGCAGCTGCGTCATGCGCACGCCCGCCGCCGCGGAGACCGCGTTGGCGATCGCCGCGAGCGGCGGCACGATCGAGGTCTCGCCGACGCCGCGCACGCCGTAGGGATGGCCGGGGTTCGGTACCTCGACGATCACCGTGTCGATCATCGGCAGGTCCGAGGCCACGGGGATCCGGTAGTCGAGGAAGCCCGGATTCTGCAGTCGCCCATCTTTGCCGTAGATGTATTCCTCGTTGATCGCCCAGCCGATGCCCTGTGCCGCGCCGCCTTGAAACTGACCCTCCACGTAGCTCGGGTGGATCGCCTTCCCGGCGTCCTGCACGACCGTGTAGCGCTTGATCTGGACACGGCCGGTCTCGCGGTCGACCTCGGCGTCGGCCATGTGGACGGCGAAGCTGACGCCGGCACCATCGGCATTCACCTCGCAGTGGCCGGCGATCGGACCGCCGGTCTTGGCGGCCTTCTTGGCGAGGTCCTCCAGCGACAGCGGCTCGAAGTTGCCGGCGTTCGGACCCGACGGCTTGGCGTGGCCGTTCTCCCAGACCACGGCATCGGCCGGGATGCCCCAGATCTTCGCGGCGCGCGCGCACAGTTTGGTGACGGCGTCGCGGGCGGCGTTGATCGTCGCCAGGCCCGTCGAGAAGGTGACTCGGCTTCCTTCGGAGATGTCGTTGTAGCCGAGCGAGCTGGTGTCGGCGACGATCGCGCGCACCTTGTCGTAGGGGATGCCGAGCTCCTCCGCCGCCATCAGGCACATCGAGGCGCGAGAGCCGCCGATGTCGGGCGTGCCGACCACCAGCGCCACGGTGCCGTCGATGTTGACGTTGAGGGAGACGCAGGTCTGCCCGCCGAAGTTGAACCAGAAGCCCGCGGCGACGCCACGTCCCTGGTTGGGTCCGAGCGGCGCGCTGTAGTGCGGGTGCTTGCGCGCGGCCTCGAGGCAGTCGATGAGGCCGATGCTGTTGTACTTCGGGCCATAAGAGGACTTGGTGCCTTCCTTGGCCGCGTTCTTGAGGCGCAGCTCGATCGGGTCCATGCCGATCTTCTTGGCGAGCTCGTCGATCACGCTCTCGACCGCGAAGGCCGCCATCGGCGCGCCCGGCGCGCGATAGGCGGCCTGCTTCGGGCGGTTGGTCACGACGTCGTAGCCGACCACCTTGACGTGCTCGAGGTCGTAGCAAGCGAACGCGGACATGGCGCCCAGCACCACCGGCGACCCCGTGAAGGCGCCGCCTTGGAAGCGAAGCTCGGCATATCCGCCGGTAATGCGGCCGGCGTTGGTGACGCCGACCTTGACAGTCATGCTGGTGCTCGAGGTCGGCCCCGAGGCGCGGAACACTTCCTCGCGGGACATCACCAGCTTCACCGGCTTGCCCGCCTTGCGCGAAAGCGCGAGCGCCACCGGCTCGATGAACACGGTCGTCTTGCCTCCGAAGCCGCCACCGATCTCCGAGGCCGTCACGCGCAGCTTCGAGACGTCCATGCCGACGAGCGCGGCACAGGTGTCGCGCACCATGAAGTGGCCCTGGGTGCAGACCCAGAGCTCGCCCGTGCCGTCGGTTCCGACGCTGGCGAGGCAGGCATGGGGCTCGATGTAGCCCTGGTGCGTCGCCTCGGTCTTGAAGACGCGCTCGACGACGTGGTTGGCCTGCTTGAATCCTACCTCGGGATCGCCATGGCCGAACTCGTGCCGGCCCGCGATGTTCGAGGCCTTCTTCGGCGCGGGCTCGACGTTCTCCGTGATCATGTCCTTGTGCAGGATCGGCGCGCCCGGCTTCATGGCCGCGTCGACGTCCGTGACGTGCGGCAGGATCTCGTAGTCGACCTGGATCAGCTTCAGCGCCTTGCGCGCGACGGCGGCGCTGGTGGCGGCGACCGCCGCGACCGCGTGTCCGTCGTAGAGCGCTTTCTCCCGCGCCATCACGTTGTAGAGCACGTCGCGCAGGCTCGGATCGACGCTCGCCGGGAAGTCGTCGCGGGTGACGATCGCCTTGACGCCCGGAAGCTTGGCGGCCTTCGCGGTATTGATGCTGCGGACCCGCGCGTGCGGATGCGGGCTGCGCAGGATCTTGCCCACCAGCATGCCCGGCGCGTTGGCGTCGGCGCCGAATTTCGCGCGGCCCGTCACCTTGTCGACGCCGTCCGGCCGCAGCGGCCGGGTGCCGACGACCTTGAACTCGTGCGTACGGGGATCGAGGTTTGCATCGAGCGGCATGGGATCAGCCCTTTCTCATCTCGGCGGCGGCGGCTTGCACCGCGCGCACGATCTTGTCATAGCCAGTGCATCGGCACAGGTTGCCCGCGAGCCCGAAGCGGATCTCGGTCTCGGTCGGGTTGGGGTTGCGGTCCAGCAACGCCTTGGCCGATATCAGGAAGCCCGGCGTGCAGATGCCGCACTGCAGGGCCGCGAACTCCAGGAATTTCTCCTGCAGCGGATGCAGCTTGTCGGCGGTGGCGATGCCCTCGACCGTGCGGACATCGCGTCCCTCGGCCTCGGCGCCGAGCACCAGGCAGGAGCAGACGACACGCCCGTCCAGCATGACGCTGCAGGCACCGCAGTCGCCGGTGCCGCAGCCTTCCTTGCTGCCGGTCAATCCCAACCGGTCGCGCAGCACGTCGAGCAGCGTCTCGTCGACCTCGCAGAGATAGGAGACGGCGTCGCCGTTGATGGTGGTGGAAACCTGGACCTTCGGCATCATGTCCCCCTTGCGCGCTTCAGCGCCGTCTCGGCCGCCCGGCGCGCCAGCACGCCCGCGACCTTGATGCGGAACTCCTTGGTGCCGCGCTTGTCATCGATCGGCCGGCACGCCGCCGAGGCGGCGGCGGCAAGGCGCTCCAGCGCTTGCGCGTCGACGGTGGTGCCGATCAGCGCCTTGGCGGCATCCGGCACCAGGATCACCCGCTCCGCGACGGCACCCAACGCCACCCGCGCCGCCGTGCAGACGCCCTTGGCGTCGAGCGTGAGGTTGACGCCGGCGCCGACCACGGCGATGTCCATCTCCGACCGTGGAATGAACCGCAGATACGCGTCGCCGGAGCGCGGCGGACGCTTCGGCAGCAGGATCGCCTCGACCATCTCGCCGCGCTTGAGCGAAGTCTTGCCCGGGCCGGTGGCGACCGCCTCGATTGGCACCGTGCGCTTGCCGCGCGGGCCGGCGATCACTGCCGAGGCGCCGGCCGCGACCAGCGCCGGCACGCTGTCGGCCGCCGGCGAGGCGTTGCAGAGATTGCCCGCGAGCGTGGCGCGGGACTGGATCTGGTGCGAGCCGATCAGGTTCGCGGCCTCGACCACGCCGGGCCAGGCCTTGCGCAGCGCCTTGTGCTCGCCGAGCTCGGCGCCCGCGACCGCGGCGCCGATCCGGAACGCGCCGGCCTTTGCCGAGACCGTGCGCAGGCTCGGGATGCGCTTGACGTCGACGATCAGGTCCGGCGCCACCCGGTCGGTGCGCATCTGGACCAGGAGGTCGGTGCCGCCCGCGAGGACTCGGACGACGCCCGCCTTGCCCGCGAGCAATTTCACCGCGGCGTTGACGGTGGTGGGTGCTTCGAATCGCATGTTGCTCTTTTCAGGTTGTGAGGGTCCCTGTCGAGGACGCCGCCGGCGCCCTCGGCAAGGCCCGACCCTACCGCCCGCCCGAGCCTTGTCAACTCGGAGCTGATCGATCCACTCTCATGCAGCATGACGGGCGAGGATGGAGGACAGCGCTGGGCGGACTACTACGCGGCGACCGCGGATCGGCCGCCGCGCCGTACGCTCCTCGATGCGCTCGCGCGGTTCAGTCTCTCGGCATCGTTCCGCTCCGCCGTCGATCTCGGTTGCGGCGACGGCCGCGACACCATCGAGCTGCTGCGGCGCGGCTGGTCCGTTCTGGCGATCGATGCCGAGCCCGCGGCCATCGCCCGGCTGCAGAACCGGGCGGACCTGCCGGAAGGCGCGCGCCTTTCCTGTCTCTGCAAGCGGTTCGAGGACGCGGCCTGGCCCGCGGTGGATCTCGTCAACGCCAGCTTCTCGTTGCCGCTCTGCCCGCCCGCCCAGTTCCCTGAGCTCTGGCGCAGGATCGTTGTTTCGCTGAAACCGGGCGGCCGCTTCTCCGGTCAGCTCTATGGCGACCACGACGGCTGGGTTGGCCGGCCTGGCATGACGCACATGAACCGCGCCGCCGCCGAGCGCCTGCTGCAGGACCTCCAAGTCGAGCTCTTCGACGAGGAAGAAGTGGACTCGATCACGCCGCGCGGCAAGCCGAAGCATTGGCACATCTTTCACATTGTCGCCCAGCGGCCGTGATGGGCGGCCGCGCGCGTCTACGCCAGGTAGGCTGCAATAATTCCAGACAGCACGATGCCGTCGAAGGTGCCGGCGCCGCCGATGCTGGCAACGCCGACGGCGCTCTCCTCGATCTCGCGCAGATGCAGGAGATCGGCGCCGATCAACGGACCCAAGGTGCCCGCCACGAAGGCGACCGGTGCTGCCTGGTCGGAGCCAAGCAGCACACCGAGGGTGGCCGCGACCAGCGCCGGGACGAAGCCGGGAATGAGAATCCCGACGCCCGGCACCGGCCTCGCCACGAGATAGCAGACGACGACATTGACGATGCCAGCCGCGATCCCCGCGACCACGAAGCGAGGACCGAGATCCGCGAGATTGAGAAACTCGTAAGCCGCAAGCCCCGCCGGGATCAGGCAACCGCCGACGTTCACGGCGATGATGGTCTGCTGCCGCATCCGCGTCATTTCCGGCAGCATCCCGCCGAGCCCGAAGATCGCCAGCGGATGCTGCGGCACCTTCTGCGGCCGCTCGATCCGCTTGACCGGAATATTGATCCCGCTCCCGACGATGATGCCGATCATCAGCAGGAGCGCGGTGCCCGGCTCCAGGCTCAACTTGATCAGGCTCGCGGCCATCAGCTGCGCGAACAGCAGCGGCAGCAGCACCAGCAGGACCAGGAACGCGATCAGCGAAAGCGGGGTGAAGGCCTTCATCTGCACTCACCCTGTTGTCCCCCTACGCCCGTCAGGGGCGGAGGGGAGCGCGAGCTGCTACATAACACAGTGAATTCCTGCGGACGTCACGCGGCGTCGGCGCTGGGCGCTGCCTGTTGGAGCGCGGTGCCGAGCGCCTGGTCCACATTCTCGAGCCAGACGAACTCGAGGGCTTGGCGCGCCTCCTCGGGGATGTCCTCCCAGTCCTTCCGGTTGCGCACCGGCAGCATGACGGTCTTGAGGCCCGCCAGCATCGCCGCCAATACCTTCTCCTTGATGCCGCCGACCGGCAGCACCAGGCCGCGCAGGCTGATCTCGCCGGTCATCGCGAGATCGCTCCGTACGGGACGCCCGGTCAGCAGCGAGGCGAGGGCCGTGAACATCGCGACGCCGGCGCTGGGCCCGTCTTTCGGCACGGCGCCGGCGGGCACGTGCACGTGGATGTCGCTGGTCTCGAAAAGCTTCGGATCGACGCCGAGCTCGCGGTATTTCGACTTGGCGAGGCTGAGCGCCGCCTGCGCGCTCTCCTTCATGACGTCTCCCAGCTGGCCCGTGAGGATGAGCTTGCCGTTGCCGGGCGTGCGCGTCGCCTCGATGAAGAGGATATCGCCGCCGACCGGCGTCCAGGCGAGACCGGTCGCGACGCCCGGCACGCTGGTGCGCAGCGCCTGCTCCGCCTCGAACCGGCGCGGACCCAGGATGCCGGCGATGTCCGCGGCGTCGACCGTGGCGCCCTCGACCGCGCCTTCGGCGATGCGGACGGCCACGTTGCGCAGCACCGAGCCGATCTCGCGCTCGAGATTCCGTACGCCGGCTTCGCGCGTGTAGTCCTTGATGATCGTCCGGAGCGCCTCCTCGGTGATCGCGCACTGCGCCTCCGCGAGACCGTTGGCCTCGCGCTGGCGCGGGACGAGGTAGCGCTCGGCGATCCGCAGCTTTTCCGCGATGGTGTAGCCCGAGAGCTGCATCACCTCCATGCGGTCGAGCAGCGGCCCCGGGATCGTATCGAGCATGTTGGCGGTGGCGATGAACATCACTTTGCTCAGATCGAAGGCGACGCCGAGATAGTTGTCGCGGAAGGTCGAGTTCTGCGCGGGGTCCAGCACCTCGAGGAGCGCCGAGGACGGGTCGCCCTGGATGCCGCGGCCGAGCTTGTCGATCTCGTCGAGCATCATCACGCAGTCGCGGGTGCCCGCCTTGCGGATCGCCTGGATGATGTTGCCGGGGAGCGCGCCGATATAGGTGCGCCGGTGGCCGCGGATCTCGGCCTCGTCGTGAATGCCGCCCAGGCTCACGCGCACGAACTCGCGGCCCATGGCCCGCGCGATGCTCTGTCCCAGCGAAGTCTTGCCGACGCCCGGCGGGCCCACGAAGCAGAGGATCGGCGCCTTGCCGGTGGGGTTGAGCTTGCGCACGGCGAGATATTCGAGGATCCGCCGCTTGATCTTCTCGAGGCCGTAGTGGTCGGCCTCCAGCACCTTGCGCGCCTCGGCGATGTCGATGGTCTTGCCGCTCTCGGTGCTCCAGGGCAGCTCCGTCAGCCATTCGAGATAGGTGCGAAGCATCGAGGATTCGCCCGACGCGTCCGACATGCGCCGCAGCCGCGCGAGCTCCTTCTTGGCGTGCTTCTCGACCTCCTCCGGCATCTTCGCCTTGGCGATCGCCTCGGCGAGCCGACTCGCCTCGACGCTCTCGTCCTCGTCCTCGCCGAGCTCCTTCTGGATGGTCTTCAATTGCTCGCGCAGCAGGTGCTCGCGCTGGCGCCCCTCGATGGACTCGCGGGTGCGCTGGCCGATGTCGTGGGAGAGGCGCAGCACCTCGAGCCGATAGGCGAGGAACCAGAGCACCCGGTCGAGCCGTGCCTTGGGGTCGATGGTCTCGAGAATCTGCTGCTTCTCCTCGACTTTGAGGTCGAGGAAGCTGGCGACGATGTCGGCGAGCGTCGAGGGCGAATCAATCGACCGAACGGTGTCCTTGAGCTCGTCCGGCGCGTTCGGGATGAGCTTCAGCGCCTCCAGCGCGCGCTCTTTGAGCTGCATGTGGCGGGCCTCGACCTCGGCGCCGGTGGTCTCCGGCTCCGCGATGCGCTCGACGCGCGCCGCGAGGAAGGGGTGGCCCTCCAGGAATTCGACGATGCGGAACCGCTGGTCGCCCCGGCAGATCAGATGATGCCCGCCGTCCTGGGCGGTCACGTATCGCAGGATCAGCCCGATCGTGCCGACCTCGTGGAGATCGGCGGGGCCGGGATCGGCCGTCTCGGGATCCCGCTGGAGCAGGACGCCGACCGGGGCCTGGGCGCGCACGGCGTATTGGACCGCCGCGATCGAGCGCGCCCGCCCCACCGCCAACGGCATCACGACGCCGGGAAACAGGATGGTGTTCCGGACCGGCACGATCACTACGGCGTCGGCAGGCAATTTCGGCGCCTCGCCGGCCGTGCTCGCCGGGGCCGGCGGCTCACTGGGCCGCGGCGGATTGTGCCCGGGGTCTGTGCGGAAATTGGGCCCGATGTCTGTCATTGCGGCGTCTGCTCTCGTCAATCGACCCTGCGCAACGAGAGCGCAAGGCAGCCATGCGTCAGTTGATAGCGCACCAGCTCGTAGCGGCCGGCGGTGAGCGCGAGGCGGCGCTCGAAGCGGCCATAGGGGATCTCCAGGCGGTGGATCACCGCGGGCTCCGCGGCGCAGGGCAGCGGACGCTCGCCCGCTACCGCAAGGACGCCCCCTTCATAGGCGATCTCGAGGCGCTCCGGGTCCACGCCCGGCAGCGCGATCTCGATCAGCAGGCCGCCCGGCGTCTCGAAGATGTCGACGGGCGGCTCCCACGCGGCCTGGCGTCCGGCGCGACCCGGCTCGAAGAAGCGCTGATGCAGGCGCTCGGTGCGCTCCAGCATTCGCTGCGCTTCCGCCCACATCCAGATAGTGGGATCACGTGGCGGCATACCTTCGGGGTCCCTATTGTCGGCTTGTTTTGCCTATATGGCGACGAGACCGCGATCCGTCCAGGGTCCGGCGCAATCGGGAGTTTCGGGAAGATGAGACAGGCGCCCTCCATCGCCGACGCCGAGGCCAAGCGGGCGGCCCTTCGGCGGAACAAGCGGCTGGCGACCGGCCTCTTGATCGCTGCGGTGGCGCTCGCCGTCGGGACGGCGCTGCTGCCCGACCGGCCCTTCGCCGTCCAGCTGATCAATGCCGCGGCGGAGGCGGCGATCGTCGGCGGGCTTGCGGACTGGTTCGCGGTGACGGCGCTGTTCCGGCGACCGCTCGGCTTGCCGATCCCCCACACCGCGCTGATCCCCGCGCGCAAGGACGAGATCGGCAAGTCGCTGGCGGCGTTCGTGCGGGACCAATTCCTCGATCCTCCCGTGCTGATCGAGCGCCTCAGGGCCGAGAACCGGGCGCTACAGCTGAGCCAGCTGCTCGCCAGCGACGCCGCCGCGTCCTTCGTAGCCGAGCGCGTCGCCGCCGTGGTGCCGATCGTGCTCAGGTCGGTGGACGATGCGAGCATTCGCGCCTTTCTGCGCGACGTGGCCCAGGACGGGCTGCGGCGGCTCGACCTGGTTGCCACGATGGACTCGGTCATCGAGGCGCTGATCCGGGACGGCAAGCATATGGAATTGGCGGACGCGCTGATCGACGTCCTCGAGCCGTCTCTCGAGGCACTCGGCGACGTCATCGCCGAGAAGGTCGGCGAGCGCACCGGCCGGTTCTTCCCGAGCTATTTCGACCGCAAGATCGGCGACGGCATCGTCAACGGCGTCGAGAAGTGGCTCCTCGCCGTGCGCACGGCCGGGAGCGCCGAGCGGCTTCGGCTCGACGCGTGGATGCGGGCGCGGCTCGCGGAGCTGCGGGCATCGCCCGACTATGCCGGGCTGATGGAACGCGCGCAGGCGGCGATCGTGACGCACCCGGCGCTCCTGCACGCGCTCGCGACCATCTGGGACGAGATCAAGCGCGAACTGACCGAGGACGCGCGCTCGTCCAATCCCCGGGCAGGCAAGGTCGCGGGAGAGATCGCCCGCACCATCGGCCGGCTCGTACAAGAGACGCCCGAGCTCCAGCGGCTCCTCAATGCCGCGATCGAAGGCGTCGTCGTGGGCTACATCACGCCGTGGCGCGCGCAGATCGCCGACTACATCGCGAGCGTCGTCGCGGGCTGGGACGGCCGCAAGGTCGCCGAGGTGATCGAGCTCCAAGTGGGTCGAGATCTGCAATACGTCCGGATCAACGGAACCCTGGTCGGCGCGCTCATCGGCAGCGCCCTCTTCCTCATGAGAGCGGGATTGCCGAGCCTGCTGACCGCGATGTCGGCCATCAAATTTTGACCTGCGCGGCGATCACTCCGCGGCTTGCCGGCTCTCCGCGTAAGCGGTGAGCTTCGGCATCACTTGCTCGACGAGGAGGCGCATCGACGTCTTGTGCAGCGCCTTGTCGTCCCAGTCCTTCTGCGTGACCAGCAATGTGCCGAAATAGCCGAGCCGATCGATCAGCGCGACGAGCTGGTCGAGCACGCGCTTTGGGCTACCGGAGACCACCATGAGCTCGAGGCACCTCTGCCAGGTGAGCTCGGCGTCGAGCATATCGGAATCGGGCTTGAAGATGCTGAGCAGCTTGTAGGTCGCGAGGTTGTCGCGCAGATACTTGTAGTACCAGGCCGGGCTGCAAGTCTCGTTGGCGAGGTAGTCGCGCGCCTCGGCGTCGGTCTCGGTCACGACGATCGAGCGGGCCACCCGCCAGTTGCGCCGGTCCGGCTTGCGGCCAGCGGCCGCCGCGCCGTCGCGATAGACTTCCCAATGGGTCTTCACATTGGCCGCCGGCGTGAAGTTCGCGGAGATCATGCCCCAGCCGCGCTCGCCCGCGTAGCGCGCCGTCCCCGAGCGCGGGCTCATCACCGACATCGCCAGCGGCGGATAGGGTTTCTGGTAAGGTTTCAGCATGGGGCCGATGCCGAGATGCGTCTGCATTTGCTGGTCGACCACGATGTTCCAGTATTTCCCGTGCAGCCGATAGGGCGGATCGGAGGCCCAGATCCGATGAATCATGTCGATGGATTCCGCCATCATCTCGGCGCGGTTCTTGTCGAAGGTCTCGAACAGCTCGAAATCGGAGCCGAGTCCACCGGGGCCGACGCCCATGATGAAGCGCCCCTCGGAGAGATGATCGAATTGCGCGGCGTTGCCCGCGACTTGCGCGGGATTGTGCTGCGGCAGATTGAGGACGGCGGTGCCGAACTTGATCCGCTTGGTGACGGAAATCAGCGTCGCCATGAATTGCAGCGGATCGGGAATGGGCTCGGTCTTGCAGGCATAGTGCTCGCCCACCCATGCCTCGTCGTAGCCGAGCGCCTCGGCGTGGAGGATCGATTCCCGATCCTCCTTGAACACATCGGTGTAGTCCCGCGCGGGATTGTGGATAGGCATCATGAAGAGGCCGAGGCGCATCGTGGTCTCCCGATTCAGCTCGCTCGAGCCAAGGATAGGGTCCTTAGAAAACTGGAGGCGGCCCTTCGTTCGGCAACGGACAGCCCCCCAGGTTACTCGCAATCAAAAATCGGCGGCCATTTTCGCTATTGTTTCTCCACAGGAAACATTTGTTCTCGAATTGTTGACAGTGTCGAGCGCGACATGCGAGCATTTTTCGCCGACTAGGCAAAACACAAACGAAGGGAGACACGCATGAACGCGTCGATGGTGGGAGGAGGCGCGGCTTGGCGCGCAAGAATGGTGTTGGGGGCGGCCAGCGCCTTGCTGCTCGCGTTCGCGGTCCCGGCGGCTCACGCCGCGCCCAAGACGCTGGAGCCGGGCGTGCTCAATGTGGGGTTGAACGGCGACATGCCGATGACCAGCGTGAAGGACGACAAGCTCATCGGCGCCGACGGCGAGATCATGACGCTGGTCGCCGAGCGGCTCGGCCTAAAGGTCAAGACGAACTTGATGGAATGGTCGGCGCTCATTCAATCGACGAAGCAGGGCAAGCTCGACGTCATGCATGGCGCCATGGGCTGGATCAAGCCGCGCACGGAGATCATGCTGCTGAGCGATCCGGTCTATTACTTCGGCACCACGCTCGCGCAGAAGAAGGCGACGAATTACAGCACCTTCGCGGACATGAAGGGCAAGAAGGTCGGCACGGTGACCGGCTTCACGCTGGTGCCGGAGCTGAAGACCGTCGACGGCATCGGCGAGGTGAAGCTCTACGACACCTCTGACGGGGCTTTGCAGGATCTGATCGCGGGCCGCGTCGATATCGTCATCCTCGATCCGCCGCTCATCGATTACGCCGCGCTGCAGCATCCTGAGTGGGGTATCCACCAGGTCGAGCTGAAGCCCGACATGGCGAAGTATCCGATCATGTCGACCAAGTACAATGTGATCTTCGGCGTCAACAAGGATGAGAAAGAGCTCGCCGACGCCATGAATGCGGAGATCCGCAAGATCTGGGCGAACTGCGAGAACGTGAAGATCATGGCGAAGTACGGCATGCAGGACGCGTCCTGGTTCACGCCGCCGGATCCGAATCCGCGCGTCGGCGTCGACCGCGACGCGAGCTGGAAATCACCCACCGGCGCCAGCTGCTTGAAGACGAACTGAGCGCGAAGGCCCCGCCCGGTCGAGGCCGGGCGGGGCCTCTCTTGTAAGGTCGCGCGCTCGGGGGAAGGCGTCGCCATTTCATGGACCCGCTGCTGAGAATCGTCGATTTGCACAAGCGTTTCGGCGAGACCGAGGTGCTGTGCGGCATCGATCTCGAGGTGCCGCGCACCCAGAAGGTCGCGATCATCGGACCCAGCGGCTCCGGCAAGACCACCTTGCTCCGGTGCGTCAATTACCTGGAGAAGCCGACCTCGGGGCACGTCTATATCGACGGCACGCTGATCGGCGAGAAGCACAAGAACGGCGCCTACGTGCACCTGAGCGATCGCGAGCTCGCCAAGGAGCGCGCCGAGATCGGCTTCGTCTTCCAGCGGTTCAATCTGTTCCCGCACCTGACCGCGCTCGCCAACGTAGCGATCGCGCCCCGCCGGGTGCTCGGCCTCGGCCTGCAGGAGGCGGAGGCGCGCGCCCGCGAGATGCTCACCAAGGTCGGCCTCGGGCACAAATTCGATGCGTTCCCCGAGCGGCTCTCGGGCGGCCAGCAGCAGCGGGTCGCGATCGCCCGCGTGCTGGCGATGCAGCCCAAGCTCATGCTGTTCGACGAGGCGACCTCGGCCCTGGATCCTGAATTGATCGGCGAGGTCCTCCGCGTGATCCGACAGCTCGCCGAGGAGGGCCGGACCATGATCATGGTCACCCACGAGATCCAGTTCGCGACCGAGGTCGCCGATCGCGTCATCTTCATGGATGGCGGCCGCATCGTGGAGGAGGGTCCGCCGGACGCAGTGATCCGCAACCCGAGCCAAGCGAGGACGCGGGCGTTCCTGACGCGGCTCTCGGAGCGCTAGGCATGCCCGCGGCGGCGCCGAATTTCTGGGTCGTCTTCTGGGCCAAGCTTCCTTATTTCCTCTCGGTGCTGCTGGGCGCCGCCGGCACCACCATCAAGGTGATGCTGGGCGCGCTCGCGGTGGCGCTCACGCTCGGCCTGATCGTGGCGCTTTTGAAGCTGGCGCGGCTCGTGCCGCTGCGCTGGATCGCCAACGTCTACATCGAGGTCATGCGGGGCACGCCGGCGCTGACGCAGCTCTTCATCATCTATTTCGGGCTTTCGGATCTCGGCATCGACATTCCGCCGGTGCCCGCGGCGATCATCGGTCTCGGCATGAACGGCGCCGCCTATGTCGCAGAGATCTATCGCGCGGGGATCCTCGCCATTCACGAGGGGCAGGTCGAGGCTGCGCTCTCCCTCGGCATGACCCCCATCAATGCCATGCGCTTCATCATCCTGCCCCAGGCGATACGGTTGATGCTGCCGCCGCTCTGCAACTATGCGGTCAGCCTGCTCAAGGACACCTCGCTCGCCTCGGTGGTGGCGGCACCTGAGATCATGTTCTTCGCGCGGCAGCTGGTGACGGAGACGCTGCTCAGCATGGACATCTATCTCGTCGTCGCCGTCCTCTATCTCTGTATGAGCATTCCCATGAGCCGCCTGGTCGCCTATCTCGAGCGGGCCCGCCGCGCATGGCAATAGCGGCTGCCCCTCGATGATCGAGTTCCTCGATGTCTATCGCCAGCATTTCGGCGAGTGGGTGCCGGAGCTGTTGGTCGCCTGCATCGGCACGCTCCAGCTCATGGCGCTCTCTTTCATGCTGGCCGCGATCATCGGCCTCGCGATCGCGCTGATGCGGGTCTCGCGCTCGCGCCTGCTCCAGGCTATCGCGGTGGTTTATGTCGAGGTGATGCGCGGGATGCCGGCGCTGGTCATCCTGTTCCTCATTTATTTCGGCCTCGGCGGGCTCGGCATCGAGTGGCTGAAGTTCACCTCCTATCAGGCGGCGGTGCTCGGTTTGGGCCTTCAGGGCGGCGCGGTGCTCGGCGAGGTGTTCCGCTCGGGCATCGAGGCGCTCCATAGCGGCCAGATGGAGGCCGCGCTCTCGCTGGGCATGGCTCCCGCCACCGCGATGCGCTGGATCATCCTGCCCCAGGCGGGCCGGATCGTGCTGCCGCCGGTGGCGAACTACGCGATCGGCCTCCTCAAGGACACCGCGATTTGCGCGATCATCGCCGCGCCCGAGTTGATGCTTCGCGCCAAGGACATCGCCTCCTCGAGCTTCCGCCCCATGCATTTGTTCGTGCTGGCGGCGATCCTGTATTTCATCATGAGCTATCCCCTCTCGATCATGGCGCGTCGCCTCGAGGCGAGGCTCGCCCGCGACCGATGACCCAGGTGCCGACATGAAAATCGTCAAGTTCGAGTCGTTTCCGGTCCGTGTGCCCTACCGGCACGTGGAGAAGAGCTCGGTGATCGCGCGCAGCGGCGTCACCGACGTCATCGTGAAGCTCACCGCCGACAACGGCCTGGTCGGCTGGGGCGAGACCACGCGCGCCGCGGATGCGGCGGGCATCGAGAGCGCGGTCAAGGCGATGGCGCCGGTGGTCCTGGGCCGCGATCCCTGGGACCGCGAGGCGATCCAGCGGGATCTCTACGTCTCGGGTCTCTGGAACTTCCAGGCCATGACCGGCAATTTCGCCTATGCCGGGATCGACATGGCCATGTGGGATCTCTGCGGCAAGCAAGCGGGCGAGCCGCTCTATCGGCTGCTCGGCGGCGCGCTCCGCGAGGAGGTCGACTACTTCTATTATCTCAGCTGGGGCGATGCAGCGGAGATCGAAGCGCAGGCGAAAGCCGGCGTGGCGCGCGGCTACGGCGTCTTCTACCTAAAGGTCGGCGTGGATACGGCGGCGGAGACGGCCATGCTCGCCGCGCTCAGGCAGGCCATCGGGCCCTCGCGCAAGATCCGCATCGATGCCAACATGGCGTGGTCCGTAGCGGAAGCCGCGCGGATCCTCGAGGACTGGCACGACCGTTTCGATATCGATTTCGTCGAGGCGCCCGTCGAGATCGATCCGGTCGAGATCATGCTCGAGCTCCAGCGCCGCGTTTCGGTACCGCTCTGCGCCAACGAAGGACTCTGGCGCGCCGCGGACGCATACCGGGTGATCAAGAGCCGCTGCTGCGACTATCTCTGCTTCAGTCCCTATTGGGTGGGTTCCATCGGGCGGTTTCAGGCGCTCGCCTGGACGGCTCACCTCGAGGGCCTGCTGGTTTGCAAGCACACCCATGGCGAGCTCGGCCTCGCCGCGGCGGCGGGTCAGCACCTCATGCTCGCGGCTCCCAATGCCACCACCGGCCATCAGCAGACCGCGCAGATGATGGAGGACGACATCCTCGTGGAGCGCGTGCCCATCATCGACGGTCCGCGCTGGGGCCGGATCGACCGCCCCGGTCTCGGCGTCACCATCGACGAGGCGAAGCTCGCACGCTATCACGAGGCCTATCGCGCTCACGGCGAGTTTCCGCCCTATGGCGACCGCTTCCCTGTGGATCGCTCGCGTTAAGCGCGCTCAGAAACGATCGAAGGCGAAATCGCGGAGGTCGATCTCCGGCGGCTTGCCGTCCATCTCCGCCGCGACCGCCCGGGCCGAGCCGAAGGAGAGCGTCCAGCCGAGCTGGCCGTGCCCGGTGTCCACGAACAGATTCCGCACGGGCGTGGCGCCGAGCACCGGCCGCCCGTCCGGCACGACCGGCCGCAGGCCCGCCCAGTGCTGCGGCGGACTGGTCCGGGGATAATCCGGATAGTGCTCGTCGAGCGCGTCCAAAAGCATCTGGCCGCGGCGCGCGTTCAGGCTGAGGTCGAAGCCCGCGAACTCCGCGGTGCCGGCGAGTCGCAGCCGCGCGCCGAAACTCGTGATCGCCATCTTGCGGTAGGTGATCACCAGGGGCACATGCGGCGCATTGTTCCACCCCTCGATATCGATGGTTGCGGAATAGCCTTTGACCGGGTTGACCGGCAGCCGCCAAGCCAGAGACCGCGCCGTCCCGGCGGAATGCGGACCCAGCGCGAGCAGGAAGCGGTCGCCGGCGACGCGGCCCTTGTCGGTCAGCACCGCCGTTGCCGCGCCCGCACTTGTCTCGATGCCCTGAATGGTGGTTCCAAACCGGAAATCCACGCCAAGCTTGCGCGCGTGCTCGGCGAGTCCTTTGGCGAACGCGTGACAGTCGCCGCTCCGGTCCGCGGCGATGTGGATGCCGCCGACGAACCGGCTCGCCGCCGTGGCCAGGCTTGGCTCCAGCGCGACGCATTGCTGCCTCGTCAGCAGCTCGTAGGTGAGGCCGAGGTCTCGGTAGGGCTCGAACTCGGCCTTGCCCGCGGCAAGTGCGGCCTCGTCGCTGTAGAGCCTGAGCGTGCCCTTGTCGCCGCGCCCATGCTCGATGCCGGTCTCGCGCGCCAGGGCGTCGTAGGCGTCGCGGCTGTAGATGGCGAGCCGGAACACGGCGGCGGTATTGCGATGCCAGCGCTCGCGCCGACAATTCGCCAGGAATTCGAGGCCCCACCGCATCATGCCCGGCACCGCCGAGAGGCGCAGCAAAAGCGGCGCGTCCTCGCGCCCGAGCCATTTCAGCAGCTTCATGGGTGCGTCCGGCGAGGCCCACGGTTCCGATTGGCTCGGCACGACGAGTCCGCCGTTGGCAAAGCTCGTCTCCAAGGCGGCACCGGGTTGCCGGTCGATCACCGTCACCTCATGCCCGCGCCGGGCGAGCTCATAGGCGGCGGTGACGCCGGCGATGCCGGCTCCCAGGACGATGCTGCGCATGGAGCGTCGCTGCCTAGGAGGGCTTGCCCGTCAATGCTTGCCCTTGCCGATATGTGCGTAGGCGACGATCTCGATCAGCGCGCCCTTCACCATGAGACCCGCCACCACCGTCGCTCGATTGGGATAAGGCTTGCGGAAGTATTTCTCATAGACCGCGTTCATGCCGGGGAACGAATCCGGCGAGGTCAGGTAGACCAGTACCTGCGTCACGTCGTCCATGGTGCCGCCCGCCGCCTCGACCGTGCGCTTGAGATTGTCGAGCGTCAGCGTTGCCTGCTTCGTGATGTCGCCGGTCTCGATCGAGCCGTCCTCGCGGATCGGGATCTGCGCTGTGTAGAGGATACCGTCGGCGGTGGTCGCCCACTCGATCGGCACCCTCTCCGAGGGCAGGTGCGTCTTCACGGCTTGGCGCATTGGACTTCTCCCGTTTTGGATTGCAAAGCGAGCGTCGCGCTCAAATGGTGATGCGCAACGCGGTATCGGCGGAAAAGCGGTGACCCGCAATCTCGCCCGCGGGCCGCGGCCAGATCTGCGGGAAATAGGGAGAGCGCATGGGATCGCCGGGCTTCAGCCCGTGGCCCTCGAAGTGCGGACGCGGCGGCGAGGGGCGGACGCCATAGGTGGCGTCGTCGCCGAACCAGACCGTGGTCAGCACCCGGCGGTGCCGGCTCGGCTGCGGATTTCCCGGCGCGCCATGGACGGCGAGGGCGTGGAAGACGAGGCAGTCGCCGGGCTCTAGTCCCCACTGAAGCACGTCGTATTTGTCGAGCTCGGCATCGAAGTCGGGAATTGCCTCCCACGGCTTCTCGTCGGCGCCGAATGTATAGAGCTCTCGGCCGCTGGTCAGGCGCGGCCGGAACCAGCGTCCCCAGCGATGCGAGCCGCGCAGGAATCGCAGCGCGACGTCGCGCGGCACCGGGTCTATGGGGAGCCAGATGGAGCACATCTGTCGGCCATCGATGCAGAAGTATGGTTGATCCTGGTGCCAGGCTGTCGGCTTGGCGGTGCCGGGCTGCTTGATCCAGAGCACGTCCATCAGGAAATGCGCAGCCGTGGAGCGCATCAGCGTCGCGACGATCTCAGCCGCGCCGGAGTTGACGATGAAATCCTGGAACTCGGGAGTGCGCTGCGCCGCGCAGTAGTCCGTCACGAAGCGTCCCGGCAATCCCGCCGCCTGTTGCTCCACCAGGCCGTTCCCGGGAGCGGCAAGCTCCTTGTCGATGCCCTCGGCGATGCGGTCGAGCCACCGGGGATCAAAGGCGTGGCGCAGGCAGACCGCGCCGTCGCGATCGAAGGCCGCCACATCGGTTTCCGTGATGGGGGACTCGGACATTCTCCTCCCGCGCCTCTCACTTGCGAGACTACATCAGATGCGCAGCGGCTTCATCAATCCCATCGCGATCGCTCTTGTCATTGCGCCGATCGAGACACACGATAGTGCCGCGTGAATTCGGCCGGTGGGGAGATCGAGGTGAGGCGCGGGGGATCGGCAAGTGTCGGCGCGGCGAGGAATGCTCGCGGAAAGCGCAGGGGTGCCCGAACGGCAAGAGCGAGGGGATCGAAGATTCACCTCCATATAGAGAACACGAGCGCGCTCGGGCCGGTCTTCGAGGCGACGCCGGAGCGCGTGTCCGAGGCGCTGGCTCGGCATCCCCGGCTCAAGGGCAAGCTCAAGACCACGATCGGATACGACGGCGACATCCTCGAGCGTGCCATTGCGACGGCGGATGCTCTCTTTGCCTGGGAGTTCGATCGCGAGAATCTGGCCGCGCGCGCACCGAAGCTGCGCTGGATTCACGCGCACGGCGCAGGCGTCAGCCATCTCATGCCGCTCGATTGGCTGCCGCGCGGCGCCGTGTTGACCAACAGCCGGGGCGTGCATGGGCCGAAGGCGGACGAGTACACCGCCATGGCGATTCTGATGCTCAACAACAACCTGCCGCTCTCGGTTACGAACCAGCGGAAGGCCAAATGGCAGCAGCCGTTCAACACCTCGATCGCGACCAAGACGCTGCTGATCCTCGGCGTGGGTCACGTCGGCGGTGGCGCCGCGCGCTGGGCTAAGCGCTTCGGTCTGCGCATCCTGGGCATCCGCCGGACCGGCCGGCGCCACCGCGACGTCGACGAGATGTATCGGCCGGAGGCGCTCCATCGGCTGCTGCCCCGTGCCGATTTCGTGCTCGTCACGGCGCCGCTGACCGCCGAGACGCGTCACATCATCGGCGCGCGGGAGCTCGATCTGATGAAGCCCGGGGCGGGTCTCATCAACTACAGCCGGGCGAATCTCGTCGACTACAAGGCGCTGGCGGCCAGGCTGAAGGCGGGCAAGCTCAGCGCCATCCTCGACGTCTTCGATCCCGAGCCGCTGCCGAAATCATCGCCGCTCTGGAAGGTGCCCAATCTCATCATCACCCCCCATTGCTCGTCCGACGACAAAGAGCAATACACGCCGCGCACCCTCGACCTCGTGTTCCGAAATATGGAGCGGTTCATCCAGGGCAAGCCGCTGGTCAATCGGGTCGACCCGCGCCTTCAGTACTAGGATTTCGAGCCCGCCCTTCACAGGAGTCGTAGCACATGGCTGATCGCGTGAGACGGACCGACGGGAAGCGTTCGACGCGCTCTGCGCGGGTACCGTTTGCCCCCGCGGGAGTCGTGGCGACGGATGCGCCGGACTTCGCAGCTCTGCGGCGCTCGCTGGAGGAGCGCGGCGTGAAGTACTGCCTCGCGTCTTATGTCGACGTGCACGGCATCTCCAAGGCCAAGGCCGTGCCGATCGACCATTTCGAGCGCATGATGCGCGGCTCCGAGTTGTTCACCGGCGCCGCGATCGATGGCCTCGGCCAAGGGCCCAACGACGACGAGCTCGCGGTCTATCCCGACCCGAACGCGGTGACGGTGCTGCCGTGGCGGCCGGAGGTGGCGTGGGCGCCGGGCTCCTTGCATTACCACGAGGAGCCTTGGCCGATGTGCTCGCGGAGCATTCTGCGCCGGCAGATCGAGCGGCTCGCGACTCATGGCCTCAAATTCAATCTCGGCATCGAGTGCGAGATCTTCCTGGTCCGGCGGGAGGGCGATGCGCTGCGTCCGGCCAATCCTCTGGACGTGCAGCCGAAGGCTGCCTACGACGTGATCAGCTTGGTGGAGAATCTGCCATGGCTCGACCAAGTCGTCGGCTACATGAATCAGCTCGGCTGGGAAGTGCACTCCTTCGATCACGAGGACGCCAACAGCCAGTTCGAGTTCGACTTCGCCTACGCCGACGTCCTGACCATGGCCGACCGCTTCGTGCTCTGGCGCATGATGATGAAGGAGGTGTCGCGGCGGTTCGGCTGGGAAGCGACCTTCATGCCCAAGCCCTACGCCGACCGGACGGGCAGCGGCGCGCACTTCAACATGTCGATGGCCGATATCGCGACGGGCAAGAACGTGTTCGGCGACGCCACCGACCGGCGCGGCTGCGGTCTATCCAGGATCGCCTACCAGTTCCTCGCGGGCGTGCTGAGCCACGCGCCCGCGATCGTCGCGACCACCTGCCCGATCGTGAATTCGTACAAGCGCCTCATCAAGACGGGATCGATGACCGGCTACACCTGGGCGCCGATCTTCATTTCCTACGGCGGCAACAACCGCACGCACATGATGCGCGTGCCGATGGTGCGCCCGCACATCGAGGGGAAGCCCGGTGCGCACAAGGGCGTCTACCTCTCGGGCGCGCGAGTCGAGTGCCGCGCGGTCGACCCCGCGATGAATCCCTATCTGGCCGCCGCGATGATGCTGGCGGCGGGGATCGAGGGCATCGAGCAGGACCTGGACCCTGGTGAGCCCAACAACGTGAACATGTACGAGCTGAGCGAGGCCGAGCTGAAAGCGCGGGGCGTCAACAGCCTGCCGCGTACGCTCCTCGAGGCGGTCGAGGCCTTCGCTGCGGATCCGCTGACGCGCGAGGTGTTCGGCGCCGATCTTCACGCCTCCTATATCGATCTCAAGCAGCGGGAATGGTGGAGCTTTCACAACGCCGTTTCGAAATGGGAGCTCGACACCTACCTCACGAAATTCTGATCTCGCGATCGGGAGACGCCGATGACGATGACCGAGAACATCTTCGATCCCGCCCACTACGCGAAGGCTCGACTGCCGGTGCTCGAGGCCGAGACCTTGCCGCCGTGGTCCTATACCTCCCGGCAGTTCTACGACCGGGAAGTCGCCCGGGTCTTCAAGACGTCCTGGAATTTCATCGGGCGCGCGGACGAGCTGCCGAAAGCCGGCGATTACGCGGCCTATGATCTCGTCGGAGAGCCCGTGCTCATCGTCCGGGATCGCGCCGGCATGCTGCGTGCCTTTGCGAACTCGTGCCGGCACCGCGGCACGCGCCTGCTCGATGGAACGGGCAATTGCCGCGGCATCATCTGCCCCTATCACGGTTGGGCCTATGGCCTGAATGGCGATCTCGTGGGCGCCGCGGGCATGGAGGAGACCCACGCCTTCGACAAGCGCGCCTACGGTCTGCGTCCGATCCGGCTCGAGATCTGGGATGGCTACGTATTCATCAACTTCAGCGAGGACGTCGTTGGTCTGCGCGAGTATCTCGGCGATCTCCCGCAGACGCTCGAGTCCTACCATCTCGCCGACATGGTCTGCGTACGCCGGCGCGAGTACGACCTCGACTGCAATTGGAAGATCTATCTAGAGAACGCGATGGAGGATTATCACACGCCCTATGTGCATCGCCAGTCGATCGGCGCGCAGCACACCGTGCCCGAGGAGAGTCGCGGCGCCTGGGGCGGCATCCACATGGCCGCGGAGAAGACCATCGCGGTGCTGGCGGAAGATCTGGGCCATGCCCTGCCGCCCATTGCCTCTTTGAAGGGCAAGGCCGCGGCCGGAACCTATTTCCTGGTGATCTACCCCAGCACGTTCTTCGCGCTGACGCAGGATTGCATGTGGTGGCTGCAGCAATTCCCTCAGGGACCAGCTCGAACCAAGGTCGTGATCGGGTCTTGTTTTCCGCGCTCGACCGTCGCCCGCGCGGACTTCTCGGAGAAAGCCGGCTTCTATTACCGCCGGTGGGACAAATCGATACCCGAGGACAACGCGATCTCGGAGCGCCAGCAGGCCGGACTCCAATCCTCGTTCGCGAGTCCGGGGCGGCTCTCCGTGCGCGAGCCGATGGTTCGCGACATCGCGAACTGGGTCCTGGACCGGATGCTCGATCAGTGACTGTCGATGCGCGCGCTGGGCCTTGGAGTTGAGGCCCAGCTTGCGCTCGAGAAGCCCAGCTGCATCAGCTTGAGCGAGACGGCGATGCAGCTCTGCGTGAGCGCCACTGCGTGCGCGGTTTGAGTGGCCATCGCCTCGATCGGGGATTTGCATCGCGCGAGCTTGGCACCCGTCTCGAGATTCTGCCGGAAGGCCGCGCTCGCGAACCCGAGCATCGCTTCATAGGCCGCTGCGGATCCCGTGAAAGGCGCGCGCATGCGCTCGGCCGCGGCGGGCGGCGCTGCGGCCTGCTGCTGCACAGGGCGCTCCACCTCGGTCGGCGCAGCGGCCTGTTGCTGCGCTGGGCGCTCAGGCCGTGGCTCTGCCGCTGCCTTGCTCTTGGCGGGCGCCGCGCGGCGCGGCTTCGGCGTCCGAGCGGGCTCCGCCGGTGGCTTAGACGAGGCGGGCGGCTTCGCCGCGGCCTCGATCGCCTCATGGGCGGTTCCGACCAGGCTACGACGCTTTGGCATGACCTAACATCCTCCGAACGACGGCTGCGAGTGTCTGAATATCGACGTGGGCATCGCTGTTGCGGGCATAGGTGCCGATCCACTGTCCCGCGGTGAAGCAATCGACGAAGGCGGTCCTCTGTCGCACCATGGGTGCGACTGGCTCGCCGAATTCGAGCAGCACGGCCTCGATTTCCTTGCCGGCGGCGGTCCGCCGGTCGACCCGGCTCGGCACCAGGAGCGCCTTCGGGCCCTTGTCCGCGCGCTGCTCGCGCGCCTTGCGGATCAGGGCCAGCGCCTTTCCGGTCGCCATGATGTCCGCGCTGGAAGCGAGCGCCGGTATCAGGATCACGTCGGCCACGTCGACGATGGCGCGCGTGGCGTCGCCGATCTGCGGCGGCGCGTCGATCACCACCAGCTCCGCGTCGAGCGCGGCGATCTCGCTTGCCCAACCGTTGGTGTCGCTGCCCACCGCGGCGGTCTTGAGTACGATCGGGTACTCGCCCCGCTCGACCCAGTAGCTTGCGGTACCCTGCTCGTCGGCATCGACCAGCGCGACCGTGGCACCTCCGGCCGCCAATTGGCAGGCCAGGTTGACGGCGATCGTGCTCTTGCCCGTGCCGCCCTTCAGATTGGCCACCGCCGCGATCTTCGCCACCACCTCACCTGCCACGCCCAGGCGCCACTATATCGCACTGCAGCATTGCCTGAAAGGCCATGAGACAAGATGCCGGTGCGATTTGTGTGGGCTCGGCCGCGGCCGCGGCCCTCAGCTTCGCTGCCTGGGATCGAGGATGTCCCGGAGCGCGTCGCCCAGCAGGTTGGTGCCGAAGACCACGACGCTGATGGCAAGGCCGGGGAACACCACGAGCCACGGCGCGGTGCGGACGTATTCGGCGGCCGATTCCGACAGCATGCGCCCCCAGGAGGGATGCGGCTCCGGGATGCCGAGGCCGAGGAAGGAGAGCGAGGCCTCCGTGAGGATCGCGGAACCGAGTTGCGCGGTCGCCAGCACGATCAGCGGCGCCAGCGTATTCGGCAAGATATGGCGGAGGACGATTTGGAGCTCGCTGGTGCCGATCGCGCGCGCGGCATCGACGAATGGCTGCTCCTTGAGTGAGAGCGTGTTCGCCCTTGTGACCCTTGCTGCGTAAGGGATGAGCGGGATCGAGATCGCGATGATCGTGTTCTGCAGCGACGGGCCCAGCGCCGCCGCCATCACCAGCGCCAGCACCAGAAGGGGCAACGCCTGGAGCATGTCGACGAGGCGTTGGGCCGCCAGGTCGACCCACCCGCCGAGGTAGCCCGAGAAGAGCCCCAGGGCCACGCCGAGCACGCCGCCCAGGACCGTCGAGCCCAGCCCGACCGCGAGCGAGATGCGTGCGCCGTAGACGATGCGGCTATAGACGTCGCGCCCCATGAAGTCCGCGCCCATCGGATGCTGCGCGCTCGGCGCGGCGAGCGAGAGCCGGGCGTTCGTGGAGACCGCATCGAAGGCGGTGAGAAAGTCCGCAAACACGGCGGCGAGCACGAACACCGCCAGGATTGCCGCGCCGACCGCGCCCAGGGGGTAGCGGCGGACCAGGAAGCCGACACGCCCCCAGCGTCCCCGGGACATCGCTCCGGCTCTCGTCAGCTCCCCGCGGAAGTCGAGGCTTTTCATGGCTCAGGCGCGCTCGCCCGTGAGCTTGATCCGCGGGTCGAGCGCCACATAGAGCAGATCGACCGCGAAGTTGATGGTCACCACGATGAGCGCGGTGACCATGACCAGGCTCTGGACGATCGGATAGTCGCGCCAACGGATCGCTTCCACCAGGAAGCGCGCGACGCCGGGGATATTGAAGACCGTCTCGGTCACGATCAGCCCGCCGATCAGAAAGGCGGCCTCGATGCCGAGCACCGTCACCACCGGCAGCATCGCGTTCCTGAGCGCGTGGTGATAGTTGACGCTCCGCTCGGAGGCGCCTTTCGATCGCGCCGTGCGGATGTAATCCTGCCGCAGCACCTCGAGCATCGCGGAGCGTGTGAGCCGCATGATCAGCGCCGAGCTGCGGAAGCCCACGGCCGCCGCGGGCACGCTGTACATGAGCAGCGCTTCCCAGAGGCTCTTGGGCTGATCGCTGTAGATCGGGATGGTGCCGAAGGCCGCCACGAATCCCATGAGGATCAGCAGCCCCAGCCAGAACGCCGGCATGGAGAGCCCGCTGAGGCTCACGACCCGCAGCAGATAATCGAGCGCGGTATCCTGCCGTACGGCGCTGACGACGCCGAGCGGCACGCCTAACAGGATCGAGAAGGCGAGCGCCAGGCCCGCGAGCGTGGCGCTGATCGGAATCCGCGGCGCGATCTCCTCGAGCGCGGGTTTCTCGGATTTGTAGGAATAGCCGAGGTCGCCGCGCAGCAATCCGCCGACCCAGGCCGCGTATTGCACGGCGATCGGCTTGTCGAGGCCGAGGTCCTTCTCGAGCTGTACCTTCTCGGATGGATTGATGAACCCGGCCGCGTCGAACAGGATGTCCGCGATGTCGCCGGGCACCACGCGCAACAGCACGAAGATGATCACGGAGATCCCGAACAGCGTCAGGATCATCAGCGAGAAGCGCCGGATGAGGTAGGCGGCCACCCCTCAATCCCTCATCCAGCGGGCACTACCGATCGAGCCAGACATCCTCGTAGCGGTAGCCGTTGTAAGAGCTGTTCACCATGATGGTGACGCCCTTCACCTCCGGCTGCCAGCAGGTGCCGGCGCGGATGTGGAAGATGATGGGACGCGCCACGTCCTCCTGCAGCTTCTTGTCGATCTCCCAGACCAGCTTCTTGCGCTGCTCGACATCGGTCATCTGGGATTGCTGGTCGAAGAGCTTCTCCAGGTCCTTGTTGCAGTAGTGCGTGTAGTTGCGCTCGGAGCCGCAGGAGTAGTTCTCGTAAAAGGTCTGGTCGGGGTCGTCGACGGCGTTGCCGGTCAGGTTGAGCCCGACCGAATAGTCGCCGCGCGCGACCTTCGAGAACCAGACGCCGGTCTCGACCACCTCGAGCTCTCCCTCGATGTAGATCTGCTTCAGCTGGTCGATCAGGATGACCGCGGGATCGCGGTAGACCGGGATATTGCGGGTCGAAACCTTGATCTTGAGCGGTTTGTCCGGGCCGTAACCGAGCTTGGTCATGATGGCGCGCGCCTCGGAACGGTTCTTCTCCACGTCCGGCCCATAGCCGGGGATGCTCTCCAGCATCTCCTTCGGCATACCCCAGAAGCCCTCGGGCGCCGGCAGCATCGAGCCGCCGATATCGGCCTGTCCCTCGGCGAGAATGTCGGCGAAGGCCTTGCGGTCGAGCGACAGCGCCATGGCACGGCGCAAGTCGGCATTGTCGAACGGCGGCGCGTCGCGGTTGATGATCACGTTGTTGGCAACGTTGCTCTGCTTGAGCTCGCAGATCGCCTTGGGGTCCTGCGATTTCACGTCGCGCATCAGCGGCACCGTCACCTCGGTCGGGAAGGTCATGTCGAACTTGCCGGCGATGAAGGTGAGGATCGCAGTCGACCGGTTCGGGATGATGGTGAACTCGATGCCGTCGAGGTAGGGCCGGTCGGGCTTCCAGTAATCGGTATTGCGGGTGAGCTTGATCGTCTCGTTCTGCTTGAACTCGACGAACTTGAAGGGGCCGGTGCCGATCGGGTGCGTGCGCATGTCCGCGGGCGAGACGTGGCAGGGATAGACCGGCGAATAGCCAGACGCGAGCAAGGCCAGCAGCGCCGGTTGCGGCCGCTGGACCTTGAACGTCGCCTCGAAATCGCCGTTGGTCGTGACCTCCGTGACGTTCTCGTACCAGGCCTTGCGCGGGTTCTTGCGGAACTTGGCGGTGGATTTTTCCATGAGCATGTCCCAGGTGCACTTCACGTCCTTGGCCGTGAAGGGCTTGCCGTCGTGCCATTTGACGCCCTCGCGCAGCTTGAAAGTGAGCTGCAGATGGTCGGGGCTCCACGCCCAGCTGGTCGCGAGCTCGGGGACGATGGTGTCGAGGCTGTTCTGCGGGACGTCCTGCTTGTAGATCACGAGATTGTTGAACACGCCCATGAACGGAATGTTCGTGGAGTAGGTCGCCTCCTCGTGGATCGAGGCGCTGGCAGGGCTGTCGCGGTGATAGACCCGCAGGATGCCCCCGTGCTTCGGCTCCTGGGCCGAGGCCGCGCCGAGGCCGGCCACGACGCAGGCGGCAACGATTGCAAGTGCAAGTCCTCGGTTCGACACGGCGCTGTCCTCCCCTGGCAGACGCACGGCTTTCCGCCGCTGTTCTCCCAATTTAACAGATATCGAAAGCGAGGATAGGTTCTATGCCTCGCGCCGCTGGCGGCCGTAGAGCAACAGCATCGCGATGATGACCGCGCCGTAGATGATCTGCCGTCCCGCCTCTTCGATCTGGATGACGGACAGGATCGACTGCAGGAGAGTGATCAGGATGACGCCGGCGACCGTGCCGATGTATGTGCCGCGTCCGCCCAGGATCGAGGCGCCGCCGAGCACGACGGCGGCGATGGAGGGCAGGAGATAGGCGTCGCCCATGGCCTGCGCCGCCTTGCTCGCGTAGCCCGCCAGTAGAATCCCGCCGAAGGCCGAAAGGCCGCCGGCGATCGCGAAGGTGACGAGCACCGCGCGTTGGGTCCGGACGCCGGAGAGATAGGCGGCGCGTTCGCGGTTGCCGATGCCATAGATCGCGCGCCCAAACGTCGTGCGCGTCAGCAAGAAAATCGTGGCGCCGCCGACCACTCCCCAGACGATGAGCGCATTGGGTATGCCGAGCAGCGTGTGCCCGGTGGCGATGAAGCGCATCGCGGCCGACGAGGAGTCTTGCGGCGAGAAGCCTCCCGTGTGCACCACCATCAGTCCCTGCGCGACCGCGTTCACGGCCAGGGTTATAATCATCGAGGGCAGGCGCAGGTAGGCGACGCCGAAGCCGTTGACGATCCCCAGCCCGACACCGCAGAGAATACCGAAGGGTATGGCGAGCGCTTCGCCGACAGGACCCCATCCCGTTGCCGCCGTCGACATCATGCCCCCGACCGCCACCACCCAGGGCACCGACAGGTCGATCTGACCGAGCAGGATCACCAGCATCATGCCCGTGGCGATGACGCCGAGGAACGACGCGACCTTGAGCTGCTGAAGCAGGTATTCGGGTGAGAGGAAGCTCGAGGAATAGAGGCTGCCCAGAAACAACAGCAGGGCGATGCAGCAGAAAGCGGTCGCCACCGCTGGGTCAATCTTTCGCCAGAGCGCGCTGCGCGTAATTGCTGCGACCACGCTCATTCGAACAGATCGAGACGATTGCGAATCTGGAATAGCCGCACGGAGCCAAGGCACACGGCCGCCAGCAGCACGACGCCCTGGAACAGCGGCTGCCACAGCGGATCGAGATCGAACACGAACAGGAGGTCGCCGATGGTTCGAAACATCAGGGCGCCGAAGATCGCGCCGATCGCGCTGCCCGACCCACCGAAGAGCGAGACGCCGCCCAGCACCACGGCGGCGATCGAGAATAGCGTGTAAGAGCCGGCGTTCGCTGCCGAGGCTTCACCCGAGGCGGTGATGAAGGTGAGGAAGAGACCGCCGATCGCCGCCAGCAGTCCGGAGAGGACGTAGACCAAAAAGCTTGCCGTGCGGACGGGCACGCCTGACATGTAGGCGGCGGCCGGCGATGAGCCGACGGCGTAGGCCGCGCGCCCGATCTGCGAATGACGGAACGGAACCCAGATCAAGAGCACGACGACGAGGAGCGCGACCAAGCTCGCGGGGATCATGCCAAAAACCCGACCGGTGAAGGCGTCGGCGAGATCCGAGTCGACGTCGCCGCCGGGCACCGGCCGGAGCGCGAGCGCGATGCCGAAATAGATCGCGCCCGTTGCGATCGTCGTCACGATCGGCTGCAGGCGCCCATAGATCACGATCGCGCCGCTGATCGCGCCGCAGACCGCTCCCGTGAGCAACACGCCCACAGCACCCAAGACAACCATGACGGGCGAGCCGAGTGCGATCCAGGAGGCGAGGCAATTGGTCAGAACAAGCACCATGCCAACCGACAGATCGATGCCGGCGGTCAGGACGACGAAGGTTTGCGCCATCGCGACCAGCGCCAGCAGCACGCCCTTGTTGGCCGCCGTCTGCACGACATTGGCGGTAAAGCCCGCAGGATGGTCGCCGGCGTAAATGGCGAACATGAGAACGAAGAACACGAGAGCGAGCAGAGGCCC
>DATNIT010000063.1:0-4998 GCA_035604335.1 Allostellaceae bacterium | reverse complement strand
TCGCCGCGATCATGCTCCTTCTCGTCCCGCTGTCATCCGGCAGCGTTCGCGCCTATCTGCGCATCTTGGTCGAGAAGAATTTCTTCCAATTGAAGTATGACTATCGCACCGAATGGCTGCGGTTCATCAAGACCATCTCGCCGAGCGACCTGAACGAGAGCCTGGAGACTCGCGTCATCGAGGCCATCGGCAACATCGTCGAAAGCCCTGACGGCGACCTTTGGCTTCAGCGCGAACAAGGGCAGTACCGGCTTGCTGGATCCTGGAACGCGTCGCGCTGGGAAGGTGGCGGGCAGGACGCGGTCCTGGACGCCGCGAGCCCGCTCGCCTCCTTCCTCGTGCGGACGCAATGGATCGTCAACGTTGACGAATTCGCCGCGGCGCCGAGTCGTTATCAAGGGCTCGAACAGCTTCCCAAATGGCTGCTGGCGAACGGGCGGGCATGGCTCGTGCTTCCGCTGCTGCACCGCGACAGCCTCCTCGGATTTGTCGTGCTCGGAAAGCCGCGCGTGCCGCGCGAGTTGATTTGGGAAGATTTCGACCTCATTAAGACGGTGACGCGGCAGGCCGCCAGTTACCTGGCCGAGCAGGCCGCTTACGAAGCGTTGACGGAAGCTCGGCAGTTCGAGCTCTTCAACAAGCGCTTCGCGTTTGTCGTGCACGACATCAAGAACCTCGTGAGTCAGCTGTCGCTCATCCTGTCGAATTCCGTCAGGCACCGCGGTAATCTCGAGTTTCAGAACGACCTGCTCGAGACCATCGGCGGATCGGTCGAGAAGATGAAACGGATGCTGCGGCAGCTGCAGGCGGAGCCGGAGCATGGGTCCGCGGCGCGCGCGGTCGCCCTGGCGCCGCTATTGCGCAAGGTCGTCGCGACGCAGAACGAGGTCGGGTTCAAGGTCTCGCTCGATCTTCGAGTGGATGAGATCGCGGTGGCAACGGACGAGGACAGGCTCAAGGCGGTTGTCGAACATCTCGTGCAGAACGCAGTGGAGGCCGTCGGCCGTCGCGGCCGGGTCCAAGTCCGCTTGGCCGGCGAGGGCGGGATGGCGGTCGTCGAGATCGAGGATGACGGGCCGGGCATGGAGCCGGAATTCGTGCGCGAGCAGCTCTTCCGCCCTTTCGCGACCACCAAGAGCCAAGGCTTTGGCATCGGAGTCTATGAGAGCCGCGACTTCGCTCAGGCGCTCGGCGGCGGGCTCGACGTTTCGAGCGAGCCGGGCAAGGGCACGATCATGCGGATGCGGCTTCCCGCGACCGCGCGGCCGTGACGCGGCGATTTAGGAGGAATCCCTCATGCCGAACGAGAAGCCCAAGCTCCTGATCGTCGAGGACGACGCAGGCTTGCGACGCCAGCTCGCCTGGACCTTCGACGATTACGAGGTGAGCCTCGCGGGTGATCGGGAGGCGGCGCTCGCGCTGGTGAAATCCGAGGAGCCGCCCGTCGTGACGCTCGACCTCGGCCTGCCGCCCGATCCCGACGGCGCGAGCGAAGGTCTCGCGACGCTCGAGCGGATACAGCAGGAATCGCCCTACACCAAGGTCATCATCATCACCGGCAATGGCGAGCGCCAGAATGCCCTCCGCGCCATCACGCTCGGGGCCTATGATTTCTATCAGAAGCCCATCGAGCCCGAGACCATACGCCTGATCGTCGCCCGCGCGCTCAATTTGCATGAGCTCGAAAGCGAGAACCGGCGGCTGCAGGCTGTCCAGCAGCATTCGCCGCTCGAGGGCGTGGTGACGGTAAGCCCGTCGATGCTGGCGGTGTGCCGAATGGTCGAACGAGTCAGCCCGAGCTCGGCGAATGTCCTGATCCTGGGCGAGAGCGGAACCGGAAAGGAGCTGATTGCCCGCGCACTGCATCGGATGAGCGCGCGCGCAGCCAAGCGCTTGGTCGCGGTTAATTGCGCCGCCATTCCCGAAAATCTCCTCGAAAGCGAGCTCTTCGGGCATGAGAAGGGCGCCTTCACCGGCGCGCACAAGCAAGTGATCGGCAAGTTCGAGATGGCGAACGGCGGAACGTTCTTCCTGGACGAAATCGGAGACATGCCCCTCACGCTTCAGTCTAAGCTTCTCCGGTTCATCCAGGAAAGGAAGATCGAGCGGGTCGGCGGGCGCGTGGAAATTCCCATCGATGTCCGAATCGTGTGCGCGACACACCAGCCACTCGAAGACCTAATCAAGGCGCAGCGTTTCCGCGACGACCTTTACTATCGCCTCAACGAGATCTCCATCAATCTGCCGCCGCTGCGGCACCGACCGGGTGACGCTGTGCTGCTCGCTAATTATTTCCTCATGGCCGCCGCCGGGCGGAATCGCAAGGACCGCCGGCGCTTTGCGCCGGACGCGATCGGCGCGCTCGAGCGCCATGCGTGGCCTGGCAATGTTCGCGAACTCGAGAACAGAGTGAAGCGGGCGGTCATCATGGCCGATGGCGCTTACATTACAGCGGCGGATCTCGAACTGACCGCGCCATGCGCGCCGGTGAGCCTCAAGGAGGCGCGCGAGCGCGCGGAAGTCGAGGTGGTGTTGAGCGCGCTCAGCCAAACCCAAGGCAACATCTCGCAAGCCGCGCTCATTCTCGATGTGAGCCGCCCCACCCTCCAACAATTCGTGCGTCACCACGGGATTCGTCCGGCAGAGCATGCGCCCCGAACCGATCCCGCAGTTTAGCGCGCGGGCACCGGCCGAATGCTCATGCAACGGTTGAATGCGCCTGCCCGTGGGCTCGGCGGCAAGCCGCATCTCATTGTCATCATCGACACCGAGGAAGCCTTCGATTGGTCGAAGCCGCATTCGCGCGCGGAGACCGATGTCGGCCATATACGCCATCACGGTCGTGCGCAGCGCATTTTCGATCGCTACGGCGTCAAACCCACCTATGTGGTGGACTATCCGGTAGCGGCGCAGGAGGAGGGATACCGCGCGCTCAAGGAATGCGCGATGGACGGACGATGCGAGATCGGCGCGCATCTTCATCCCTGGGTCAATCCTCCCTTCGAGGAGGAGCTCTCCGTGCGGAACTCCTTTCCCGGCAATCTTCCGCCTGCGCTCGAGCGGGCGAAGCTCATGAGCCTCACCGCGCGGATCGAGGAAAGCTTCGGCCACCGGCCCGCGACCTATCGCGCTGGGCGCTTCGGCATCGGCGAAGCGACGGCGCCGATCCTCGCGGAGCTCGGCTATGCGATCGACACCAGCGTCGTTCCGAGGACGAGCTTTGCCGCGTCCGAAGGCCCGGATTTCAGCGTCTATGGTGCCGACCCGTTCTGGTTCGGCCCCGCGCATAGTATCCTGGAGCTTCCGGCGACGGTCGGCTGGTGCGGAGGAATACGCGGGGCCGGCGAGCGTTTGCAGTCCGTCGTCTTCTCGCCTGTGGCGCAGCGTCTCCATATTCCGGGTGTGCTTGCGCGTTGCGGCCTGTTCGAGCGGATCAGACTCACGCCCGAGGGCGCGGAATTCGAAGAGCTCAAGCGGCTCGTCGACACGATGCTCCGCGATGGGACGCAGCTCTTCAGTCTAACATTTCATAGCCCCAGCTTGGTCTCGGGAAATACGCCCTATGTACGCGATGAGAGCGAACTGCGGCAATTCCTCGACCGCATCGAACGTTTCTGCGACTTTTTCTTCGGTCCATGCGGCGGCGCAGCGAGCACGCCCTCTGACATCCGCAAGGCCCTCATGGCCGAGCAAGGGGCGCCAAAGCGGACCAAGGCCGTCCTGTAGAGCCGATGCGCAACGTCGCCATGTATAGCCGGCTCGAGCACATTCCGCCGCGCGTCGGAGCCTTGCTCGACGAGTGCGGCAGGGAGGATTTTTTTCTCGGGACGGAGTGGTTTCGCCTCCTCGCGAGCCACGCCCTTCCCGAGGGCGCGGTACCGCGCCTTTATGTGGTGAGCGACGGCGATGACATCGAATGCGTGCTCGTCACGGTCATGGTGCCGCGCGGCCGCTGGTATTTCCCGCGCCAGCTGGACAGCCTCACGAATTTCTACACCATCGGCTACGCGCCGGTGCTGCGGCGCGATCTGAAGGATGATAGGGCGCCCCTTGAAGCGCTGGTGGAATTCATCGCGGGCGAGCGGCCGCGCTGGAGCATCATTGAGCTGCGGAACCTCATCGCCAGAGAGCACCTGACGCAGCGTCTGCTCGTCGAATTCCGACGCCATAGCTTCCTCGCCTCCACATATTTCCAGTTCGACAATTGGTATGAGCCGACCGCGGGTTTGAGCGCACGGGACTATTTCGCCTCGCGCCCCTCGCGCGTGCGGAACACAATCACGCGCAAAGGCAAGAGGCTCGAGCGTGAGCATAAGGTCGATTTTCACGTCTATCGCACGGTCGAGGAAACGAAGCCGGCGCTCGCGCATTACCATCATGTCTACGCCCGGAGCTGGAAGCTGCCCGAGGCGTATCCCGACTTCATCCCCAGTCTTGTGCGGATCGCCGCCGAGAAAGGCATTCTGAGATTGGGCGTCCTGTCGATCGACGAGACTCCGGCGGCGGCGCAGATCTGGATCGTCGCGGGCCAGCGCGCCACCATCTATAAGCTCGCCTATGACGAGGCCTTTGCGGCGACCTCGGCCGGCTCCATCCTGACGAAACGCATGTTCGACGAGATTCTCGACAAGGACGATGTGCGCGAAGTGGATTACGGCATCGGCGGCGAGCCCTACAAGCTCGAGTGGATGGGCAGCCGCCGCCAAGGCGTGGGCTTGATCGCCTTTAACCTGCGGACCCTGCCGGGATTGTTCGGCGCGGTGAGGCACGTTTCAGGGCAACAGACTCGACGCTGGCGCCGCATTCCGTCGCCGGCTACGCGCGCCGAAGATGTTGAGGATTGAGGAACCCGCGCGTTGTAAGCGCTGTTGTGCGGCCCTCGTGGCAGGCGTGAGGCATTCGGGATAGGACGAGCTTAAGAGCGCACTTAAGGACGTCCTGAAGATGAAGGGCGAGATTCTTACGGGTCCGGAGCGGCGCCGGCGGTGGGGCTTGGAG
>DATNIT010000062.1:0-9497 GCA_035604335.1 Allostellaceae bacterium | reverse complement strand
CCGCCCACTTCTGCCAAAGCCGCGCGGTCGGCGCCGATAGTCCCGATCGCAGTGCGAGGGAGCTCGCGATCAATGCGAGACCGCCGCCAAGCACTGCGCGTCGTAAGATGGGTCTCATCGACAAGCACCTCGCCGCTATTGCGTCATGATGGGACAAAGGCGTCCCCGTCGTTCCTGTCGCAGACGGCGAGCAACGCTAGTTGCCGCTCACCCGCGGCCGGTTCGGAAGGTCAGCTGGCGGCAGGATCTCAAATCGCCGCTCGATCAAATGCGCATCGTCGAACTGACGCCGGCCGACCAGCGCGGTGGCGTGCCGCCCCCATTCCCGCATGGCGCCGGCGTCCTCGATGCCCAACGGCCAGGTGAACAGCCGCTCACCGCGATCCGTGCCGGACACGATGCCGTTCGGTCCGAAGACGCTGCGTGTGCCCTCGGCGGTTGGCAGGGTTCGCAGCTCGCTGTCATCCGCCATCGCGTAGATCACACCACGGTTGCCGGTGTCCGGGTGAACGTCGGTGAGATAGTGGCTGCGGCTCGTCACACGAACGAGAACGCGCTGGGGCGCCTCAATGGCGGGCAGGGTAAGCGGCACGAACGCCCATTCGGCCTGCGGGTCCGGCGCCGGCAAGGGTCTTACCCGCGACGTCGGAAAGAACATGTGGTAGCAGCCGCAAAGGTGGATTGAGTCGTAGACGAGCGGGCGCCCCGATTGATCCAAAGTCACCCGAAAGACGATCCCGTCGAGCTTTCCCGCCAACAGATCCAGCGGGCCGCTCTGCGGGCGCTCCGGAAACCAAATCATGTAGATCAGCTGGACGAGAGTCCGTTCGCCGTAGCGCGTGAAAGCGAGGCGGCGATACACGGTGGGGCGCGAAACGTCGACCTCGGGCGTTTCGCCGGTGCTCCATTTAAGAGGCCCGAACCGATCGTATTGACCGGTGGTCTCGATCTCGAATACGGGAGCGAATGTCGCGAACAAGATCTCGCTCTCGCGCTCGCCGAATTGCGGGATGCGGAGCGCATCCGTCTTTGCATTTGCGATAATCGAGGAAATACGCTCGGCCGACGCAGCGTTGTCCGCCGGCTCATATCGAACGAAATCCCGTTGCGCGGCGGTCCCCGCCGCCGCATGCTGGAACATCGCGGTCGCGTCGTCCTGCCATCCCTTGGCAAATTCGAAGAACACTACGCTGACGACGGGATATAACCCCACGACGCGCTTCCAATCGGCATAGTCATCCGGCACCTGCGCGCGCTCGACCAACATGCTTTTCCGTGAAGCGGTCGTTGCGTCAAGCCTCGCTAGAGCAATGGCACACCGATCGGTACGTGCCGCCGCTTGCGACGGACTCTTGACTCCAAGGCTCGTCAGCAGATGCGGAGGCAGGTTTTTGAGCTCGTAACTGCGGGCGCGTTGGTCGAGCTCTCTCAGCCGATTCTCCCATACCGCAAAGGCGGTCGAATCCATTTGTGCCTGCTCTCGAAATGACGCCAAGAAACGGTTGACGCGCAGATAGGGAAATCCGGGAATTCGATATGCCTCGGCGTCGCGGACGCCCGCGCCGTCGACAATTTCATCGAGCTTCGTGAACCAGCCCGCGCACCCTTGACCGTCCGCCGAGGCGACCTCCAAATCGGACCGGAGAGGCTGGTCGATCGTTGCGCAACTTACCGCCGACATCATTGCTCCAGCCGACAGAAGCAGGCCGAGACTGCGTCTCCGCTTCCAAGCACGATGCGATAAGCACATGGCGGACGCTCTAGCTCCTTTGCATTTGGCTTGCTGGACCTAGCGGTCTATTACGCACGTGTCGCGGTATTGTCGGCTCTTGGCAACGGACTCCTTGAGCTTCCTTCTTGCATCTCCGACGCATTCCCACACGGTCTCGCGGCTCAATCGATCGCTTGCCATCAGGAGCCGGGCAATCGGGTCATCGAGTAGCTCTGCAATGGTTGGCTCGCGGCCGGAATTGTGCATCGCTATACCCAACTCGCCTGAAGTGTTCCCGCCGATTGAGTCTTGGGCATGATTAGCCCCTCGTACGGTCCATGAGTTTCTCCGGCCTTTCCTCCAGGGCCGACAATGGGTTTCAAGACACTCAGTCGTCATCTCAGCAAGCATGATCCCCACTCATTCAACGCTGACGTCGAGAGTGCCCTGGTCGCAAGCCCTTGGGCATCGGGATCAAGGCGAAGAGATTCTTCAGTAGGAGCATCGCTTGCTAACCTTGCAGGAACCTTTCAAAATGCAGCGGGGCGAACAGCGCTGCGATTGTCCGCGTATGGAGTTGTTTGGAGAAATGTTTCGTTGATTGCGCGGGCGTCAACGTCGTCCGTGGGACTCCAATATGCTTCACGCCCCGATCCCGACCAATGCCTTGAGGTCACGCTCGCCGATGCGGCATGCGGCCTTACGTTCGCGGATCGCCGTAAATCGGTTGGATTTTTCTAGAGTTCCGGGCCGCCCGTTCGGGGACGAGCCGTCGGAGTCGGAAGAGGAGCGGGCCTGCCGCGCCAACCGTCGAGGAAGAGCCGGACCGCGTCGCGCGCCCAGCGGTCGAGGGCCTCCTCCGAAAGCGGCTTGCCCAAACCGAGGGCGCGGCGCTGCGGGCCGGCGACGACCATCAGTAGGAATTGCTCGGCCGCGAACTGGGCGTCGCGCTGAGCGCCATGCTCGGCGCGCGCGTGGTGATCGAGAAGGGAGGCTATGCGGTCGATGGCTTGCTGGCGGGCGCCCTGCTCGTTCAACACCGTCGCCAACTCGGGAAAACGCGTCGCCTCCGCGATGATCACCCGTTGCAGCGCGAGCGCCTGGGGCGAGAGTGCCAAATGCACGATCGTGCGCGCCAGGCGATCGAGGGTCTGCTCGAGGCTGCCGCCCGCGAAGAGCCGAGCGTCGTCGGCGGGACGCATGCGCTCGACGAGGCGATGCACCACGGCGCCGAAGAGCTCGGCCTTGTCGCGGAAGCGGTGATAGAAGGTGCGTTTGGAGATGCGGGCGCGCTTGGCCACGGCCTCGATGCTGGTGGCGCCGTAGCCGTCCCTGAGAAGGAGTGCGGTGGCGATATCCAGGATCTGGTCCCGGATCTGCCCGGCCTCGACGCGCGAGGGGCGGCCGCCGCGGCGCGGGGCCGCCGGAGGACGCAGAGGCGGCGTCTCACTCGCCACTTCCGCCTCCGCGCGGCGCGCAGCCGGGCTTTCTTCTAATCGCGGACTTCAACCAATGCGACCTCTTGCCGTGGCCCCGCCATCACCCGGGTCGTCAGCGCGGGGCGTAATAGGCCGGCGGTGCGTAATAAGCCGGCGGCGGGTAATAGCTGGGTGGGGGCGCATAGTAGCCCTGCGGCGGATAGTAGTACCCCGGCGGCGGCGCGTAATAGCCCGGCGGCCCTCCCGCCAAGGCCACAAACGGGGCCGTGGCCACCAGGGCGGCCGCGGTGACGGCCGCGGCCCCGAGGCCGAACAAGCCGAAGAGAATGCCGCGGCCATGATGGAACTCACGCGCCGAAGCCGACGTAAGCGGCGCCGCGGCGAGCGCGCCGGCGAGCAAGAGGGAGACCGCAACAGCCTTGAACCTCATGGTTCAATACTCCTTTAGAGCGCTGCGCATGGCCAAGTTCCATGCCAGCAAAAGCATCCTACCATGGGTTTTTAGAAAACGCAACAGTTTCGTTTCGTTATCGACCAAACCAGACTTAACACATTGATTTTATGTGTAATATTATTGCGGCAAGATCGCCTGCGGCATCCGCCGCCGCCCGTTCGACGCGCGCTTGCTTTCTAAGCTCTAAGAAACCGGCGCCGAAAGGTGGATAGTGTGAACCGGCTGCCAACCTCGTGCGCCGGCGCGTCGCCGCGCGCCACCCTTGCAGGCCGGGTCCAGGAGCTGGGACGATGATGAAAGATCTGCCTCTCTCGAAAGTCTACCAGTTGCTCGAGCCCGGCCCGGTCGTGCTGCTGACGACCGCCCGCAAGGGCCGCGCCAACGTCATGACGATGTCTTGGCATATGATGGTCGAGTTCGAGCCGCCGCTCGTTGCCTGTGTCTTGAGCAACGCCAATTACAGCTTTGCCGCCCTGCGGGCGACGAAAGAATGCGTGATCGCCGTGCCGGCGCGGAAGCTGGCAGCCGAAGTCGTGAAGGTCGGCAACTGCTCGGGTCGCGAGGTGGAGAAGTTCGAGCGCTTCGCTCTGACGCCGGTGCCGGCCGAGCGCGTGGCCCCGCCTCTGATCGCCGAGTGCTTCGCCAATCTCGAATGCAAGGTGGTCGATACAAGTCTCGTGAACAGGTACAATCTCTTCGTCCTTGAAGTGCTCAAGGCCTGGACCGATCCCGCGCAAAAGCATCCCAAGACCATCCACCATCAGGGCTACGGCCGCTTCGTCGTGGACGGCGAGAGGATCAGGCTGAAATCGCGGATGCGATGACCGGCACGCATCCCGCTGTTTCCGCGGAGCGGGGCCTACGCGCGGGGATATCCCACCGTCTGCGCGAAGGTCACGAACTGCTGGTCCGGGAGCCGCAGGGTCCGAGCGAGCTTCGGATAATCGACCGCTCCCCGAAAGACGGTGGCAAGCCCCTCCGAGGCGCAGAACAGATAGACGTTCTGGCCGATGAAGCCGGTATCGACCGAGGCATAAAGGCGGCGCTCTTCGGCAGAGACATCCGTCATGCGCTCGCCATGCGCGACATAGACGAGGTTGAGCGGTGCCTTGGCCACGAAGTCCTGAAGGCCGGTCTCGGCGCGGATATCGTCCTTCATATGGGGCTTTAGCGTGTGGGCCATCGGCTCATAGAGCCAGACGCCGTCGGCCATCGCGACGTAGATGTCGATCACCATGACATGGCGCCAATAGGGCGCGGTCCGGTCGCCGCTCGGACGATTGACGCCGAAGGCCGCCCACAAGAGATCCGACAGAACCTGCGCCGGAAGCGGCCGGTCCGAATATTCGCGCGTGGAGCGCCTCAGCTTGAGCGCCGTGGTCAATGGCTGGCCGCCCTCGCTTCGCGGCGGCGGCAAGACGCGGGGCTCAAGCGCTTGCGCAACCGCGACAACCGGAGCCGCGGCAAGCGCCGCGCTGGCGAGAATTCCCGCGCTGGCTTGGCGTCGCGTCATCATGGCCGCTCCTTTGCTGAACTGACATTATTGATGTCATTCAAAAGGGGCGCGAGGGCCATGATGTAGGTCAAGGTCGTTCGTCTGGAGCGCTGCCCTCGCGCCGGCGCCTATCTTGATCCGGATCAAGGCAGCGGGAGGTCTCGGCTGGTAATCACTGCCATCCGATGCTGCGGCAGGACGGACGGTCCTCCTTGTGCGAGGCTAGATGGTCGAGGAAAACGGAGAGCCGGCCGTGATCGAGCTCGAACGGATCGACCGCTTTCTCGCCGAGCAGCGTCCGCCCACGCCCTGCATCGTCATCGATCTCGACATCGTCCGCGCTCGATATCGGGCGCTCCAGGCGCTCTTCCCGAGGGCGACGATCTTCTACGCCGTCAAGGCCAATCCTAAAGTCGAGGTCATCGCCGCACTTGCCGAGCTCGGCGCCAGCTTCGATCTGGCGAGCGAAGGCGAAATGCGCCGCTGCCATGAGCTCGGAATTCCCCCCGGGCGGCTCTCCTTCGGCAATACCATCAAGCGCGAGGCGGAGGTCGCCCATGCTTATGCCGAAGGTGTTAACCTCTTCGCCTTCGACAGCATTGCCGAGCTCGAGAAGATCTCGCAGAGCGCGCCGGGCTCGCGCGTCTTTTGCCGCCTCCTGGTCGAGGGCAAGGGGGCCGAATGGCCGTTGAGCCGCAAATTCGGCTGCGTTCCGGAAATGGCGATCGCTCTCCTGCAACGGGCGAGGACGCTCGGCATGCGGCCCGTTGGCGTGTCCTTCCATGTCGGCTCGCAACAAACAGAGCCGCGGCGCTGGAGTGCCGGGATCGCCAACGCCGCCCGGGTCTTCCAGGCCTGCGCGCGGGCCGGTCTCGATCTCGAGCTGATAAATGTCGGCGGCGGATTTCCCGCGCAGTATCGCACCCCCGTTCCATCCCTTGCCGCCTATGGCGCAGCGATCGACGGTGCGCTCAGCGAACATTTTGGCGCCGCGATGCCGCGTCTTCTCGTCGAGCCCGGCCGTTACCTGGTAGGCGACGCCGGCATCCTGCGCAGCGAGGTTCTCCTCGTATCACGAAAGTCGCATCGCGCCCGTCGCCGCTGGGTCTATCTCGATGCCGGACGCTACAACGGCCTGCCCGAGACCGCGGGCGAGCGGATCCATTATCGTATCCGCACGCCGCATGAGGGCGGTCCGTGCGAGCGTGCGATTCTCGCGGGTCCCACCTGCGACAGCATGGATGTGATCTATCGACGGGCGGACTATCGGCTGCCGCTCGAGCTCGCGATCGGCGATCCGCTCGATTTTCTTTCGGCCGGCGCCTACACGGCGAGCTATGCTTCGGTGGAGTTCAACGGCTTCGCGCCGATCCGGACCTACTGCATCTGAGCCCGGGCCGATTGCGCCGTCCACGCCGAAAGTATCGACCCGGGCGACCGCCGCGGGGCCACGGCCGTAAGGGCTTGTCCACCCCCCTCAATGGAGGAGAAGCACCGGCACCTCCGCCCCATCGAGGACGGACTGGGTGCAGCCGCCGAAGATCAGCTCGCGCATCCTGCCGCGCCCATAGGCCCCCATCACCATGAGGTCGGCACCGCACGCCGCGGCTTGGGCGGCGAGCTGGAGTGCCGTCGGCCGGCCATCGTTATCCAAGAGCTGCGGCTCGGCGTGGATGCCGTGCCATGCCATCTGGCGGGCGATATCGGCGAGCGTCTCGCTCGAGGGCTGCCCGCGCTCGACCACGGCGGTGAAGAGCACGCGCTCGGCCTTGGCGAGCAGCGGCAGCGCTGCGGCAAGCGCCCGGGCCGCCTCGGGGGCCTCCTTCCAACACACCATCACGGTGCGGCTCACGCTCTCGGGCGCCTTGGCGGGTGCGATCAGGATCGGCCGGCCGCATCCGACCAAGAGGGTCTCGAGCAGGTCCGCGGGCATCCCGTTCGCCCGGGTGGGACGCGCGATCACCACGAGGTCGTTGTGGCGCGCGCGCAGCATGAGGCGGCTCTCAGCACTATTGGTCTCCTCGCGCCAGCTCGCGCTCAAGCGCTTCCTCGTGCCCGGCACGTCGACGAGCTCGATGTTCTCCTCCCTGCACAGGGTGCGGAAGTGGAGCAATGCCGCGGCGGAGCGGGTGATCTCCTCGTCGCGCAGCCGGGCAATCGCGTCCCGGATGGCCGGACCGCGGGCGAATTCCACGTGCGGCGTGAAGAGTGCCGCCTCCTCGGCGGTGATGCGCACGTGAAAGAATTCGAGATGGGCCGCCAAGGGGCGAGCCGCTCTGAGGGCGGTCGCGAACACGGCCCGGTCGGTCGTGCTGCCGCCGGCCGTCACAAGGATCGTCTTCATGGCGCGCTCTTTCCGTCGTGGGCACCCGCGCGCCAGTCTTGCCGAGCCGTACCCGGAACGCCTTGACTTGAATCAATGGAGCGAGGATGCGCCAGAT
This sequence comes from Allostellaceae bacterium, assembly GCA_035604335.1. GTDB lineage: Bacteria > Pseudomonadota > Alphaproteobacteria > ATCC43930 > CGMCC-115725 > DASZHJ01. Next base: position 1,957 of record DATNIT010000062.1, on the reverse strand, counting down.
TTCACGAACCGAGGCACCAGCGGGCGCCGGCCCCTTTGTGATCGGGAGGCAAACGAGTTCAATCGCAGGTTATTGCCGACGGCTGCGTATAAGCGGGAGGCATGCCGACGAGACCGAATGGGGGGGTTGGGCGTGCAAAAGCTCAAAACAGCCGTGACGTCAGCACGCGCGCTGCGCTCGAAGGAGGGCGTGACAGCCATCGAGTATGGCCTCATCGCGGCGCTGATCGCCGTCGCGATCATCACAGCCGTGACGCTGCTCGGGGTCGACCTGTCACAGACCTTCAACATGGTTGCCGGTCAGCTGTCGAATGCGGCCTCGCTCTGATCAGGCCATGACGATGTGAGAGCTTGCCGGCGCGCTGCTCGAGGTGCCTGGCGTCTCTGAGCCGGAGCGGAAGGCTGGTCGGACCATGGCGAGCGGGCTGAGCCCGACGTTGCACCGGCGAGAGGCCGCCGCCGCCAGGACCTACCGCGAGACCAAGCCCACCCGATGGTCCATCCCTTGACTCTTCCCCCGGGGCGCCCCGCGCCTCCATTGTCCGCTGATCGAGACTGTCGCCGGCCGGCTGCTCGAGCGTCGGACGATTGGGGTAGGGGATGTGTATCTCGCGGCCTATGGCATACATCGGCGCGGTCTCCTATTAAGTGCCCCACGAAGCATTGGGCATCGGTTGCGTTGAACTGTGGCCGACCGATCCGGTGATATCGTTGAGAACGCTCCCGAATATGTCGCTTCTTCTTAGAGCTCTAACCTTGCCGCCCAACCTTTGGACACGTAAGCTGAATCGTTTGGGCAGGAAGGCTCCGCGGAATTGGCAGCCAAGAAAGACGACCCGGTCGCAGCGTTCATAGCTCGCTGGCAAGGCCGCGAGGGAGGGCAAGAACGTGCGAATTATGCCCTCTTCCTGACGGAGCTTTGCGAGACGATCGGCCTGCCGAGGCCAGACCCCGCGGACGCGACCACCGAAAACAACGATTACGTGTTCGAGCGTCTCGTCAAGGAGCCAAATGGCGACGGGACTTTCGCGTCGCGCCGCATCGACCTCTACAAGCGTGGGGCGTTTGTATTGGAGGCGAAGCAAAGCCGACAAAAGGGCGGGAAGAAAGAGCTTAAAGAGCTTGCGGTCAATCAGCCCGAGCTGTTCGCCGTGGTTGAGCCTGAGGTTCGAGGGCGTCGCGGTGCCAAGCGTCGCTGGGACGTATTGATGATGAACGCACGCCAGCAGGCGCAAAACTACGCCCGTGCGCTTCCTGTCTCCCATGGCTGGCCACCCTTCATTCTCGTCTGCGATGTCGGCCATTGTATCGAGGTCTACGCGGACTTCTCCGGCCAAGGGAAGAACTACGCGCAGTTCCCCGATCGCCGCGGCTTCCGTATCTTTCTCGAGGACCTTCGGATACCCGAGATCAGACAAAGACTCGTCCAGATATGGACCGACCCGCTTTCTCTCGATCCCGCGCGGGAGAGCGCTCGGGTCACACGGCAAATTGCGGAACGTTTGGCAGCGGTATCTAAGGCTCTTGAAAAGGCTAAGCACCCGGCCGAAACCGTGGCCATGTTCCTCATGCGATGCTTGTTCACGATGGTTGCCGAGGATGTGGAGCTTCTCCCAAAGAAGTCCTTCCGCGATCTTCTGGTCAAATGCGAAGGGGACCCCTCGAAATTCAAGCCCATGGTCGGTCAACTTTGGCAGGCGATGGACAAGGGCGGGTTCGCATACGGGATCGAGACTACGGTCAAGAGCTTCAACGGTGAATTCTTCCGTGAGCGAATTGTTCTTCCATTGGGAAAAGAGGAGATTGGCGAACTTCGGCAGGCCGCCTCGGCGAACTGGTGTGACGTGGAGCCAGCGATTTTTGGTACCCTCCTTGAGCAGGCACTCGACCCGGTGGAGCGCAAACGGCTCGGCGCGCATTACACCCCACGCGCCCACGTCGAGCGGCTGGTGGTGGCC
>DATNIT010000061.1:0-46468 GCA_035604335.1 Allostellaceae bacterium | reverse complement strand
CGTGAAACGGGAGAGGGAGGGACCCAGCGCGCAGCGATGGGAGGGTGAGGGTGGTGAGGGTCGGTCAGAGCTGGTTGTTGAGGACCGCCAGGATCGTCTCCTGCACGTCCTCTGTCTTCGTGAGGATGTCGGTGTTCCAGAAGCGGAGCACGCGCCAGCCCTCCCGCTCGAGCCAGGCGGTGCGGCGCTCGTCGGACTCGCTTTCGGCATGCTGCCCGCCGTCGGCCTCGATCACGAGGCGATGCTCGATGCAGGCGAAGTCCGCGACGAATGGCCCAAGCGGGTGCTGACGGCGGAACTTGTAGCCGACGAAGCGGCGATTGCGCAGGCAGGCCCAGAGCCGGCGCTCGGCGTCGGTCATGGCGGTGCGCAATTCCCGCGCTCTCTTGTTGGCCATGACGAAAAGTGTAGCAAGGCGACCCTCACCCTCCCATGCCCTCCCGACCCTCACCCTCCCATGCCCTTGCAGGGCATGGGTCCCTCCCTCTCCCGCTCCGCGGGCGAGGGGCTATTTAGGTCGAGCGCTTACTTGCCCCTCTACCGCGAAGTGGGAGAGGGAGGGACCCGTCGCTCGCGACAGCGAGCGATGGGAGGGTGAGGTGTGCTTAGGCGGCATGATCGCGTCCGGCATCGACACCCACCTCACCCCGCTCGCTGCGCTCGCACCCTCTCCCCCCGCAAGCGCGGGCGGAGAGGGGGTTGGTGGGCGCTTCCCGTAGGCGCTCCGTCTTAGTCCGTCAGCGAGAGGTTCTTCACGTAGACGCGGTTGAACGTGTTGTCCTCCCAGCCCTTGACCTTGGTACTGACCAAGTCCTTGTGGACATAGAAATAGATCGGTAGCACCGGCAGCTCCTTCAGCAGGATCGTCTCGGTCTGCTGCATGAGCGCGGCCCGCTTCTGGGTGTCGCCGGTGACCGAGGCCTGGTTCATCAGCTTGTCGTACTCGGGGTTGGAGAACTTCGAGTAGTTCTGCTGCTTCGTTTTGGTCTCGGACAGGAAGAGAAAGTTCTGTGCGTCGTTGTAGTCGGCGATCCAGCCGGCGCGCCCGACCTGAAAATCGCCTTGGCGCAGGTTGGCGTAATGCACCTTGAGCTCGGTGTTGACGAGGTCGACATCGACGCCGAGCTTCTTCCACATCGCCGCGATCGCCACTGCGATCTTCTTGTGGTTCTCGGAGGTGTTGTAGGCGAGCTGGAGCTTGAGCGGCTTGTCGGGAGTGTAGCCGGCCTCCTTCATGAGCTTCGCCGCCTCGGCTTCCTTCTCCGCTTGGCTCAGCTTCGCCCAGGAGACCTTCTGCGAGCTGTAATTGGCGGTGCCGTCGGGGACGAAGCCGTAAGCCGGCAGCTCGCCCGCCAGCGTGATCTTGTCCACCAGCACCTCGCGGTTTATCGCCATGGCGAGCGCCTGGCGCACCCGCAGGTCGTTGAGCGGCGGCCTGGTGGTGTTGAAGGTGTAGTAGTAAACGCCGGCATAGGGCGCGATGTGCAGCTCCTTCGGCATGTTCTCTTTGAGCCAGGCGAGCTGGTCGTTCGGCAGGTCGTTGTAGACGATGTCGAACTCGCCGGCGCGGTAGCGCTTCAGCACGGCGGCGCGGTCCTCGCTGGGATCGAAGATCACGGTGTCGATCGCGACCTTGCTGGCGTCCCAATAGTGCGGGTTCTTCACCGCCTTTATGTAGGCCGACGGCTTCACGTCATCGAGCATATAGGCGCCGTTGGAGACCATCTTGCCGGGCTTGACCCAGTCGTCGCCGAGCGCGGTCACCACCTTCTCGTTGACCGGCAAAGTCGTCTGATGCGTGAGCAGCTGCAGGAAATAGGGCGTCGGCGCCTTGAGGGTGATCTCGAGCGTCTTGGCGTCGATCGCCTTGACCCCGAGCGCGCTCACCTCCGCCTTGCCGGTGTTCACCTCCTCGGCGTTCTTGATGGGATAGAGCACCTCGGCGTATTGCGACTTGGTCTTGGGATCCTGGATGCGCCGGAGCGAGAACACGAAATCGCCGGCGGTCACGGGATCGCCGTTCGACCACTTTGCGTCCGCGCGCAGCTTGAAGGTGTAGGTGACGCCGTCCTCGCTCGCCGTCCATGACTCGGCGACGCCCGGCGCCACGTTGCCCTTGGGATCCTGCACCACCAGGCCCTCGAAGAGATTGTGCAGCACGTTGGCCTCGACCGTGGTCGAGGTCTTGTGCGGGTCGAGCGTCTCGGGCTCGCCCTGGTTGGCGATGCGCAGCACTTTTTCGGCCCATGCCGGCGCGCTCGAGAGGCCCGCAACCAAGAGTGCCAGGACGAGAGCGCCGCCGAGGCGGCGCCGCGTGAAGCCAGCCATGATCGCCCTCCTATCGTTCCTCACCGCGGCTCATGGAGCCGCTGTTTTGCGAACGATGGAGCCTTTTGACGGGTGGCGCAAGACGGCCGCGCGGGTCCTTGCCGCCGCGCTCAGGTCGCGGGCGCGTAAAGCCTCGCGGCGATCAGGCCGAGGTGGCGAACCGTGCGTCCCGCGCCTTCTTGAGCCGCGAGCAGGTCCGGCTCGGTACCGGCGTGGTCGACCGCATCGGCATAGGTGTCGTAGAGCTGCTCCGCCTCCTCGAGGCCCGTGCGCAACAGCTCGAGCCGGTCGCGCCCCTCGAGAGGGTGGGCCATGATCTTCGCGGGTGTGTCGTCGGTCGCGAAGTCGAGCCCGGCGGCCGCCTTCCGCTCGTCGTGGGCCACGGCCGCGAGCGCGGCGGCGTCCTCGGGGTCCCCGAGCGTCGCGAGACGCTCTGAGATCGACGCGTGAAGCTCGGCCGCGCGCCACTCCATCTCGTGGGCGCGCCCGATGAAATCGAGCGCGGTCGGCTCGGACTGCATCGCCGCCGCGGCGCGCGACTGCCGCTCGCGCCGATAGGCGCGCCGGCGCTCGCGCCGGAGCAGCGCCGCGTGACGCAATTCCTCGCTTGCGAGCAGCTCGGCGGCGATTTGAACCGAGCGGTCCTCGGCATGCGCGGCGACATAGCTGTAGAAGGCGAAGCCGCGCTCCTCGTTCACGACCGCGATGCTGAGCGCCCGATAGGGCGTGAGCACGGCGCTCTCCATCACTTCGTCCCAGGAGCGCGCGATCTCCGCGGGCAGCTCCCAGGTATCGCTGGCTGTGCCCGGCGGCAGCTGGGTTGCCTCCTGCGACCAGCGCTCGATCGCAACGAGATGATCGCGCTCTTCCTCGAGCATCGCCTCGAAGGTCGCGGCCAAGCCGTGGTCGCCGCGCCGCTTCATCTCCGCGGCGAGGTGCATGTACCGCTGGGCGGCCTCGCGCTCCATGGCGGCGGCGAGGCTCATGACGTCCTCGAGCGTTCGAGGCCGGGCTCTAGGCTCTTGATCCAGACGAGTCATCTGAGGTCCCCGCGATTGTGACGCTGAACTGTAACCGGAGGGTTCGTCCCGGGCTTTGATCTACGTCAAGGAAGGGCGGGCGCGGATCGTGCGCAGGCTTGAGCCATGGCGGCACTACGCGAGCCCGAGGGCATGGACGGACAGATACCGCCGGTCGTGTCCGGCCATGCGGAATTGACGCTCTACCCCGACGGCGACGCGGCAGTGCCGGGCAAGCCGAACTGATCTTTCCTTTCGAAGGAGCGCGCGCGCGGCGCGTCGTCCTTGATCCATGTCAATGTCGCGTGAGACTGTACCGGACAAGCTGAGTGCCCAGAGTCCCATTGCGTCCCGAGATCATCGGGAATAGGAGCGGCCATGCGTTTCATTCGCGCGTTGCTTCCCGTGTTACTCGTCCTGACCTTGTTCGTGGCGGCCGCGCCCGCGCCCTCGAGCGCGGCGGTCTCCATCGGCATTTCCGTGGGATTCGCGCCGCCGCCGCTGCCGGTCTACGACCAGCCGGTGATCCCCGCGCCCGGCTATATCTGGATGCCCGGCTACTGGTCCTATGGCCCCGGCGGCTATTACTGGGTCCCCGGCACCTGGGTGCTGCCGCCCGGCGTCGGCCTGCTCTGGACCCCGCCCTGGTGGGGCTGGAGCGGCGCGGCCTACGCCTTTCATCCCGGCTATTGGGGGCCGAGCGTCGGCTATTACGGCGGCATCAACTATGGCTTCGGCTATTTCGGCTCGGGCTACGACGGCGGCCGATGGGATCACGGGCGATTCTTCTACAACCGCGACGTCAACAACTTCGGCGACCGGCGCATCCCCAACGTTTACAGCAGACCGGTCTCTCCGCCGGAGCGCAACGGCGTGAGCTTCCACGGCGGCGTTGGCGGTATGCCCGCCCAGCCGAACGCGCAAGAGCAGGCCGCCGCCCGCGCCCGGCATGTTCAGCCGACCCAACCGCAGACCCAGCACTTCAATACCGCTCGGACCATGCCCTCGCTCCGCGCCGCCACGAACAACGGCCAGCCCCCGATCGCCGCGACCAGCCGTGCGGGCCGTTTCGACAACACCGGTGCCGTGACGCGCGCCCCGCGCGGCCCTCAGCCGCAGGGAAAGGGCCAGCCGAAGGGCCGGTAGCCGGAGTCGGCGGGGCGGCATCGCCCTTATGCAATGCGTAACGAGGTGATTTCGTGAGTCGTCGGATTTAAGCCGGCGCCGCGCTGCTCGCCCTGCCACTGTGCTTGTTGTTTCCGGTCACAGGTCCAGAAGGATTGCGAGGAAGCGGCCAAGGCGTTTCAGATGCGCTGCACGGTCAACAGCATGAATTTCAACGACCCGCGGAACGTGGCCATGCAGGGGCCGGCGATCATGGTCGCGCACGCGCAGCTGACGCTCTTTGGCGACAGCAAGCCGGCGTCGGGCTCGTCGAACTGAGTCTCGCTCGGCTCCTGGGTGGTTTAGCGCGGCGCCTCGCGGGGCGCGGTGCCGAGCTCGAGGTGATAGGGGTTGCCGTTCCCGGCAGCGAGGCCGTGATCGAGGACCTCGCCCTCGATCAGATATCTTTTCAGCGGGACCATCTGGTCGATGCCGGCGCCGGTGACCGGGAGGTCGTATGGCGAAATCCTGCCGCGCGCCTCGTCCGAGAACAGGATATAGCCGGGCTCCCGCGCCAGCAGATAGCCGCTGAGCAGCACGTGCTGGCCGGCGAACCGGTCCGCATGCCGCGTGACCGCGCCCACCTTCAGCGGCACGGGATCGCCCGCCAAGACAGGGATGTTGAGGAGCGCCGCGATACCGGCCGCGAGGGCCAAGGCCGCCGGCACTCTCGCGCGTTGCTTGAGGGAAATCACGTCACTCGGCCTTGATGATGTCGAGGCCGTCGGGAATGTGCAGATAGCCGGGCCTGGTGCCTCGCACGCCCGTCACGCCGTACTGCCACAGGATCTTCTTGCTGGCCTTGTCGATCACGATGACCCGGTGATTGAGGTCGTCGTTCGCCATGATGTTTCCGTTCGGCAATTCGATCGCCAACGACGGCTTGTTGAGCGGGTCCGTTTCCTCGGCGCCGTAGCTCCAGACCACCCGCCCCGTGCGGTCGAGCTCGACGATGGCGCCGGGCCGCGAATAATCAGCGATCAGAAAATTGCCGGCCTTGGTCATTTGCGGGTCCGACGGGTAGTGCAAGGTCAAGACCATCCGGAAGATCTGCTTCCAGTTCTCGTCGAGCTCCACCAGCGAATGATCGCCGATGGTGGTGATGAGGACATGGCCGTTGGGCAGCGGCGTATCGCCGTTGGGCGCGTAGAGGTAGGGCGCGCGGCTGCCGCAGCGCCGCGTCACGCCGGCCTGCCGCACGATGTGCTTGTCGGGCGCGATCTCCAGGACGCGGCAGTTGCGGATGTCCGCGACCATCACGTCTCCGTTCGGAAGCATGTAGGCATCGTCGGGGAAGTTCAGGTACCCGTCCGCGAATCCGGGCCGGCCGAGATGGCCGTAGTCCCAGACGACCTGCTTGCTCTCGACGTCGATGATCTGAATCACCTGCGCGTGCTCGAGGCTGGCGATGATCCGCTTGCCGCCGTCCATGAAGAACGCGTCGTCGGCGCCTTCGCTCGGGCCGAGACCGACGAATTCGTAGTCCCACAGGATCTTCTTGGCGGGGCTCACCAGCAGCAGGCGATTGTTCCCGCGATCGGCGATGAGCACGTTGTAGCCGCCGAGGGCGCCGGCGTCGCTGGGGAGAGCGGCCAGCGGGTCCGCTCGGCCCTGCGCCTCCACCGCTTCCGGCACGATGCTGAAGCACGCGATCGCTACCGCGGCGGCGCGGATCAGCTTCCTCATCCGCGGAGACCCAAAAACGGCTTGATCACCTGCCGGAACCCCTCGGGGTCCTGGATGTGCGCGATGACGTCTGAGCGCTCCACCGGCCCCCCATTGTCGTCATGGCCGGACTTGTTCAGACTTGTTCCGGCCATCCCCGTTTTCGTTTACCACGAAAGAACACGGGGATGCGCGGGACAAGTCCACGGCTGTCGGGTTCGCGTTTCGACACAGCTCCAGCGAGTCTGCGCCCAATGTCCTTCACCCCATTGTCGTCCTGGCCGTGCTTGTCACCGCCATCCACGTGTTCTCTTGGCGAGGAAGAACCCGTGGACGCGCGGGACAGGTCCGCGCATGACCATCGCGCGGGGACGCGCCGGGCGACATCCGGAGTGGTGCGCGCGAATGATATAGATCAAAGACGGTCGCTTCGGCAGGCCGTATTGAACGCTCACCGAGATTCACGGAGCTTCGCCATGCCCGGTCGCAGCAACTTCGTCCTGTCCCTGCTGAGTTTAGTGTTGCTGTTGTCGGGCACTCTCTGGATGCGCAGCGCCCAGGCAGCCGATCCGGCAGCGGGCCAGGCGGTATTCAAATCGGCCTGCGGCATTTGCCATACAACGCAGGCCGGCCGCAATACCATCGGGCCGTCGCTCTTCGGCGTGGTGGGCCGCAAGACGGGCTCGGTGGCCGGATATAGTTATTCCACCGCAAACCAGAACGCCAATATCACATGGACATCGGATGCGCTCGACAAATACCTGGAATCGCCCAGCGGCGTGATTCCGGGCACGAAGATGACGTATGCGGGATTGAAGGATGCGGCCAAGCGCGTTGACTTGATTGCCTACCTTGAGTCACTGAAATGACCAACCGTCCGAAAGTCCGGAAAGCATTTCTCCAGGAGCAGACGATGAAACCGCAACGCCGTCCCGTTTCGCGCCGACAGGTCCTCGGTGGGGGTTTCGCCTTGGCCACGATGGCGGCGCCATTCGTGCGCGCCAACGCCGCGGTCCCCATCCGAATCGGCTTTCCAGTCCCGCTGACCGGACCTTATGAGCAAGAAGCGCTCGACATGCTGCGCGGAGCCCACACGGCGGTGGCAATGTTCAACGAGCAGGGTGGTCTGAACGGCAGACCGGCCGAGCTGCTGATGCGCGACGATGAGCTCAATCCGGTCAGGGCCGCCGAGGTCACACGGGCGCTGATCGCGAACGATCACGTGGACTTCGTCACGGGCGGCTTGTCCGCCTCGGTGCAGCTCGCGATCAACAAGGTGACCAAGGCGGCCCGCGTCGTGTTCAATTCGATCAGCCAGTCGGATGCGATCGTCGCGATGCCGGACTGGAGTCCCTACACATTCCATGAGGCGCTGACGCCGCACACGACCTCCCAGGTGGTGGGGCAATACGTGTTTTCCCGCTACAACAAGCGGGTTGCCTTCCTGGCGGCTGATTATGCCTTTGGCGCCGAGATGGTTCGCGGATTCGAGGCCGCCGGCCGTCCGTTCAACATCGACGTCGTGGCGACCGTCCGTCATCCCGTGGGTATGACCGATTTCAGTCCGCTCTTGGACCAGATCGTCGCGGCCAAGCCGGACATTCTCGTGTTCTGCAACTTCGGCGACGATCAAGAGTTTTCCGTGCAGCAGGCGAGCTGGTTGGGCCTCAAGAAATCCATGCTGTTCGTCGCGCCTCTGTTGGTGTTTGACGCGCGGCTCGACGCGGGGTCCGAAGCCTATGAGGGTGTGCTGGGCGGCGCGTCATATTACTGGCGGCTTGAGGATAGCGTGCCTACCGCCGCCGCCTTCAACCGCAAATTCCGCGCGCTGACGGAGGGCCGCGTCCCCAGCGACTACGGTGCGCTGGGGTTCGCCGGAGTCATGACAGTGCTGACCGCCGCGCGCGCTGCCGGCAGCATTGCCAGCGCTAAACTGATCGAGGCGATGCGAGGAATGACATTCGATCTCTACAAGGGACCCGAGCACTATCGGACGTGCGATCATCAGGCCGTGCAATCGGTGCTGATCATAAGCAACCGCAGCACCGACAAGGCCAACGACATGGACGTGTTCAACATCGTCGAGATCCAGCCTCCTTCCGAACAGCATTTAGAGAGCTGCGCGGCGCTGGGGCATAAATAGTCTTCGGCGACGGACTATTTCCATGCCGACCCCGTTTCTTCATCTCCGTCTCGGCCGACCGAAGCGATAACGGTTCACTCGCCAAGAAACAGCGCAGTCTATATTCTGCTGGGAACGACCGCGATGAGCGAGCACCGCCATGGCCGATAAGAACCTCAACCGCATCACTGCGGATCCCGCGATTTTCGGCGGGAAGCCGATCGTGCGGGGCATGCGCATTTCCGTGGAGTTGATCCTGAGCCTGCTTGCGAAGGGCGAGACCGTCGAGTCGATTCTGGACGATTACCCGGAGCTCGAGGTCGCGGACATCCGCGCGTGCCTCGCCTACGCCCACGCCGTCGTCGCGAACGACCAGATCGAGGCGGTCAAGGTTTCCTAGGCGTGAAGTTCCTGGTCGACCGTTGTGCTGGGCGGCGACTTGCGGAATGGCTGCGGCAGCGCGGTCACGATGTCCGGGAGATCCGTGAGCCCACACCGGACCCCGGCGATGCCGCGTTGCTGCGCATCGCGGCGGACGAGAAACGTATTCTAGCTCGACGCTCTGCTGCCTTCGTATCGTGGCCTGTCCCTGATATCCGGCGTCCTCAGCCCCTGCCGGCGCCGCCGGCGAGATGCTTGGTCGAGACCAGCCATTCGTCGACGCGGAGCGCCACCGGCGCGAACCGCCGGCGGACCAGGGCCATCATGCCCGGATAGCTCGGCGCCGTCGCGAAGCGGACGAGGCCGGCCGCGCCGAAGCGCCGGGCGTGCCGCCGCGTGATCTCGTGATAAGCCACCGCCAGGATGCCGCTGCGCCAGAGGTCGCGCCGCACATAGGCCGACTGCACGTGGAGCGTCGGCGGCCCCGCCGGCTCCGGCTCGAGGCAGGCCAGCATCCAGCCCGCGACCCCGCCGTCGAGAGTGAGGACGAGGCTTTCGCCGTCCTGGAGCTCCGCCGCCCAGTACGGCGGCGCCAAGCCCGGCGGACAGTCCGGCGGCGCGCTCAGCCGGGCGATCTCGGCCGCGTCGGCCTCCGTCCGGCTTGCCCAGGGCGCGAAGCCCAGGCGGCCCTGCTTCAAGAGATCGCCGACCCCCGGCCATGTCGCGATCGCCGCCGCGAAGTCGCTGCCCCGCCCGAGGCACCGCAACTCCAGCAGATCGGGCCCCGACCATCCCGCTCGCCTCACCGTTGCCGCGAAGGCGTCGGCCGCCGGCAGCAGGCTCGAATGATAGGCGACGAGACGCTCGCGGCCCGTCGCCGCCGCCAGCGCCGCGCAGGCGGCCAGCAGCCGCGTTCCCAGCGATTGGCGCCGCGCGCGCGCGTCCACCATCAGCGAGAACAATCGCGCCTGCGGAAGCTCGGGGCTCCAGGTCGCGAGGGCGAGGCCGATCGGCCGCCCGTCCCGACGCGCGCCGACGGCAAGCCTGGCCCCGCTGGTGCCCTCGAGGAACTCGCGGTAGCGCCCGAAGGTCAGAGCGGAGAAATCGCCGCCGGGTCCGCGCAGGGTCTCGATCTCAGCCATGTCGCGCCGGCCGACGCCGAGCCTTCCCGGTCGCGTCGGCGAGCCGTCGCGCGCGGCGGAGATCCCGGCGTCGCCGCGCGTCGAGGCCGATGCCGGCGGCGTCCCGCCGCTCGCTATTGCTTCCCTTTGGGACTTGCCGAGCCGACGCCGCCGACCACGCGCTCCAGCAGCTCGTCGTGCAACTCGCTCTCCGGGCGCGGCGGCAGAACGTAGTGCCGCTCGGTCGGCGTATCCTCGACGACCTTGATCGTGACCCCCGGCGGCGTGGCGATGCCGAGGCTCGCCAGCGCGGCATTGGCGTCCTTGAGGAGGCTCGACTTGAAGCGCGGGTCCGCCCACGCCTTGGCGATCACCGTCTGCGCGTTCTGCTGTTCCGTCGAGCGCTTGATCGCTTTGTCGCTGCTCATCATCCAGTCTCCTTCGGTGCGAGGATCGGCCCCCTTGCCTCAAGTATACCCGCCAATCTCCGGCGGCGTGTGACAGCGGTCACAGAAGGCGCCCCGTCTCCGCGCCGGTTGCCTGAGTCGATTTGGGGACCGGTCGGACGGGAGACACCATACCTATTGCGAAATTTCACGGCCTCCGACGACGATTGGTCAAGACTGCTACAATACCTTTCGTGTCGCCGCATTACCGACGCGATGAGAACCTGCGGCGGATCGCGAGGGGGAAGCTCGATGCGGGGAGCAGGGAGAGCGGCGAGCGATGAACACTACATCATCGATCTCTGCGACGGCGTGCTCGGCGAGAAAGGCCAACGGCAATACAAAGGTTTTCAATTCCTCAAGGGCGATCGCGGGCATCGTCTGCCGGTTGACGCCTACTATCCCACCCGCAATTTGGTCGTTGAATACCATGAGCCTCAGCACTCAAAGGGCGTTCCGCTCTGGGATCGGCGTATGACGCGTAGTGGAGTCTCCAGGGGAGAACAGCGGAAACTCTACGATAAACGCCGCAAGGATCTGCTGCCCCTCAACGGGGTCAAACTCGTGATCCTTGATTGCAGCATGTTTCCATGTGACGCGCGCGGGCGCCTGAAGCGTGAGTCTGGTGATGAACAGATAATCCGGCAGGAGCTACGCATACAGGTGTGTTTGGAAAGTATATAATTCCCAATTCAAAGCCATTTTCCGCCCCGAGGCCAATTCTCGGTGGCGGCCGTCGCTCGCGCTCTCGGCCGTCGCCCCTCAGCTCCGCCACCTCAGCACCCGCTCCGTCACCGGGTTCTCGAACGAATCGCACCGCCCCGAAGACCGGCCAAGACCGCCGGGACTTCCGACGGGCGCGTGTTGCGGTCGATTCTAGAAGCTGCCGCGTAAAGAGCGCTTAACGGGGTCAGAGTGGATTTATTTGATCCCCCGAGCGTTCGTTGAGATGTTCGCTCGTGGGCTTGCGGTGGCGAGCCCGTCAGCGAACGACCATCGAGGTAGTCGAAACAGATCGCGAGAATTAGAACTCCAAGTAATCATTCCTCGACTTTACGAGGGAAGTAGCGCCTTGTGCGAGTACAATCCCGAACTCATCAGATTGCCCGGCTTGTCGGGATGATGCCGCGCCAGAAAGAGGCGCCCAATGGGCACCTATCACTTTTACTTCCTCGACGGGGCTAACCACATCCAAGCGGCGGAGGAGCACGTCTTCGAGCATGACACGCAGGCCATAGAAAACGGCGACGCGATCTATATCCAGCACGGCGGACATGCAATGGAGATTTGGCAGGCCCGCCGGTTGGTGCGCCGCCAGGAGATGGCCGAGCCAGATTTCTCCTGAGCACGTGGGCGAGCGGAGCGCCGAGAGCCGGGCGCTACGACGACAGCGTGAGTGCGCGCGGGCGCCTCAAGGCCGATAACACGGGAGCGGACACCTGCGTGTGCAGGCAAGGGTACTGCGCGCTCTGGCGGAGAGCATGGCCGACCGTAGCGGAAATCAGCAGACCAAAGTTCCCGCCCGCACAGATCGCACGCGCCCTACGTCGACGTGACGCGTGAAGGCCATCAACGTCAGGTCTTGACTCGAACGTAAAAAGCGTTCAGACTTGCGTCTTAGCTGTCACACGATTGCAGGAGACGCGTGACCCAGCATCCGGGCCTCGTGCTTGCGGGGCGCGCGAGCGCATCGCCAGGTGCGGCGGCTTGGCGCTGTTCCCGAACATTAAAATTACGAAACGAACCCAATTCGCATGTCGGCACAGGACGGCACAGAGGGCAGGGATGAGCGGAGGCGCTCCGCCGCAAAAAACAAAATCTACAAATCAGAGCCAATTTGTTGAAATGAATCAAAGGCGCGAGTCTCGGCAAAGCCAATTCGAAGCCAATTTTCGGCCTCGAAGCCAATTCTCGGAACCGGCCGCCACCCACGCGCTCGGCTGTCGCACCTCAGCTCCGCCACCTCAGCACCCGCTCCGTCACCGGGTTCTCGAACGCGCGCCCCTCCGCCCGCGCGCGGCGGTATTCGTTCTTGAGCCGGTAGTACCACTTCGCCTGCCGGTCGGCGTCGTCGATCAGCATGAGCGGCGGGTCGAACTTCAGGCCCTCCTGCTGCATCACCATGATGTCGCGGTCCTGGCGCAGGAACGCGCGCACGAAGGGGCGGAGCAGCGGCTTCAAGGGCGTGAGCCACGGCATCGTCCAGTAGATCGCGTGGTTGATCTCGCTCTCCCTCGGGCCGATCGGAGTCACCGCCGTGAGGTTGGCGACGGTGTGGCGGCCGACGCGGATGTGCTCGACGCGCACGCTCGGCAGCCGGAAGGTGATCTCGGTCTCGGGCTTGCCGCCCAGGAGCTTGTAGGCGTTCGAGTTCGAGCTCGGCGCGTGGCGCAGCATGGTGAAGCCGAAAGGTGCCGCGCCGAAGGCTTTCGCCTTCTCGTGGATCGAGGCCTTGGAGCGCCACCACCACGCGCGGTGCACGAAGGGTCCGTGCGCGGGGTCCATCAGTCCCACCACGGCGTGATCGATCGGGCAGGGGAAGCGCACGCTCTCGAACATGCCGGGCGCGGCACCGGCGCCGAGCTCCGGCACTTCCGGGATCTCCGGCGCCGCCGCGGGATCCTCGCCCATATAGATCCAGAGGTTCCCCTGCACCTCGCGCGCGGGATAGCTCTTCACGCGGATCTTCGAGGCGTCGAACCCTTGGCCCTCGGTCAGCGACGGGATCGCGGTGCAGCGCCCCTCCGGGCTGAAGCGCCAGCCGTGATAGCAGCACTCGATCTCCGCGCCGTCGAAGCGGCCGAAGCGCAAGGGAATGCCGCGGTGCGGACAAATGTCGCGGAGCGCCCAAACCGCGCCGGAGCTTCCGCGGCCGAGGATCAGCGGCTCGCCCAGCATGGTCTTCGCGGCCATCTGGCCCGGCCTCAGCGCGCTGCCGGGCAGCGCGAAATACCAGGCCTCGCGAAGCGGCGCGGCGGCGTCGGACTCCATGGCTCCAGAGGATCTCCCGGCAGACTCGAAGCGGGCGGAGCTTACCAGCGAAGGCCGTTGCGCGGCCAAGAAGTTAGAGTCACCACGGTGGCACGGAGGACACAGAGGATTGAGTCCCCGTCTCGAGGCAGAGCGCGCACGCAAAAAGGATCGCGGCTTCGCCGCAACTGGATCTCTCTGTGTCCTCCGTGCCTCTGTGGTAGATTTTTCTTTCCTGCGGCGTGCTCCGGCGAACCTTGCAAGGAGGCTGTCATGGCCGAAGGCGACGTGCTGATCCGGCGCACCGCCGTCGAGGTGGTGGAGCTGCTGCGCAAGGGCGAGGTCACGCCGGGCGAGCTGATCGACGCCTCGCTCGCGCGCATCCGCGCGGTCGACCCCGCCGTCAACGCGCTGCCGACGCTCTGCGTCGAGCACGCGCGCGATCACGCGCGCCGCATGGGCGCCACCAAGGCCGAGCGCGGCTCGCCGGGCTGGCTCGGCGGCTTGCCGATCGCCATCAAGGATCTCATGAACGTGACGGGCGTGCGCTCGACCTCGGGCTCGCCCATCTTCGCGGACTTCGTGCCGGAGGTGTCCGACATCCAGGTCGAGACGCTGGAGCGGCGCGGCGGCATCGTGGTCGCGCGCTCCAACACCTCGGAGTTCGGCGCCGGCGCGAACACCTTCAACGAGGTGTTCGGCAAGACGCGCAATCCCTGGAACACCGCGCTCACCTGCGGCGGCTCGTCGGGCGGCTCGGCGGTGGCGCTCGCGACCGGCATGGTCTGGCTCGCCAACGGCAGCGACCTCGGCGGCAGCCTGCGCATCCCCGCGAGCTTCTGCTCGGTGGTGGGGATGCGGCCGAGCCCGGGCTGGGTGGCGCAAGGGCCGGGACCCGGCGGCTTCGACACGCTCGGCGTGAGCGGTCCCATGGCGCGCACGGTCGCGGACGTGGCGCTCATGCTGGACGCCATGGCGGGGTTCGATCCCCGCGATCCCCTCTCGCGCCCGCCGTCCCGGCGCCCCTTCCTCGAGCGCGTGCGCCGGGCCGGCAAGCCGAAGAAGGTCGGCTACTCCCCGAACCTGGATTTCCTGCCGGTCGACCGCGAGGTGCACGAGATCGCCGAGGCGGCGGCGCGGAAGCTCGGCGAGACCGGCGCCGCGGTCGAGCTCGCCGCACCGGACTTCAGCGGCACCCGCGAGATCTTTCGCGTGCTGCGCGCGCTGCGCTATGTCGTCGCACTGGGCCCGGTCTATGCCGAGCACCGCGCGCGGCTCAAGCCCGACATCGTCGCGAACATCGAGGCGGGGCTGAGGCTCGGCGCCGACGAGATCGGCCGCGCGACCCGCGAGCGCGCGGCGCTCTATCAGCGCGTCGTGCGGTACTTCGACACCTACGACCTGCTGTTGACGCCGACGGTGATCGTGCCGCCCTTCGACGTCGACCAGCGCTACGTCGAGGCGGTCGGAGACCACCGCTTCGAGACTTATTGGGACTGGCTCGGCATCACCTATGCCGTGACGCTCGCGGGCTGCCCCGCGCTCTCGCTGCCCTGCGGCTTCACGGCGAGCGGGCTGCCGGTCGGGCTGCAGATGGTCGGGCGGCCCTATGGCGACGGCGAGCTCCTGGGCTTCGCCGGCCTCCTCGAGCAGGCGCTCGGCCTCCTCGGCAAGACCCCCATCGACCCGCAGCCGCCCCGGTGAGCGTCCCGGGATTTTTCCGAGTCTTTGTTGCCGCTGCGAATAACTTGCACCGCAGACGCGTTGTTAACCATTGAATGCGAAGCTATTCTTGCGATGCGCCGCGGCAGTGATTAAGGTGCAGCGCACAATCCCGTCGCGGAGCAGTCCTCCGCGGTGCGAGGTCGGGCAAACTTTTGATTGAGGTACCGTGATGGATGATACGCGTCGTCTCTCGATGCCGGATGGCGGGTTCCTTCTGGAGGACCTCTCGGTCGGCATGAGCGCCAGCTTCGCGCGCACGGTCACCGAGGCGGATATCATCCTGTTCTCCGGCGTCTCCGGCGACGCCAATCCCGTGCACATGAACCAGAAATACGCGGAGAAGACCCGGTTCGGCAGCCGGATCATCCACGGCATGCTGACGGCGAGCTTCCTCTCGACCGTGATCGGCTCGAAGCTGCCCGGACCCGGCAGCATCTATCTCAAGCAGAATCTGAACTTCCGCGCGCCCGTGCGGATCGGCGACACCATCGAGGCCCACGTCACCATCACCGATATCATCCGCGAGAAGGCGCGCGTCGCCCTCAAGACGGTGATCCAGGTCGGCGACAAGGTGGTGGTCGACGGCGACGCCCTCGTCCTGGTGCCCGAGAAAGTCTAAGGCGCGCGAAGAGGCGGGTTTCCCGACTACCGGTTTCGCGCCCGCCGCGATATCGTGCGGCCCCATGCGCATCTTGCGTCACCCGGCCGTGCTCGAGCCCGCGGACCGCGGCTCGGTTGTGGCGATCGGCAATTTCGACGGCGTCCATCGCGGCCATCAGATCGTGATCGGCAAGACGGCCGAGATCGCGCGCGGCCTCGGCGCCAGGCTCGCCGTCCTGACCTTCGAGCCGCATCCCTATCGGGTCTTCCATCCGGAGGCGCCGCCCTTTCGCCTGACGCCGTTCCGCGCCAAGGCGCGCCACATCGAGGCGCTCGGCGTGGACCTGCTCCTCGTGCTGCCGTTCGATCTCGAGTTCTCCAAGGTCGCGGCCGACGACTTCGTGCGCCGGCTGATCGTCGAGAGCCTGCACGCCCGCCACGCGGTGGTGGGCTACGACTTCCACTTCGGCCACAAGCGCGGCGGCACGCCCGACGTGCTGCGTGAGCTCGGCGAGCGCTTGGGCTTCGGCGTCACCGTGGTCTCGCCGCTCGAGGCCGCCGGCGGCACCGTCTATTCCTCGACGCGGATCCGCCAGGACCTGGCTGAGGGGCGGGCGCGCGACGCGGCAGTCCTGCTCGGCCGCCCCTTCGAGATCGAGGGCCGGGTCGAATTGGGCGACCAGCGCGGCCGCACCATCGACTTTCCGACCGCGAACCTGCGGCTCGGCGATTACCTGCGGCCGGCGGGCGGCGTCTACGCGGTCAAGGTCGAGATCGAGGAGGATACGCCGCCGCGCTGGCGCGACGGCGTTGCCAATCTCGGCACGCGGCCCACGGTTGGCGGCACCGACCTCCGGCTCGAGACGCATCTCTTCGACTTCGCCGGCGACCTCTACGGCAAGCACCTCCGCGTGGCCCTCATCGAGCATCTGCGTCCCGAGCGGAAATTCGCCGGCCTCGCCGAGCTCAAGGCCCAGATCGCCGCCGACGCCGCGCAGGCGCGCGCCATTCTCGCGACCGAGCAGAATGCCGTCGGTTGACGGAAAATCTCGGCGTCCCTATGTTCGGGCCATGGCTCCGCTGACGCTGCCGCGACAGGCGCGAATTATCCGCCCGGCCCTTTCCTAAGGGCCGGGACCGCGCACGCCCCAGCTCCGGCGCCCGGCGATGGGCGCCTCCGACCCGCCTCCTGAGTTGACGAGCCATGGCCACCGACTATCGACCGACCGTGTTCCTGCCGCAGACCGCCTTTCCCATGAAAGGCGAGCTGCCCAAGCGCGAGCCGCAGCTGTTGGAGCGCTGGCAGAAGACCGCGCTCTACGAGCGCCAGCGCGCGGCCTTGAAGGGCCGCGAGAAGTTCATCCTCCACGACGGCCCGCCCTACGCCAACGGCAACCTGCACATCGGCCACGCCCTCAACAAGATCCTGAAGGACGTGGTCAACCGCGTGCAGCAGAAGCTCGGCAAGGACGCGGTCTACGTGCCGGGCTGGGACTGCCACGGCCTGCCGATCGAATGGAAGATCGAGGAGAAATACCGCGCCGAGAAGAAGAACAAGGACGACGTGCCGATCGCGCAGTTCCGCCAAGAGTGTCGCGACTTCGCTGCGCACTGGATCGACGTGCAGCGCGCGGAGTTCAAGCGGCTCGGCGTGGAGGGCGATTGGGAGAACCCCTACACGACCATGGCGCCGGCGTCCGAGGCGCAGATCGTGCGCGAGATCGGCAAGTTCCTGATGAACGGCGGCCTCTATCACGGCGCCAAGCCCGTGATGTGGTCGGTGGTGGAGCAGACCGCGCTCGCCGATGCCGAGGTCGAATACCACGACCACACTTCCACCACCTGCTGGGTGCGCTTTCCCGTGGTGACGCCCTCGCTGCCCGCGCTCACGGGCGCCTCGGTGGTGATCTGGACCACCACGCCCTGGACGCTGCCCGGCAACCGCGCCATCGCCTATGGACCGGAGATCGACTACGTGCTCCTGCGCGTGACGTCGGCGGCCGAGAAGAGCCACGCCCGCGTCGGTGAGACGCTGGTGCTCGCGAAATCGTGCCGCGCGGCGGTCGAGCAGGTCGCGGGATTCGCGAGCGAGGTCGTGGCGGAGCTCAAGCCGAGCGATCTCGCCGGCACCGTGACGCGGCATCCGCTGCGCGGCCAAGGCTACGACTTCGACGTGGCGCTCTTTCCGGGCGCCTTCGTCACGGACACCGACGGCACCGGCTTCGTCCACATCGCGCCGGGCCACGGCGTCGACGATTTCGAGCTGGGCCAGGCCAACGGCCTCGAGGTGCCGCAGACCGTGGCGGGCGACGGCACCTACTATCCGCATGTGCCGCTCTTCGCGGGCGCCGTGGTCTATCGCTCGAACGGCAAGCCCGGCGACGCCAACGACAGGGTGATCGCCGCCATCGACGCCGCGGGTGGGCTCCTGGCGCGCGGCAAGCTCACCCACTCCTATCCGCATTCCTGGCGCTCCAAGGCGCCGCTGATCTTCCGCAACACGCCGCAGTGGTTCATCAGCATGGAGACCAACGGGCTCCGGCAGAAGGCGCTGGCGGCCATCGCCGCGACCCAGTGGGTCCCGCCCCAGGGCGAGAACCGGATCCGCTCCATGATCGAGAGCCGGCCCGACTGGTGCATCTCGCGCCAGCGCGCCTGGGGCGTGCCGATCGCCGTCTTCACCGACAAGGCCACGGGCGCGCCGCTGCGCGATCAGGCGGTGGTGGACCGGATCGCGGCCGCGATGGAGCGCGACGGCGCCGACGTCTGGTTCACCGCCGATCCCGCGGCCTTTCTCGGCAACCGCTACGATCCCGCCAACTACGAGAAGGTGACCGACATCGTCGAGGTCTGGTTCGAATCCGGCGCGAGCCACAGCTACGTGCTGGAGAAGCGCGCGGACCTCAAATGGCCGGCCTCGCTCTATCTCGAGGGCTCGGACCAGCACCGCGGCTGGTTCCACTCCTCGCTGCTGGAGTCCTGCGGCACGCGCGGCCGCGCGCCCTACGACGCCGTGCTCACGCACGGCTTCGTCTTGGACGAACAGGGCCGCAAGATGTCGAAGTCCCTGGGCAATGTGGTCTCGCCCCAGGAGGTGGTGGAGCGGAGCGGCGCCGACATCCTGCGGCTCTGGGTGGTGGCCTCGGATTATTCCGAGGATCTCCGCATCGGGCCCGAGATCCTGAAGTACCAGGCCGATGTCTACCGCCGCCTGCGCAATACGCTGCGCTATCTCCTCGGCAATCTCGCGGGCTTCAGCGAGCGCGAGCGGCTCGACGTCGCGGAGATGCCGGAGCTCGAGCGCTGGGTCCTGCATCGCCTCGCCGAGACCGACGCCCTCGTGCGCGAGGCGTCGGAGACCTATGCCTTCCACACCCTGTTCACGGCGCTTCACAATCTCTGCGCGGTTGACCTCTCCGCCTTCTACTTCGACGTTCGCAAGGACGTGCTCTACTGCGACCGGCCGGATTCCCTGCGCCGGCGCGCGGCCCGGACGGTGCTGGACCGGGTCTTCGACAGCCTCGCGCGTTGGCTCGCGCCGGTGCTGTGTTTCACCGCCGAGGAAGCCTGGCTCGCGCGCCACGGCGAGGCCCCGGAGGTGAGCGTGCATCTCGAGCTCTATCCCGAGCTGCCGGCCGACTGGCGCGACGAGGCGCTCGGCGCCAAATGGGCGCGGCTCCGGGATCTCCGCCGGGTCGTCACCGGCGCGCTCGAGATCGAGCGGGCGCAGAAGCGCCTGGGATCGAGCCTGCAGGGTGCGGCGAGGCTCTACGTGCCCGAGGACTACAGAGAGGCGCTGGCCGGCGTCGACCTGGCGGAGCTCTGCATCACCTCGGAGGGGACGGTTGCCTTCTCGGCGGCGCCCGAGGGCGCCTTCACGCTGCCGGAGGTGGCGGGCGTCGGCGTGGTGATCGAGCGCGCGTCGGGCGAGAAATGCCAGCGCTGCTGGCGGGTCCTGCCGGAGGTCGGCGCGTCCGATGGTCATGCCGAGCTCTGCCGCCGCTGCGCAGACGCGGTCGCCCATTTTGCCCCCACCGGAAACGCGTGACGCGCGGCCTCGGCTTCGCGCTCCTGGCGCTGACGGTGCTGGCGGACCAGCTCAGCAAGAGCTGGGTGGTCGCCTATTTCGGCGCCGGACTTCCCGCTGCCGCGCCGGGACCGCCGGTGCCCCAGCGCGTGGTGACGCCGTTCTTCAATCTCGTGCTGACCTGGAACCGCGGCATGAGCTTCGGCCTCTTCAATCGGGACTCGGCCTGGAATGCGGTGTTGTTCTCGGTCCTCGCGGTGGTCATCGTGACGGCGCTCTTGATTTGGCTCTGGCGCACTGAAAGCACGCTGGTGGCCTCCGGCATCGGGTTCGTGGCCGGCGGCGCCATCGGCAACGTGATCGACCGCCTGCGTTTGGGCGCGGTCACCGACTTCCTGGATTTTCACTGGTTTGACTGGCACTTCGCGACCTTCAACCTGGCTGATTCCGGGATCACCGTGGGCGTAGCTCTCCTCCTGCTAGACGCCTTGCTCAATCGACGCGAAAAGTCCTATTAAGGTGCGGCCTGGGGGCAATCTGGGGGTTATGGCGAGCAGGGGTATGGTGAACAGGGGTATCGCGCTTCCCGTATTGGCCGCGGTGGGTCTGGCCACGACGCTGGGCGGCTGCACGGACATTCGCCGAGCGTTCGGAATGGAAAAAGTAATTCCCGACGAGTTCGCGGTGGTGTCTCGGGCGCCCTTGGCGATCCCGCCGGACTACTCGTTGCGCCCGCCGCAGCCCGGCGCGGCGCCATCCCAGGAAGTCGCCGCCCAGGACAAGGCCAAAGAGGCGGTCTTCCGCGCGGGTCCGCAGCAGGCTGGCCTGCCGCCCGCGGCTTCGGAGCGTAGTCCCGGCGAAGGTGCGCTGTTGCGCGACGCGGGCGCGCCGAACGCCGATCCGTCGATCCGATCGCATGTGTCCGACGATACCGCGCTCACTCCCGAGAACCAGCGGAGCTTCGTCGACAAGCTGCTGTTCTGGCGCACCTCCGGGCCGCCGGCCAGCAACGACGTGATCGATCCCAACAAGGAAGCCGACCGGATCAAGCAGGCGCAAGCAACCGGCGCGCCGATCGCGCCCGACGCACCGGGCGCCGCCTCCGCGGACGCGACTCAACAGCCCGCGCCCACCATCGAGCGAAAGAAGAGCACGTCCATCTTCAACATCTTCTGAGTGGTGCCCGTTTTCGCCGTGCGCGCGCTGGTTCCGCTGATCATCGGTCTCGCGCTGGCGTCCACAGCGCCGGCGTCGGCCAAGCAGTTTGACACCGACAGCTTCACGCTGGCGAACGGTTTGCAGGTCGTGGTGGTGCCGTTCCATCGCGCGCCCGCGGTCACGCAGATGCTTTGGTACAAGGCCGGTGCCTACGACGATCCGCCGGGCAAGTCGGGCATCGCGCATTTCGTCGAGCACCTGATGTTCCGAGGCACGAAGGAGGCGCCGCCCGGCGAGTTCTCGCGCCAGGTCTCCGAGAACGGCGGCCGCGAGAACGCCTCGACCTCGCCGGACTATACGGTCTACTTCCAGACCGTCGCGGCGGATCGCCTGGAACTCGTCATGAAGCTCGAGGCGGAGCGCATGCACGATCTCCTGATCACCGAGGATCAGGTGACGCCGGAGCGTCAGGTGATCATCGAGGAGCGCCGCAGCCGCACCGACAACGTGCCCGCCGCCTTGCTCGACGAGCAGAGCAATGCCGCGTTGTTCCTCAACAGCCACTACCGCCTGCCCGCGATCGGCTGGCTGAGCGAGATGCGCGGGCTCGGCGCCGACGACGCGCGCCGGTTCTACGCCACCTGGTACGCCCCCAACAACGCGGTGCTGGTGATCGCGGGCGATGTCAGCCTCGAGCGCGTGCGCTCGCTGGCCGAGACTTATTACGGGCCGATCCCGCCGCATTCCGTGCCCGCTCACGAGGCGTTGGCGGAGCCGCCCAAGGTGGCGGCGACGCGGCTCGAGATGACCAGCGGCCACGTCGCGAGCCCGGAGTGGAGCCGGACGTATCTGGCGCCCTCTTATCTCGAGGACGACGGCAAGCTCGCCGACGCGCTTACCGTTTTGGCGGAGATCCTCGGCGGCGGCGAGAGCGCCCGGCTCTATCGGAGCCTGGTGATCGACAAGAAGCTCGCGGTCTCCGCCGGCGCCGGCTACCAGCCCTATCGCGGTGCCGGTACCTTCACCGTCTCCGCGGAACCCAAGGATGGCGTGTCGGTCGCCGACGTCGAGGCGGCGACGGTCGCGGAGATCCGCAAGCTCCTGAGCGAGGGCATAACCGCAGCGGAAGTCGATCGCGTCAAGCGGCACCTGCAGGCGAGCGCGCTTTACAGCCGCGACAGCCTCTCCGGCGTGGCCCGCATCATCGGCGCCTCGCTGGTCGCCGGACGCAGTCTCGAGGATGTCCAAGCATGGCCCGAGCGGATTGGCGCCGTGACGCCGGAGGAGATCATGGCCGTGGCGCGCGAAGTTCTGAAGGATGAGGCTGGCGTAACCGCGGTGCTGCTGCCGGAGAAACGCTCATGAGATGCCCGACCTTGCGGGGCGCGCTGGCCTTGCTCTTTGCCGTGGTTCTGTCGGTGGGCGCCGCGCGCGCGAGCGGCATCGCCGAGGTCAAGAGTCCCGGCGGCATTACCGCGTGGTTGATCGAGGATCACACCCTGCCGTTGATCGCGGTCGAATTCTCGTTCGACGGCGGCACCGCTCTCGACCCGTCGGGCGAGGAGGGTCGCGCCAATCTCGCCATGGACCTGCTCGACGAGGGCGCCGGCGAGCTCGACAGCCAGGCGTTCAAGAGCCGGGTCGAGGACCTCTCCGTCCGGCTGGATTTCGATGCGTCCTATGACGCGGTCGGCGGCACGATGCGCACGCTCTCGGCCAATGCCGACGCGGCGTTCGATCTCCTGCGCTTGTCGCTGACCAGCCCGCGCTTCGATCCCGCCGCGATCGAGCGTGTGAAAAGCCAGGTTTCGTTTGAGCTCCGGGAAGGCGCGGAGGCGCCGAGGGTCATCGCGGACCGCATCTGGTGGCGTACGGCCTTTCCCGATCACCCCTATGGCCGGCGTTCCGCGGGGAGCCTTGCCTCGATCGCGACGCTCGAGGCCGACGATCTTCGCCGCTTTGTCGCGGAGCGCTTCGGCCGCGACAAGCTGACCGTGGGCGTGGTCGGCGACATCACGCCGGAGCGCTTGCAGGCGCTCCTCGACCGGACCTTCGGCGCCCTGCCGGCTCACGCCGCCGCCGCCGCCGTCGCGGATACCGCCGCCTTCGACGAGGGCGCGCTGCTGGTCGTGAACATGCCGATACCCCAGAGCGTGGTCACGTTCGGCGAGCGCGGCATCAAGCGGAACGATCCGGACTGGTACGTCGCCCTGGTGATGAACGAGATCCTGGCCGGGAACGGAGTGACCTCGCGGCTCACCGCCGAGATCCGGGAGAAGCGAGGCCTCGCCTACGGCGTCGGCGCGGGGCTCAGCCCGCTGCGCCACGCCGGCATCCTCTATGGGCGGGTTGCGACCCGCAACGACCGGGTCGGCGACGTGCTCGGTATCCTGCGCTCGGAATGGCGGCGTTTCCGCGATGACGGTCCGACCCCGGCGGAGCTCGCGGCCGCCAAGACCTATCTCATCGGATCGTTTCCGCTCAGTCTGGATACCACCTCGCGCCTGGCGGGGCTGCTGGTGAGCCTGCAGGTGGAAAAGCTCGGCATGGACTACATCGAGCAGCGCGCCAAGGCACTCGCGGCCGTCACCGTCGACGACGTCCGGCGGGTCGCCAAGCGGCTCCTCGATCCCGACCGGCTCCGGATCGTGATCGTGGGCGCGCCCAAGGGCTTGGTGGGCGCCACGGAGATCGCCGCCGACGGCGGTTAGGCCGGCACCCGCATTCTTGCGCCTCGGCAACCCGCCGCCTATCCTCGCCGCAGACGGTTGGGGAAATCGATGCCGCGCGCGGATGTGGTTCATCTCGGGCTCATGCTCTCGGCCCTCGCGCTCGCCTATGTGCTGCCGTTCGAGCTTCTGCTGATCGCCTACGCGGTCCTCGGCCCCGCGCATTACCTGACAGAAATATCCTGGCTGCACGACCGCCAGTATTTCCTATCCGCGAAGCCGATCGCCTTGGCGCTCGCTGCGGTCGCGGTGGCGGCCGTGAGCGTGTCGAACGTACTGGACTCGGGCTTGCTGATCTGGATCGCCTTCGTCGGCGCCGCGCTGGCGATCGGCGGCATCAGTTGGATGCAGCGGGGCGTCCTGCTGGCGATCCTGGTCGCGTTCACCGCGGCGCTGGTCACAGGCCAGGACTTTCTCGCGGTCTCGGCGGTGCTGTTGCCGACCCTGATCCACGTCTCGGTGTTCACGCTCGTCTTCATGATGCTCGGCGCCTATCGCGCGGGCAGCCGGTCGCAGGCCGCGCTGGTGCTGGTCTATCTCGGCGCGGTCGCGCTCATCCTGCTGATGCCGCCGGGGCCGGTCCCGCGCAGCATGCCGCTCGCACAACTCGGCTACCATTATTTCGGCGGCGTCGCGCCCGCGCTCGGCCAGGTGCTGCATGTCCCCGATTTGTCATTCGACTCGCGCAGCACGGGCCTGCTGTCTTTCGTCTATACGTATCATTATCTCAATTGGTTCATTAAGGCGGACGTGATCGGCTGGCGACGCATCCCGGCGGGACGGCTGAGCGTGATCGCGGCGCTGAGCGTGGCGGCGACCGGGCTCTACTTCTACGACTATGCCAAGGGCTTCACGGTGCTCCTCGCGCTGAGCCTGCTCCACGTCGTGCTGGAGTTCCCGCTGAATACCGTGAGCATGAGACAACTCGCGGGGATCGCGGCACACGGTTTTGTGCGCCAGGCGCGCGCGGCTTCCTGAGGAGACGTCGCGAGCCCGTCGAACGTCGGTTACGATCGCTCCGTTATGTCGCCATCCAATCAAGAAGCGTGGGTTCATCATGCTCTATCGTCAGGATATCTCTGGCTGTCTCCTCGAGCGCATCGGCGCCCTCGGCTTGGGCGCGGGCGAGCTCGGCGCCTTGCTGGAGCGCACTCGTCCGGCGCTTGACCGTCTGCGCGACCAGCGCGCCAAGGGAACCGAGCCGCTGCTCGCGATCTCCGCGCGGAGAGACGATCTGCAAGCCCTGGCATCGCTCGCCAAGGAATTCCGGCGCTTCGACCATGTGGTCGTGCTGGGCATCGGCGGCTCGAGCTTGGGCGGCCAGACGCTCTACGCACTGGCCGATCGCGGATTTGGGCCCAAGCCTGGCGCGCCGCGCCTCCATTTCATGGAGAACATCGATCCCGGGACTTTCGAGGCGCTTCTGCAGAGCATCGATCTCACGCGCACCGGCGTGATCGCGATCTCCAAATCGGGCGGCACCGCCGAGCCGCTGACGCAGTTCATGATCGTGCTCGAGGCGCTACGGCGCGCCGTGGGGCGAAAGCAAGCGGCCGAGCGCTGCCTCGCTCTCACCGAGGCCAAGGACAATGTCCTTCGGCGCATGGCCGAGCGCGAAACCATTCGCCTGATCGACCACGATCCCGAGATCGGCGGCCGCTTTTCGGTACTCTCCAACGTCGGCATGCTGCCCGCGCTCATCGCGGGTCTCGACGCCGAGGCGCTGCGGCGCGGCGCGGAGGCCGCCCTCACCGAGACGCTTTCCGCGAAGACTGCGCGGGCGGCTCCCGCCGCGCTCGGCGCCGCCGTCAGCGTCGGCCTCGCCGAGCTGCACAATCTCCGCTCCACCGTGCTGATGGCCTACGCCGACCAGCTCGCCTATTTCGGTCTCTGGTATCGGCAACTTTGGGCCGAGAGCCTGGGCAAGAGCGGGAAGGGCACGACGCCGATCCGCGCCGTCGGGGTGGTCGATCAGCACAGCCAGCTGCAGCTCTATCTCGACGGTCCCGCCGACAAGCTGTTCACGCTCGTGATGCTCGATCAGGCCGGCAAGGGCGGGCGCGTGCCGGACGATCTCGCGGCCGACCCCGAGCTCGGCTACCTCGCCGGCCGCACCATGGGCGATCTCCTCGAGGCCGAGCAGCAGGCAACCGCCGAGTCGCTGATGCAGCGGGGCCGGCCGACTCGGATCATCCGGCTCGAGCGACTCGACGAGGAGCGCCTGGGCGCGCTCTTCATGCATTTCATCCTGGAGACGCTGATCGCCGCGGATCTCTTCGGTGTGCCGGCGTTCGGGCAGCCGGCGGTGGAGCAGGGCAAGGTGCTGGCGCGTCGATTTCTTGGCGAAATGAGCAAAGCCGGGGCAAAATCACCGGCATGACCCTTCGACAACTGCCGCCGGTCCTCGTCAACCGCATCGCCGCCGGCGAAGTGGTGGAGCGGCCGGCGGCGGCGGTGAAGGAGCTGGTCGAGAACGCCATCGATGCCGGCGCGCGCCGGATCGAGGTCGCCCTCCACGACGGCGGGCAGAGCCTGATCGTGGTCAGCGACGACGGCGAGGGCATGGGCCCCGACGAGCTCGCCCTTGCCGTGGAGCGGCACTGCACCTCGAAACTGCCGCACGACGATCTCCTGGATATCCGCTGGCTCGGGTTTCGCGGCGAGGCGCTGCCGTCGATCGCCGCGGTGAGCCGGCTCACGATCGCGAGCCGCAAGCGGGGCGCCGCCGAGGCGTGGTCGATCGCGGTCGACGCCGGCGCTAAAGGCGAGGTGAGGCCGGCCGCGCAGGCTCAGGGCACCCGCGTCGAAGTCCGGGACCTCTTCTATGCGACGCCGGCGCGGCTCAAATTCATGAAGACGACGCGCGCCGAGCGCGACCAGGCGGTCGACGTGGTGGAGCGCCTCGCGATGGCACATCCCGAGATCGCCTTCACCGTGACCGCCGAGGACAGCCGCGAGATCCTGCGCCTGCCCGCACTCGGCGGCGATCTCGCCGGGCGAGACCCGCAAGCGGCGCGGCGCGAGCGCTTGGCGGCGATTCTGGGCCGCAGCTTCGCCGACAATGCGCTGCCGATCGAGGCGCTGCGCGAAGGCGTGCGCCTCACCGGCCTCGCCGGCCTACCTACCCTCAATCGCGCGACCGCGCGGGACCAGTACCTCTTCGTCAACGGCCGACCGGTCCGGGACAAGCTTCTGCTGGGCGCGGTCCGCGGCGCCTACCAGGACTACCTCGCCCGCGACCGCCACCCGATGGTGGTGCTGTTTCTGGACTTGTCCGGTACCGAGGTGGACGTGAACGTGCATCCCGCCAAGGCGGAGGTGCGCTTTCGGGACGCCGCCCTGGTGCGCGGCCTGATCGTCGGCGCCCTGAAGCACGCGCTCGCCGCCGCGGGCCACCGCGCGGCCACCACGGTTGCCGAGGCGGCGCTCTCGGCCTTGCGTCCTGCCACGTGGACCGGGAACGGCGGTCCGTACTACGGCGCGCCAGGAGCGGCGGCGAGACGCGGCCTTGCTGAGACCGCCGCCGAATTTCAGTCGCCCCTCGGCAATGTCGTCGTAGACCTCGACAGGCCGGAAGCGCGAGCCGTCGATGAAGCCGCTTCGCCGACCGCCGGCGAGGACCTCGCGCGGTATCCCCTGGGCGCCGCGCGCGCGCAGGTTCACGAGACCTACATCGTCGCGCAGACCGAGACCGGCATCGTGATCGTCGATCAGCACGCCGCCCACGAGCGGCTGGTCTACGAGCGCATGAAAGAGGCGATGGCGGCGACCGGCGTCGCCCGTCAGCTCCTGCTCATCCCCGAGGTCGTGGAGCTCGAGGAAGCGGGTGCGGCTCGGCTGGTCGCCCGCGCGCCGGAGCTCGCCGAGCTCGGGCTCATCCTGGAGCCCTTCGGCGCGGGCGCCGTGGTGGTTCGCGAGGTGCCGGCGCTCCTGGGCGAGATCGATGTGCCCGGGCTGGTCCGCGACCTCGCCGACGAGCTCGCTGAGCTCGGCGGCGCGTTCTCGCTCAAGGAGAAGCTCGAGGAGTTCTGCGGCACGCTGGCCTGCCACGGCAGCGTGCGCGCCGGCCGCCGCCTCACGTCGGCGGAAATGAACGCGCTCCTGCGCCAGATGGAGGCGACGCCGCACAGCGGCCAGTGCAATCACGGCCGCCCGACCTATGTCGAGCTCAAGCTCGCGGACATCGAGCGGCTGTTCGGACGGCGGTGAGCGACGCGTGCCTTATCCGGTGCCAGCCGTCGCCTTCGCCTTGATTTTGCGCAGGAACACGAGCCGGCCCGCGCCGTAGCGGCGTTCCTCCAGTGCCATGAAACCCTCGGGCGGCTCGAACTCGCCGCGCGCCGCCAGCTCCACGATGACCAGCGCATCGGCGGCAAGCCAGCCCGCGCGCGACAATGCGTCGAGTGCCGGCGCGGCGAGCCCCGTGCGATAGGGCGGATCGAGGAAGACGAGATCGTAGGGTCCGTCGGCGCGCGGCGGCGCCGTCGCGTCCGCCGCGAGGAGCCGCGTGCGGCTGCCCTCGCCGAGCGCCTTGATGTTGGCGGCGAGCGACTCGCGCGCCTGCCGATCCTTCTCGATAAACGCCGCGAAGCGGGCGCCGCGGGACAAAGCCTCCAGCCCGAAAGCGCCCGTGCCCGCGAAGACGTCGAGCACGCGCGCATCCTCGAATACCGGCGCCGGCGCAAACCGGCCATGGGCGAGAATGTTGAACAGCGCTTCCCGCGCCCGCTCCGAGGTCGGGCGCACGGCGTCGCC
Organism: Allostellaceae bacterium; assembly: GCA_035604335.1. GTDB lineage: Bacteria > Pseudomonadota > Alphaproteobacteria > ATCC43930 > CGMCC-115725 > DASZHJ01. Next base: position 18,258 of record DATNIT010000061.1, on the reverse strand, counting down.
CGGCGGCGCCGCGATCCGCCGGCCGCGGTGCTTACCGCCGACGATCCGCATGGGCTCGCATCTCCTCGACTCCCAGCTGCTCGCGCAGCACGCGGCGCGGCACTTCCTCGACGCCGCCGCGCGCCAGATGACCGAGCTGGAAAGGTCCATAGGCGATCCGGATGAGGCGCGTCACGTCGAGGCCGAGATGCGCGAGTACCCGACGGATCTCGCGGTTCTTGCCTTCTTGCAGCGACACGACGAGCCAGGCGTTGCTGCCCTGCGCGCGCTCCAGCCCCGCGCGGATCGGCCCATAGGAAATTCCATCGAGCGTGAGCCCTTTCTCCAGGGATTTGAGCCGCTGGGCGTCCACGGTTCCATGAGCGCGCACGCGATACCGCCGGATCCAGCCGCGCGAGGGAAGCTCCAGCGTCCGCGCAAGCCCGCCGTCGTTGGTGAGCAGGAGCAATCCTTCCGAAGTCAGATCGAGCCGTCCGACCGAGACGACGCGCGGCAGCTCCGGCGGCAGGCGCTCGAATACGGTCGGCCGGCCCTTCTCGTCGCGATGCGTGGTCACGAGCCCCGACGGCTTGTGGTAGCGCCAGAGCCTTGCCGGCTCCTTCTTCGGAATGGGCTTGCCGTCGACGCGCAGATCGCTCTCGGCTGTCGCGGTGACGGCGGGGCTGTCGAGCACGCGGCCGTCGAGGCTGACGCGGCCCTCGGCGATCCAGCGCTCGGCGTCGCGCCGGGAACAAAGGCCTGCGCGCGCCAGGAGCTTGGCGACTCGCTCGCCCTTGGGCGCGGTCACGTCGGTCATGGGATCAGCGCGCGGCGTCGATAAAGGCGGCGAACAGCCGCAGATCGGCATCGCTGATAGCGTATTCGGGATGCCATTGGACGCCGATGCAGAAGCGGCGGCGTGGATCCTCGATGCCCTCGATCACGCCGTCGGGCGCCGCCGCGTCCACGACCAGGCCGGGCGCCGGCGCCTTCACGGCCTGGTGATGCGTGCTGTTGACCGGCGCCTCGCCGCAAGCCGCGATCTCACGGAGCCGCGTGCCTTCGCCGAAGCGCACGATATGGCCGGGCTCGTTGCGCGGGTTCTTCTGCTCGTGGACGAGCGCCTCGGGCACCTCGTCGGGAATGTGCTGGATCAGGGTGCCGCCGAGCGCCACGTTCATGAGCTGCTGGCCGCCGCAGATGCCGAGAACCGGCTTGTCCGCGGAAAGCGCGCGCCGGGTCAGGGCGAGCTCGAATTGCGTGCGGCGGTCCTTGGTCTTGACGCTGGCATGCCGGGTCTCCGCGCCGAAGATCGCGGGATCGACGTCGAACGCGCCGCCCGTCACCACCAGCCCGTCGATAATGCGAAGGTAGGCGTCGGCCTGCTCGACCTCGTGCGGCAGCAGCACGGGCAGCCCGCCGGCCCGCGCCACCGCCGCGCAGTAGTTCTCGCGCAGCGCATACCACGGCACCTTGGAGTAGCCGCCGGGCGGCTCCGAATCGAGAGTGAGACCGATAATCGGTTGTGCCATTGCGAGGGTAGCCCGATGCCGGGCACTCTAGGCTCGCCGCTTGAGGGCCGCAACTCCACGGGAGCCGCTGACTTGGCCGAGCCTCCGACCGATCCGCGCCGTATCGTAGAGCGCGCGATCGAGATCAAGACCTACGACATCGACTTCGCTGGCATCGTCGGCAACATCGTCTATGTCCGCTGGCTCGAGGACCTTCGCCTCGCGATGATGGCCGAGGTCTATCCGCTCGCCCAGGCCGTGGCGGACGATGTGGCGCCGGTGCTGCTGGAGACCCGGATCACCTATGAGCGCCCGCTGACCCTGCAGGACCGCGTGGTGGGCCGGATTTGGGCCGCCGGCATGACGGGCGCGCGCTGGCGCATCGGCGCAGAGTTCCGCGTCGGCGAGACCGTGCACGCCCGCGCGGAGCAGACCGGCTTGTTCATCCGGCTCTCCACGCGAAAGCCGGTCCCGCCGCCGAAAATCCTGGTCGAGCATTTTGCGCCGGAACGGGGAGGAATGGCGTGAGCGCGGCCCGTGCGCCCGGCTTCATGGCGCTCGCCTTTTCCGAGGCCGAGCGTGCGGGCGATCGCGGCGAGGTGCCGGTGGGCGCCATCGTCGTCGAGGCCAGCACCGGCGCGGTGTTGGCCAGCGCGGGGAACCGCGTGGAGGAGCTCCACGATCCCACCGCGCACGCCGAGATGCTCGCGCTGCGGGCGGCGGCGGAGCGGCAAGGGGCGCCTCGGCTCACCGACTGCGATCTCTACGTGACGCTGGAGCCCTGTCCCATGTGCGCGGCCGCTATTTCGTTTGCCCGCGTGCGCCGGCTCTACTTCGGCGCCGCCGATCCCAAGGGTGGCGGCGTGGAGCATGGCCCCCGCATCTTCTCGCAGCCGACCTGCCATCACCGGCCCGAGGTCTATGGCGGCATCGACGCCGAGCGGGCGGCCGCGCTCCTGAAGCGATTCTTCGTGGCGCGCCGGTGAATTACGGCGGGCCGCGACGACTGGGACGCGCATTCTCCACTCATTAACCAATCGCCAATAGGGTATTCGCCAGCCCTTGTGACAGCGCCCCGCGGTCGAGGCGGATATTCAATGAGTTCCGACAGAGCAGGACCAACGGAGCCGAAGGAGACCGTCGTCGACGAGGGTCTCGTCGACAAGCTGCGCCGGGTGCTGTGGGGCAGCGGCAAGACCCACGAAGTCCGCCCCGTCGCCGCTCCGCGCAAGACACTCACGTGGAAGCAGGCCGGTGGCGGCGACGCCGACGAAGCTGAGTTTCTCGGCCAAATCCGCCAGTTGCTCGAGCGCACGCCCAGTCTTCAGGCGAGCCGGGTCAACATCATCGGATTGAAACGCATCAAGGAGCGCTTCGGCGATGCGTGGCAGCGCGTCGCCGACCGCGCGGACCGCATCGCGCGCAATGTGATCGAGCGGCACCTCGATCCCGGCGACATCTACGCCACCTGGGGCGAGGACACTTACATCACGGTGTTCGCGCGGCTAAGCGAGCAAGAGGCGCGCGTCAAGTGCTACCTGATCGGCAACGAGATCGTACGCACGCTGCTGGGCGACGACGCCTCAGAGTATCTCGAGGTCAAGACCGCCGTCACCCGCGTCGACGGCAGCGTCGATCTGAAGGCGGTCGGCTCGATGGACCAGATGTTCGAGGGCGCCGAGGTCATCAGCCCGCTGGCGCCGCCGGAGCTCAAAGCCGGCGCGGACGACGCGCCCAGAACCAACGACGATACCGGCCTGACCTTGGTACCGATCGAGCGCGACCGCGTGGTGCAGAGAGAAGCCGACGCGGTGCGTGCCAACGTGCTGGCCGGTGTCGATTTCGTGTTTCGGCCGATGTGGGATCCGACCCGCAACGTCATCGCGACATATCTCTGTGTGCCGCGGGTGAGGCTGTCCGATATCGATGGCGCGGTCGGCGACGCGTCTCTGGCTGTCGCGGGCGATTCCGATGCCATGGCGCGGCTCGACGCCGCGACCGTCGCCCGCGTTAAGGGCGACCTGAGGGCGATGGCGGCCGACGGGCGCCGCCTGATCATCGCCATGCCCATTCACTTCGAGACTCTGTGCTCCACCGCCCTGCGCCGCCGCTGCGCCGCGGAGATCGGCACCATCCCGGAGGCGATGAAGCAATATCTGGTGATCGAGGTCATCGACGTTCCCGCCGGCGTCCTCAAGTCCCGCCTCATGGAGGTCATCGCGCCGCTGCGCCTGCACTGCCGCGCCGTTTCCCTGCAGGTTGCGATCGGCACCATCGATTTCACCCAGATTCGCGGCACGGGCATCTCGGCGGTGGGCGCCGAGATCGCGCATCTCGCGAAGTCGGAATTCATCCTCATGCAACAGCTTGCGCGCTTCCAGCGGGCGGCGGAGAAGGCCGAGGTGGTGACGTTTCTCCACGGCGCCCAGACCCGCAGCTTAGTCGCCGCGGCCGTGGGCGCGGGGTTCCACTATGTCGACGGAGACGCGGTCGCCGCGACGCTGGCGCGTCCCGACCGAATCGTGCCGTTCCAGCTCGCCGATCTCTATATGCCGCGCTGAGCGGGCGGAAACTCGCCGACGAGGGCCCCGTGAAGGAATTGCTAGGGAATTGGCGCTAGGTTTTTCTCGGAGCCATAGGAGCTGGTCCATGCAAGTGCTGGTCATCGATGACGACGTGGCGGTGCGGCAGACGATCGCCTTGCTGCTCGAGGATGCCGGGATCGAGGTGATTCAGGCCGCGGACGGCAAGGAAGGTTTCCGGGCCTTTCAGCGCGCCCGGCCGGACCTGATCGTGACCGACATCATCATGCCGGAGAAGGAAGGCATCCAGACCATCATCGATATCCGCAAGCAGGACCCCAAGTTGCCGATCATCGCGATTTCCGGCGGCGGACGCATCGGGAATACCGATTTCCTCGAAATCGCGGCGCGTCTGGGGGCGTCCACGACCCTGCCGAAGCCGTTCGACCCGGAGGTCCTCGTCGACCTCGTTCGCAAGCTCTGCGACGACGCCAAGCGGGCCGCCACGAACTAACGCCCCTCGGAACTTACTTTCGGGTCAGCGCGCGCCAACCGATATCGCGGCGGCAGAATCCGTCCGGCCAATCGATCCGGTCCACGGCGGCGTAGGCGCGTGCTCGCGCCTCCGCGACGTCCTTTCCCAGAGCGACGACGTTGAGCACGCGTCCGCCATCGGCGAGCAGCCGGTCTCCTTGCCGCCGGGTTCCCGCGTGGAACAGGGTGACACCCGGCTCTTGCGCCGCCGCATCGAGGCCGCGGATCTCCGTGCCCTTGAGCGGATCATCCGGGTAGCCCCGAGCCGCCAGCACGACGCAGACCGCGGTCTCCTCGCGCCACCGCAGATCGAAATCCCCGAGCACCCCATCGCGCGCCGCGATGAGCGCCGGCAGCAAGTCGCTCTTGAGGCGCGGCAAGAGCGCCTGGCATTCGGGATCGCCGAACCGCACGTTGTACTCGATGAGCTTGGGGCCGTCGGCCGTCAGCATCAGGCCGGCATAGAGCACGCCCTTGAACGGGCGGCCCTCCCGCGCCATCGCCGCGACCGTGGGCTCGATGATTTGGCGCTGGATCGTAGACTCGATCTCCGGCGTGACGCAGGGCGCCGGCGAATAGGCGCCCATGCCGCCGGTGTTGGGCCCGGTGTCGCCGTCGCCGACGCGCTTGTGATCCTGCGCCGAGGCAAGCAGCAGGGCGTGGCGCCCGTCCACCAGCGCGAAGATGCTGGCTTCCTCGCCCGCCAGAAACTCCTCGACCACGAGCTCGGCGCCGGCTTTGCCGAATCGGCCGCCGACCAGCGCGGCGTCGACGGCCGCCAGCGCCTCGTCGACCGTGGCGGCGACCGTCACGCCCTTGCCGGCGGCGAGGCCATCGGCCTTCACCACGATCGGAGCGCCCCGCGCCCGGACGTACTCCTTGGCGGCTTCGGCGTCGGTGAACCGCCCGTAGGCCGCGGTGGGTATGCCGTATTTCGCGCAGAGATCCTTGGTGAACCCCTTGGAGCCCTCGAGCGCCGCCGCTTGGGCGCTCGGCCCGAAGGTCGCGATGCCCGCGGCTTCGAACCGATCGGCAAGGCCGGCCACCAGCGGCGCCTCCGGGCCCACCACCGCGAAGTCGATGCGCTCGGCGCGCGCGAAGGCGATGAGGTGGTCGAAGTCCATGGCGCCGATCGACACGCAGGTCGCGACCTCCGCGATGCCGGGATTGCCGGGCGCGGCATAGAGCCGGTCGCAGAGCGGCGAGGCCGCGATCGCCCAGCAGAGCGCGTGCTCGCGGCCGCCCGACCCGATGACGAGTATCCGCATCCTGCCTTCCCGGCTCTGGTTTTCGCGTCCCCTGCGGTCTTGTATCATGCCAGGGAATGACCGAAAGCATCCTCGTCGCTCCCGGCGCCGCCGAGACATCGCGGGCCAACCTGCCGGAGTACACAGTCAGCGAGCTCTCGGCTGCGGTGAAGCGCAGCCTGGAGCAGGGCTTCTCCTACGTGCGCGTGCGCGGCGAGGTCAGCGGCTTCAAGCGCCATGGCAGCGGCCATTGCTACCTCTCGCTCAAGGACGCCGACGCCGTGCTCGACGGGGTGATCTGGCGGATGACCGCCCAGCGCATGAGCCTCAAGCCCGAGGACGGCTTGGAAGTCGTCTGCACCGGGCGCATCACCACCTATCCCGGCCGCTCGAAGTACCAGCTGGTGATCGAGAGCATGGAGCTTGCGGGCGAGGGCGCGCTCCTCAAGATGCTGGAGGACCGCCGTAAGCGGCTCGCCGCCGAGGGCCTGTTCGACGCCTCGCGCAAGCGGCCGCTGCCCTATCTCCCGGAGGTGATCGGCGTCGTGACCTCGCCCACGGGCGCGGTGATCCGCGACATCCTGCATCGGCTCGCCGATCGCTTCCCCCGCCGCGTGCTGCTCTGGCCGGTGGCGGTGCAGGGCGAGGGCGCCGCCGAGCAGGTGGCGGCGGCGATCGAGGGCTTCAACCGGCTCCCCGAGGCCGGTCCGGTCCCGCGTCCCGATCTCCTGATCGTCGCGCGCGGCGGCGGGAGCCTCGAGGACTTGATGGCCTTCAACGAGGAGATCGTGGTTCGCGCCGCGGCGGCCTCGAAAATCCCGCTGATCTCCGCGGTGGGGCACGAGACCGACACCACGCTCATCGATTACGCGAGCGACCGCCGCGCGCCCACGCCGACGGCCGCGGCCGAGATGGCGGTGCCGGTGCGTCTCGAGCTGCTGTATCAGGTGGGCAATGCCGGCGGCCGCATGGCCGGCGCCATGGTGCGGCTCCTGGACGAGCGGCGCCTCAGGATCTCGGGCCTCGCGCGCGGATTGCCCGATCCGCGCTCGCTCCTGGATGCTGCGGCGCAACGCCTCGACGACCGCGCGGAGCGGCTCGGCAACGGGCTGCTGCAATTCCTGCGCGTGAAGCGCGACCGGCTCTCGGCCCTCGGCGATCGCGTGCGGCCGGAGGCGCTCCGCCAGCAGCTCCATCAGGCGAGCGAGCGCTTGGCGGCCTTGCCCGAGCGCATGGTCCACGCGATGCGCCGCGCCCTCGAGCGCGAGCAGCAGCGCATCCACGCGCTGGAAGGCCGCCTCGAAAGCCACCGCCAAGCGATCCGGAACGTGTTGGCGCGGGGCTACGTCCTGGTCTGGGGTCCCGACGGCAAGGTGATCGTCTCCGCCGATGCGATCCCCTCCGGCGCCCGGCTCGGCCTGCAATTCCATGACGGCAAGGCCGAGGTCGTCGCCGAGGGACCGCGGAAGCGGAAGCCGAGGCCGACCGGCGAGTCCCCGCAGGGAGAGTTGCTGTGAGGCGAATCTGGCCGGCGGCAGCGCTGCTTCTTGCGCTTGGATCGCGGGGACTCCCCGCTCGAGCGGACGATGCGATCGCGATTTCGGGCGTCCTCAGCCAAGGCGGCCTCGCGCGGGGCGAAGCGCCGCCCGGCACCGCTCTTGCCCTCGACAGCCGCCCGGTCCGAGTGGCGCCCGACGGCCGGTTCATCCTGGGCTTTGGCCGCGACGCGCCCGCCAAGGTAACCCTCTCGGCGACTTTCCCCGACGGGCATTCCACCACCCAGGAGATCACGCTCGGGCAGCGCGAGTACGACGTGCAACGAATCAACGGGCTGCCGCCGCTGATGGTGACGCCCGATTCTACGCTGATGGTGCGGATCAAGGCCGAGCTCGCGAAGGTCCACGGCGCCCGCGCCATCGACAGCGACCAGCTCGCCTTCGAGACTCCGCTCGAATGGCCGGTGACGGGTCCGATCAGCGGCGTCTACGGCAGCCAACGCATCCTCAACGGCGAGCCGCGCGCGCCGCATCTGGGCGTCGACATCGCGGCCCCCACGGGCACGCCCATCAAGGCCGACGCCGCCGGCACGGTGACCCTCGCCGAGCATGATCTCTATTTCACCGGCGGCACCGTGATCATCGATCACGGCTACGGCCTCTCCTCCATCTACCAGCACATGTCCCGCCTCGACGTGACCGTGGGCCAGCACGTCGAGCAAGGCGAGACGGTCGGCGCGATCGGCGCCACCGGCCGCGTCACCGGCGCGCACCTCCATTGGGGCATGAACTGGTACGACGTCGCGATCGACCCCCAGCTGATCGCGGGGCCGATGCCGAAGTAGGGCCCTCACTCCGGCCAGCGCCGGTGCAGCCAGAACCAGTGGTCCGGCTTCTCGCGGATCCAGCGCTCGAGGACCTGGTTCACCTGGGTCATCAGCGCCAATTCGTCGCGCGCGGCGTCGCCGGTGCGCGGGTAGGAGAGGGGCGGCTCGGCGGTGATGCGGAAGCGCGCGTGGGGCAGTCGATCGACGCGCACGGGCACCACGGCGCAGCCGAAGTGGAGCGCGAATTTGGCGAGCGCCGGCGCCGTCATGGCGTCGCGGCCGAAGAACGGCACGGGGATGCCGTCGTTCATCTTCTGGTCGACCAGCATGGCGATATGCCGGCCGCTCTTGAGCGCCGCGAGCGCGCGCCGGGCCGCGATCGTGCCTTTGGGTACCAGCTCGCTTCCCACTGCGCTTCGCGCGTAATTGATGATGTCGTCGATGATCGGATTGTTGGCGGCGCGGTAGATCTCGGCGACGCCGAGGCCGGCCTGGGTCACCGCGAGGGTCGCCACCTCCCAATTGCCGAAATGGCCGGAGAAGAAGATCGCGCGCTGGCCCGGCACGCCGTAGCGGCGGATGTTCTCGGCACCCACCATCTCGATCCGTCCGCCGGGCTCGTAGACCCGGTATTGGCCGAGATGGGCGTACTCCGCCGCCACGCGGCCAAGATTGTCCCACATGCCGCCGATGGCTTGCACGACGCGCTCGTCGCTGAGCTCGGGCAAGGCTCGCTGCAGGTTCTGACGGGCGCGCCGGTTGACCCCGAGGCGCGGACCGATCGCACGCGCGAGCGCGCCCGCGAGCGCCGAGGCCCACGCCACCGGCAACAGCCGGAAGCAGCCGAAAAGCAGCCATGCGCCGCCGCCCTCGGCCGCGTCGAGGAGCCGCCTACCGAGAGGGCGTCGGCTGGCCACGGGCCACCGAGAGGGTCAGGAGCTTTTCCAGAAGGGTTTCGACCTCGCGGGCGCTGTCCCAGGAGACCCTGACCGGCACCGCGGTGATGCGATCCCGCAGTTCCGCGGGAACCCGGACCCAGTCCTTCTCGGTCGTGAGAACCCGGGCTCCCGCGCGCGCCGCCTCCGCGAGGATCGGATCGAGCGCGGCGGAGTCATAGGGCTGATGGTCCGGGAAGGGGTGGCGCGCCACCAGCTTGGCGCCGAGCCTGTCCAGGAACTCGAAGAATTTTCGCGGCCGTCCAATCCCCGCGAAAGCGACGACACGCGCCCCCTTGAGCGCGGAGGCATCCGATACCGGCAACAGATGGGCGCGCAGCACCGGCGGTCCGCCGGGGATCCGTGCGAAGCGGGAATCGCCGTCTCCCATGACCACGACCGCGTCGGCGCGGGCGAGTCCCGCGGCTGCGGGCTCGCGCAGCGGCCCCGCCGGCAGCACGTATCCATTGCCGAAGCCGTAGAGACCGTCGACCACGACGAATTTCAGATCCTGCACGAGGCTGAGATTCTGGAACCCGTCATCCAGCACGATCACCGTGGCGCCGGCGTCGACCGCCGCCTTGGCGCCGGCGGCGCGATCCCGCGAGATCCAGGTCGGCCCGACGCGCGCGAGCAGCAGCGCCTCGTCGCCGACCTCGCGATAGGTATGTCGCGCGGCGTCCACTTGGACCGGTCCGGCGAGCGAGCCCGTGTAGCCGCGGCTGACCAGGTGCGGCCGCGCGCCCCGCTGGAGCAGGCGCTGGGCGAAATCCATCGCCACCGGCGTCTTGCCTGCGCCGCCCACCACGAGATTGCCGACGCACAGCACGGGAACCGGCGCTCGCCATGGGCTGGCCGCGGCTCGGCGCAACCGGCCCACCGCGCCGTAGGCCCAACCGAGGGGCGCCAGCAGCGTCGGCAGCGGCCCGGCCCGCTCCCAGAACTCAGGCGGTGAGCGCCGCATCGGGCTCCAGCCGGTCGAGCCAAGGCGACAGGCGATCCAGCACCGCGTCGAGCACGTGACGCTGGCGCGCCGCGACCGTCGCCGCCGCCGCCGCGCGGCGCGCGCGTGCCGTGGGGTTCGCCAGCAGCGGCTCGAGCGCTCGGGCGAGCGATCCGGCGTCGGTCACGACCTCGCTGCCGCCGGCGGCACGAAGCGCCTCCGCCATCGCCGCGGCGTTTGCCATGTCGGGGCCGTGCAGTATGGCGCAGTCCAGGAGCGCCGCCTCCAGCGGATTGTGGCCGCCGACGCCGCCCATGGAACCTCCGATGAAGGCGAGCCCCGCGATCCGGTAGAAAAGGCCGAGCTCGCCGAGGGTATCCGCGAGGTAGATGTCGGTATCGGCGCCGAGGGACTCGCTCTTGGAGCGGCGGCTCGCCCGGAGCCCTCGACGCGCCAGGCGCTGGGCGATCTCGTCGCCGCGCGAGGGGTGGCGCGGCGCGATCAGGGTCAGGAGCTCGGGAAAGCGCGGTCGGAGCAGCGCGTGCGCGTCCGCCGCCATCTCCTCCTCGCCCTCGTGGGTGCTGGCGGCGAGCCAGCGCGGCCGCTTGCCGATTACGGCGTCGAGCGCGGCGAAGGCGGTCTCATCGATCGGCAGCGGCGCCGCCGCCGATTTGAGGTCGCCCACCGTGAGCGCGCGCGGCGCCCCAAGTCGCGCGAACCGCTCCGCTTGGGTCGCGTCTTGAGTCAAGCAGAGATCGAAGCCTTGCAGCAGCGGCCGGATCAGCGCGGGAAGGCGGCGCCAGCGCCGGAAGGACGCGATCGACATGCGGCCGTTGACCAGCAGCAGCGGGATGCCGCGCCGGCGCGTCTCGACGATCAGGTTGGGCCAGAGCTCGGATTCGATCCAGATCGCGAGGTCAGGCTTCCAATGATCGAGAAAGCGCCGGACATAGACGGGACGATCGACCGGCACATATTGATGCCAGGCGTGGCCGGTGGGGAGCCGCGTCGCCAGCAGATGCGCCGACGTCACCGTGCCCGTGGTGACCAGCATGTTGAGCGCGGGCCGCTCGCCCGCGAGCCGGTCGATCAGCGCCAGCGTCGAGACCGCCTCGCCGATGCTGGCCGCGTGGATCCAGAGCAGCGGCCCGTGCGGCCGCGTGTGGCTCGGCCAGCCCTCGCGCTCCGGAAACCGCAGGGCATCCTCTTTTCCCTGGCGCAGCCGATGTCCGAGATAGAGACGAACCGCGGGCCCGAGCACGGCGGTGAGTCCGCGGTAGACCGGGATCAGGCTCATGCGCGTGCGCCGGCGCGCCGGCGCAGGTTCCATTCCCGGCGCGTGAGCGTGCCCGGCGCGATCGCCTCGTGGCCCACGCGGCGGTCGGCCTCCGCGGTGAGCGCGTTCATGCGCTCTTCGACGCGGGCCCGCCAGGTCTCCATCTCCGCGTCGCCGAGCTCGTCGGGGACATTGATCGGCTCGCCCCAGATGAAGGCGCCGCGGCCGAACGGCAGCGGCAGGTGAAACCGGTCCCAGCTATTGAGGATGCGGCGGCGGCTGGTGGCGTAGGTGTAGGGCAGGATCGGCGCATGCCCGAGCTTGGCGATCGCGATCACGCCGGTGGTCGCGCGCATGGCGGGTCCGTTGGGTCCATCGGGCGTGATGCCCACATACTCGCCTTGATGCAGGTACTGCACCAGAGCGCGCATCGCCCGCGAGCCGCCCTGGTTGGTCGAGCCCTCGACCGTCCGGATCTCCGTGTAGCGGATGACGTCGGAGATGGCGCGGCCGTCGCCATGCCCGGAGATCAGCATGTGGATCGGCGGCGGATGCTTGCGGCCGCTCGCCCGCACGATGCGCCGCAGCTCCATCGGCAGCATCAGCATGCGCCCGTGCCAGAATGCCGCGACGCACGGACGCCCTTCGGTGCTGAGCCGGATCGGATGCTCCTCGCCGATCACGGTCCAGCGCGTCGTCGCATAGACGAAGCGCATATAGAGATAGACGAACCAGGAGAGCGCTCGCCGCGTCGCGTCCGCGCGCAGCAGCCGCTTGCCGAGCTCCATGGTTCAGGTCCCGAGAGCGCGAGCGCCGACAGTGTCCGCCGGTGCAGGCTCGTCCGCGAACTGCAGCGCATAAAGCCGCTGATAAACTCCGCCGCGCGCGAGCAGCTCGGCATGCGTGCCGGATTCGACGATCCGGCCGGCATCGATGACGTAGATGAGATCGGCGTCCACCACGGTCGAGAGGCGATGCGCGATCACGAGCGTGGTGCGCCCGCGCATCAACGTCTTGAGCGCCGCTTGCACCTGCCGCTCGGATTCGGTGTCGAGCGCCGAGGTCGCTTCGTCGAGGAGAAGGATCGGCGCGTTCTTGAGCATCGCCCGCGCGATCGCCACGCGCTGGCGCTGGCCGCCCGAGAGCTTGACGCCCTGCTCGCCCACCACCGTGTCGTAGCCTTGGGGCAGTGCGCGGATGAAGTCATCGGCCGCCGCCGCCTTTGCCGCCGCCACGATCTCGGCCTCGGAGGCGCCGAAGCGCCCGTAGGCGATGTTGCCGCGGACGGTGTCGTCGAACAGGCTCACCTCCTGGCTGACCAGCGCGATCCCACCGCGGAGCGAGGCCAGCGTGACGCGGCGCACGTCCGTGCCGTCGATCAACACGTGGCCCATGGTGGTGTCGTAGAAGCGCGGGATCAGATTGAGTACGGTCGATTTGCCAGCGCCGGACGGGCCGACCAAGGCCACGGTCTTGCCCGCGGGCACCACCAGGTCCGCGCCGTTGAGCGCCGGGCCGCCGTTCGGATAGGTGAAGCGCACGGCCTCGAAGCGGATCTCGCCGCCGGTGATCGCCAGAGGCAGCGCGCCCGGCGCGTCGCGGATCTCCGGCTCGATGTCGAGCACGGCGAAGATACGCTGGGCCGCCGCCAACCCCTCCTGCAAGTTCGCCGTCAGGTTGGCGAGGGTCTTCATGGGCTGATAGGCGAGTAAAAGCGCGGTGATGAAGGAGAAGAACGTGCCCGCCGTGCGCGTACCCTCGATCACCTGGTAGCCGCCGTAGAGGATCACTCCCGCCACGGCGATGCCACCCAGCGTCTCCATCACCGGCGAGGTGGCGGAGCGGATCCGCGCGGCCCGGTTCAGCAGGCGGTTCACGCTCTCGATCAACCGGTCGGCACGCGCGGTCTCGTAGGCCTCCATGCCGTAGGCCTTGACGTGGCGGGCGCCCTGGAAGGTCTGGTCGAGCAGCGTGGTGAATTGACCGATCTCTGTCTGCGTGTTCACGGTGGCGCGGCGCATCCGGCGGCCGACGCTCGCGATCGGCCGGACCGCGACAGGGAAAAGCACGAAAGTCGCAAGCGCCAGCGCCCAATCCTGATAGAACATCACGATCACCAAGGCCGCGACGGTGACCGCATCCTTGCCGATGCCGACCAAGACGTTCGCGGACGCGTTGCGCAACAGGCCCGCATCGCTCACGAAGCGCGAGATCAGCGTGCCCGTGGGATTGGCGTGAAAAAAGGCCAGGTCCGCTCCGATCAAGCGCCGGAACAGAGCGCGCTGGATGTCGGCGACGACGCGTTGCCCCACGCGGTACATCAGGACTGATTGGGCGTAGCTCGCGGCGCCCTTGACGGTGGCTATCCCCAGCACCGCCGCCGCGACGATCCAGAGCAGTCCGACCTGGTGTCCCACGAAGATCTTGTCGAGCAGCGGCTCCATGAGCCAGGCGTTCGCCGCGGTCGCCGCTGCCACCAGCCCCATGGCGATGAGCGCCAGCGCGATGGGTGTCGCTTGCCGGCGCAGGAATTCCCGCGACAGGCGGCGGAGTAGCGGCAGGGTACGGTGGCTCAACGCCTCGCGCGCGCGCGCGCGGCGCGGCGCGGCGACTGGCTCGGAGGCGCGCAACGCGCGCGGATCGGCCTCGGCACTCACCTCGGTTGGCACCCTCCAGACACCGCTTATTCTACCACGTCAGGTGCCCGCCACCGTCATGCCCTCGATCCGCACCGTGGGCGCGTCGAAGCCGGTCCTGAACTCCAGGTCCGACGCGGCGGTGAGCTGCAGGAACATGTCCTTGAGATTGCCGGCAATGGTGACCTCGCTCACGGGATAGGCGAGCTCGCCCCGCTCGATCCAGTACCCGGCGGCGCCGCGGCTGTAATCGCCGGTGATGCCGTTGACGCCCATGCCCATGAGCTCGGTGATGTAGAAGCCTTGCGCGATGTCCGCCATCAAGGCTTGCGGGCTCAGCGCGCCGGGCTCGAGCCAGAGATTGGTGGGCGAGGGGCCCGGCGGCGAGCCGGTGCCGCGGGCGGCATGGCCGGTGGTCTTGAGGCCGAGCTGGCGCGCCGAGGCCAGGTCGAGGAGCCAGGTCGTCAGCACCCCGTCCTCGACGATGGCGCGGCGCCGGTTGGCGATACCCTCGCCGTCGAAGGGTTTGGAGCGCAATCCGCGCTGGCGATGGGGATCCTCGCGCACGGTGATCCCTTTGGCGAAGATCTGCTGCCGGAGCTTGTCCTTCAGGAAGCTGGTGCCCCGCGCGATCGAGGGCCCGCTGATGGCGCCGGTGAGGTGGCCAAGCAGCCCGCGCGCGACGCGCGGATCGAACACCACTGGAACTTTCTGCGAGGCGACCTTGCGCGGCTTCAGCCGCTTGACCGCGCGCTCGCCGGCGCGCTTGCCGATCACGGCGGCCTCCTCGAGGTCCGCGGCATAGACCGCGCTCGAGAAGTCGTAGTCGCGCTCCATCTCGGTACCATCGCCCGCGACGACGGCGACGCTCACGCCTTGGCCCGAGCTCTCGTAGCTGCCGGTGAAGCCATTGGAGGCGGCGAGCACCACCTTGGAGCGGCCCCAGCCCGCCTCGGCGCCCTCGGAGTTGGTGATGCCGGGGACCGCGCGCGCTGCGTCCTCGGCGGCGGCTGCGCGCTCGATCAGCATTTCCGTCGCGGGCTCGACGGGATCGAAGATGTCGAGCTCGGGAACGTCGCGCGCGAGATCCTCGGGCGCGGCGATGCCGCAATAGGGGTCCTCCGGCACCACCCGCGCCATGGCGATCGCCCGCTCGGCGAGCTCGTCGAGCGCCGCTGGGGTCCGGTCGTTCGACGACACGGTCGCTTGGCGTTTGCCGAAGAACACGCGCAAGCCCAGATCGTAGCCCTCCGAGCGCTCCAGCTTCTCGGTCTTGCCGAGGCGGCGCGCATGGGAGATCGAGGCACCCTCGAACAGCACGGCGTCCGCCGCGTCGGCGCCGAGCCGTTTCGCCTTGGCGATCAACGCGGTCAACAGGTCGAGAGCATCGTCGCGAGCAGCGGCCATCGGGTACTCCGGCGGGAAAGGGCTGGCCTCTTACCACGCCTCTCCCGATCTAGGAAGCCGCCGAGCTTGTTTCGGGGCGATCGCAGCGCCCCCACACCTTGCCCTCCCCAGCGGGGGCCATCCGGTCGCGCTGCGACGCGCGCCGTCGACCTTCGCCTCGTCCATCCGCTTGATGCGCTCGTCGTAGTCGAAGTGGCCGGGCATCGGGGTCATGAAAGGACGCGCCGTCGAGGAAAATGCCCTCGGGCGCATCCATGCTCTTGCGTACCTCGTGGCGCGGCCGCCCCTGCTTTGAAGCTCGAGCCAATTCTTGTTGAGTATGTACGCATGAGCGTCGATCGCCGGCATGGCGACTTCCTTCTTGTTTCCCGGCGCATCGAGATCCGCACGCTATCGCGCGCGCTTTCGTCGCGGCAACGCGGCGGTTTTGGAGATCGCGGGTTTCCGCTTGCGCGCCGCGGCATTCGGGCTAGGAGTATGGGCGCTCGGATCCGGACGGCTCCGGTGCAAACGCGGAGGCAAAGATGAGAAGGCTGCTCTGGATACTCTCGCTCGCCGTGCTCGGCGGCTTCGGACTTGCGGCGGCACAGGCCGCGACGCTCGACGACGTGAAGCAGCGCGGCAAGCTGGTTTGCGGCATCGCGCCCAACATCGCGGGCTTCGCCTTCGCCGACGACAAGGGCGTCGTGCGCGGTTTCGATGTCGAGTTCTGCCGCGCGCTTGCGGCCGCCGTGCTGGGGGATCCCGACAAGATCGAGCTCAAGCCGTTCCAGCCGCGCGACGCCTTTCCCCAGCTGCAGAACGGCGCCGTCGACATCATCACGGGGCGCTTCACCTGGACGTATACGCGCGAGAACGGCGCCGGCATGAGCTTCGTGATGATCTACAACTACGATGGCCAAGGCTTCATGGTGCGGAAGTCCTCGGGCATCAAGAGCGCGACCGAGCTCAACGGCGCCACCATCTGCATCGGCCAGGGCACCACCACCGAGCTCAACATCGCCGACTATTTCCGCGCCCACAACATGACGTATCAGATCGTCAGCTTCGCCGAGCTCGACGAGACGCGCGCCGCCTACGAAGCCGGCCGGTGCGACGCCTGGTCGAACGATCGCAACAGCCTCGCCGCGCGCGGGCTGCTGCTGGCCAAGCGCGACGATCACGTGATCCTGCCCGAGAGCATCTCCAAGGAGCCGATCGCGCCGATCGTGCGCAAGAACGACCCGCAATGGCTGGACATCGCGCGCTGGACGTTCAACGCGCTCATCACGGCGGAGGAGCTGGGCATCACCCAGGCGAACGTCGACGAGGAGAAACAGAAATCCGAGAACCCCGAGGTGAAGCGCCTCTTGGGCGCGATCGACAGTCTCGGCTCCAAGGACGGGCTCTCCGACGATTTCGCCTATAAGGCGATCAAGGCGGTCGGCAACTACGGCGAGATCTTCGACCGGTACATCGGGCCCAAGACGCCGCTCGGCCTCGACCGAGGCCTCAATCGTCTGTGGAAGGATGGCGGCCTGCTCTATTCGCCGCCGTTCCGGTGAGGCAGGCCGAGGCACACTCCTCGGCGTCGCGCTTCTGGGCCGGCCGCCGGCTTGCGGCCGGTGGGGCGCAGGCCGCGGTGCTCGCGGCCGCGGCCCTCGTCGTCTGGTTCGCTGCCAGCAATGCCGCGGCGAATCTCGGCCGCCTCGGCATCAATACCGGCTTCGGCTTCCTCGGACGCCCGGCGGGATTCGCGATCTCCCAGCACCTCGTCGATTACAGCGAGTCCTCCACATATCTGCGCGCCCTCGAGGTCGCGGTTCTCAACACGGTCGTGCTGGCCCTGGTGGCGATCGTCGGAGCCACCGTCATCGGATTTGCGCTCGGTTTTGCGCGCCGATCGTCGAATGGGCTGATGCGTGCGGTCGCCGCCGGCTATGTCGAGCTCCTGCGCAACGTGCCGCTGTTGCTGCAGCTGTTCTTCTGGTACTTCGCGATCCTGAGGCCGCTGCCGCCGCCCCGGCAAAGCCTCTCGCTCCTCGGCGCGATCTTCCTGAATGGGCGGGGCCTGGTCCTGCCGCGCCCGGAGGCGGCGGAGGGGTTCGGCCTCGTGATCGCAGCGCTGGGGATCGGCGCCGTGCTCGCGGCTGCCATGGCTTGCTGGCTGCGGCGTCGGCGCGCTCGGCTCGGCCGCGCGCCCAGCCCGTGGGTCGCCGCCGCCCTGCCCCTGATCGCGATGCCGGCTCTGGCCGCGGTCATCGCGGGACCGCCGGTCGCCTGGGACCTGCCGCGGTTGCGCGGATTCAATTTCGAGGGCGGTCTCGTCGTGCTGCCGGAATTCGTCGCCATGGCAGTGGCGCTCTCGCTCTATTCTGCCGCGTACATCGCCGAGATCGTGCGCGCGGGCATCGATGCGGTGTCGCGCGGGCAGGTCGAGGCGGCGCGCGCCTTGGGACTGAGGCCCGCCACCATCAATGCCAAGATCGTGGTGCCGCAGGCGCTGCGCGTCATCGTGCCGCCGCTGGGCAATGAGTATCTGCGCCTCTTTCGCAACACCACGCTCGCGGCCGCGATCGGCTATCCCGACCTGACGCTGATCTTCGCGGGCACCGCGGTCAATCAGACCGCGCAGCCCGTGGAGGTGATGCTCATCGTCTGCGCGTGCTACCTCGCGATCAACCTCGCGGTCTCCGCGGCGATCAATGGATACAACCGCCGCATCGGCCGGAGCTATCGATGAGCGTGGCGGCCCGGCCGATCGCGTTGGGCTTTCGCTTTCGCGCGCGCAGCTTTCTCTGGAGCTGCATCGCGACGCCGGCCAATGCGGGACTCAGCCTCGCGATCGTGCTGGCGCTGCTCTACTGGCCGCCGGGTATCCTCAAGTGGGCGCTCGTCGATGCGCGCTGGTCCGGTCCTGCCGCGGCCTGTCACGATGAGTCGGGCGCATGCTGGTCTTTCATCGG
>DATNIT010000060.1:0-3699 GCA_035604335.1 Allostellaceae bacterium | reverse complement strand
CGGGGCCGGTGATCGGCGCATTGATAGCGACGCTGCCGATTTCGGCGGGGCCTTCCTACGTGTTTCTCGCCCTCGATCACGATGCGGCGTTCATCGCGCAAGGCGCGCTGGCGAGCCTTGCGATCAATGCCGCGACCCTCTTCCTGATGCTGACCTATGTGGTGCTGGCGCAGCGGTGGAATGCACTTGTCAGCATCGCTGGCGCAATAGCGGTTTGGATCATGCTCGCTGTCCTGGAGCGAAAAATCCATTGGACGCTCGCCAGCGGAATGATCGCCAACGCCGTTGCGTTCGCAATCTGCCTGCCGCTGCTGCGACGCTTTCGCCACGCCAAAATGCCGCTGATCACGCGCCGATGGTACGACGTGCCGCTGCGTGCAGGTTTGGTCGCAACCCTGGTCGTCACGGTCGTAACGCTCTCAAGCTGGATCGGCCCGGAGCTGAGCGGCACCATCGCGCTCATTCCAATCGTGTTGACCAGCATGATGCTGATTTTGCATCCGCGCATCGGCGGGCCGGCAACCGCGGCGATGATCGCAAATGGCGGCTGGGGCCTGATGGGATTTGGCGTCGCGATCGCGGTGCTGCATGTTGCCGCTTTGCAGTTCGGCTCCGCAACTGCGTTGATCCTCGCGCTCGCGACCTGCGTCGGCTGGAACCTCGGGCTGTGGTGGTTGGGGCGAAGGAAGCGCATCGCGCTCTGAAGCCGTCATTGCGAGGAGCAAAGCGACGGGCCTGTCATTTTTTTGGTACTGCGGCGTGATTCATTGCGTGGGTTGATTCGGAGCACGTGATGGACATACGTATTCGGCAAGCGGAACGTCGGCAGGCTGGTTTTGAACTGGTCGATCTTGAGAGCCTGGTGGTTGACGACCACCCGGTACGGGCGGTGTGGTCCTTCGTGGAAGGCCTGGACCTTCAATCGTTCTACGATCGCATCAAGGCGCGCGGCGAGACACCGGGTCGGCCTGCGACCGACCCGCGCATTCTGCTTGCGCTTTGGCTGTATGCAACGGCCGACGGGATTGGGTCGGCCCGCGCGCTGGCGCGGCTGTGCGAGCATCATACGATCTATCGCTGGATCTGCGGCGGGGTCGGGGTGAACCACACGATGCTGTCGGAGTTCCGTCTGGACAGCGGCGAGTTCCTCGATCGCCTTCTGACAAGCAGTCTGGCGGCTTTGATGAAGGAAGGCCTGATCACACTGGACGAGGTCATCACCGACGGTACCAAGGTCAGGGCCGCGGCAAGCCGCTCGTCGATGCGGCGAAGGCAAACCCTGGTGGAGTTGGAAGAAAAGGCCCGGATCAGGGTTGCCGAGCTGAAGCAGGAATTGGAGGCCGATTCTGCGGCGGGCGAGCGGCGGCTGTCGAAGCGTCGCCTCTCGGCAGCCGAAGACCGCCTCCGTCGTGTTGCGGCAGCGTTGGCGAAACATCCTGCAGCAACGCCGAAGGACGAGAAAGACC
Source organism: Allostellaceae bacterium (assembly GCA_035604335.1). Classification (GTDB taxonomy): domain Bacteria; phylum Pseudomonadota; class Alphaproteobacteria; order ATCC43930; family CGMCC-115725; genus DASZHJ01. Next base: position 2,233 of record DATNIT010000060.1, on the reverse strand, counting down.
AGAACGAGGGGGACGATCCCCCGCTGGCCGGCGGCGGCAAGAGCGGCAAGAAACCCAAGGAAGAGCGTGTCTCGACGACTGATCCGGACGCGCCATTGATGCGGATGGCGGACGGTGCCGTGCGGGTCGCCTATAACGTGCAAGTGGCGAGCGCCTGCGGCTTCGTGGTCGCGATCGAGCCGGTCCAGCGGCGTAATGATCGAGGTCTTGCGCCGGCGGTGGTGGCGCAGGTCCAACAGCGTTGTGGCAAGCTGCCGACCCGCCTGCTGGCCGACACCGGTGCGATGACCGCGGCCGACATCGCGACGCTTGCGCAAACTCATCCCTCCATGCAGGTGTTCAGCCCGCCACCGGCTTGCAAGGCGTCCTCCAAACCAGAGAGCAAGGCGCGATACGAACGCAACCGCGCAGCCGAACCGCAATGCCTGAAGGAGTGGCGCGCCCGCATGGACAGTGAAGAAGGCCAAGCGGTCTACAAACGGCGCAGCAACACCGAACACGCCCATGCCCGCCTGAAGAACCGCGGCTTTGAGCGCATGGCCCTGCGTGGCCTGGCCAAGGTCCGCATCGCATGTTGGCTTCATGCCGTGACCCACAACCTTATGTGGGCCATTAGCTGCCGCCGCGCGCTGAAGACGGCCTGATCCACCTCCCATCACATGCCGCACGAGCCACACATCCCGCCCAATCCCATTGCAGTTCGCAGCCAAAGGCGAAATACTTACATCCCCGACGAAGCAATCCATTCTTTCGCCGCGGGGGCATGGATTGCTTCGCTGCGCTCGCAATGACGGAGAAAGAGACTACTCCTTCGCCAGCTTCGCCTTGAGCGCATAAAGCGCCTCCAGCGCTTCGCGCGGCGACATCTCGTCGGGGTGAAGCGCCTTCACGGCTTCGAGCAGCTTTTCCGCCTCGCTCGGCGGCGTGGGTTCGGCTGCGGCGCGCGACGGCACGGCGAACAGCGGCAGATCGTCGGCGAGCGCGCGCGCGGTCTGGCCGCGGTCCTGCGCTTCGAGTTTTGCCAGAACCGATTTGGCACGCGCGATGACCGGCGCCGGAAGCCCCGCGAGCCTTGCGACCTGAATGCCGTAGGAACGGTCGGCGGAACCCGGCAACACTTCGTGCAGGAACACGACGTCGCCCTGCCACTCCTTGACGCGAACGGTCGCATTGAACATCCGCGGCAGCTTGGCGGAGAGCGCGGTGAGCTCGTGATAGTGGGTCGCAAACAGCGCGCGGCAGCGATTGGCCTCGTGCAGATGCTCGATCGCGGCCCAGGCGATCGACAGCCCGTCGAAGGTCGCGGTTCCCCGGCCGATCTCGTCGAGGATCACCAGCGAGCGTTCGCTGGCCTGATTGAGGATGACCGCGGTTTCCACCATCTCCACCATGAAGGTGGAGCGCCCGCGCGCCAGATCATCCGCCGCGCCGACGCGCGAAAACAGCCGGTCGACGATGCCGATCCGCGCCCGCGACGCCGGCACAAAACTGCCGATCTGCGCCAACAGCGCGATCAACGCGTTCTGGCGCAGGAAGGTCGATTTGCCCGCCATGTTCGGGCCCGTGATCAGCCAGATCTGGCCCGAACTCTGGCCCGGTCCCGGCGAAAGATCGCAGGCATTGGCAATAAACGGCTGGCCAACGCGCTTCAATGCCTGCTCGACCACCGGATGCCGGCCACCCTCGACGGCAAAGCCAAGCGACGTATCGACCTCGGGCCGCACATAATTGTCGTCGACAGCGAGTTTTGCCAGCGCGATCGCGACGTCGAGAATCGCGAAAGCATGCGCGGCGGCGCGCAACTCGTCGCTGGCGGCAACCGCAAGCGCGCAGAGCCGCTCGAAGATTTCCAGTTCGAGAGCGAGCGCGCGGTCGCCGGCATTGGCGATCTTGGCTTCGATCTCGCCGAGCTCGGATGTGGTGAAGCGAACCTGGCCCGCAAGCGTCTGCCGATGGATGAAGGTCGCATTCAACGGCGGCGCCATCAGCTTCTCGCCGTGCTGTGCCGTGACCTCGACGAAATAGCCGAGCACATTGTTGTGGCGGATCTTCAGGCCCTTGACGCCGGTCTGGTCGGCATAGCGCGCCTGCATCGAGGCGACCACCAGGCGCGAGGCGTCGCGCAGATTGCGGGCCTCGTCGAGCGCGGCCTCATAGCCCTCGCGCACAAAGCCGCCGTCGCGCTTGATAAGCGGCAGTTGCTCGGCCAGCGCGCGTTCGAATTCACGTGCAA
>DATNIT010000059.1:0-24323 GCA_035604335.1 Allostellaceae bacterium | reverse complement strand
CGCCGACCGGCCCCACCACGCTCTTGGCGCTCGCCACATAGGGCAGGAAGATGAGCGCGTTCCAGCCGGCCTGGTCGCGGGCGGCGGTGATCGCCTGCGCCGCGGCGCGGCTTTGGGCGGCGAGAACGAGGGTATCGGCGCCGGCGGCCTTGATCGAGATGATCTGCGAAGTCACGGTCGGATCGGTGACGGCGTAGCTCACCTTCGACACCACCATGGTCTTGGCCTTGTCGCCGAGCGCGGCGATGAACGGGTCCATATGGTCGGAGCCGAAATCGTCGTCCTGATAGAGGATGCCGATCTTGGCGTTGGGGCGCTCGGCGAGAATATACCGGGCGAAGACCGTGCTCTCGACCGCGTAGCTCGCCTGGAAGCCCATCGTCCACGGGAATTTCTTCGGATCGATGAGGCTCTGCGAGCCGGTGGTGACGAAGAGCTGCGGCACTTTCTTGGCGTTGAGATAGGGCCGCACCGCGACGTTGGTCGGCGTGCCGAGCTGGCCATACATCAGCAGGACCTGGTCCTGCTCGACGAGGCGGCGGGTCAGCTCGACCGTCTTGGGCGGGGCATAGCCGTCGTCCAGCGCGATGAAATTGATCTTGCGCCCGTTGACGCCGCCCTTCTCGTTGATCATGGCGAAATAGCCCGCCATCTGGCGCTCGATCGGGCTGGTCGGCGAGGCCGGGCCCGAGAACGGCCAGGTGTTGCCGATCTTGATCTCGGTGTCGGATGCGCCGGGATCGTAGGTGCCGGCTGCCAGGACGAGCCCCGGCGCGAGCACGCACAGAGCGAGCCCGGCGGTGGCGACGATGCGTTTCACGGTGATGCCTCCCCTCTTCTGCGCGCGGCGGTCACGTCCAGGTCGCGAACGCCATCGCATTGCCGGTGCCCGCGTCGGAGCGATAGCAGGGCACGTAGTCGATCAGGGTCATGTCGAAATCGGTCTGCGACATGATGCCCGCGACGGTGATCCAGTTCTTGGTCTCCGACGTGCCGGACCGGAACATGGCGTTGGGCTCGGCGAAGATGGTCTTGGTGTCGCGCTCCTTGATCGCCTTGAGCATTCGGCCATCGAAATCCTCGTCGACGACGAAGTGGCTGATGCCGCCCGAGGCGCAGATCGCGACCCGCTTGCCGCTGTTGGCGCCGTTCCAGCCCTTGATCGCCTTGCCGATCGACTGGCCGAACTGATAGCAGCGCTTGGGCGTCGGCTGGTTCGGCGGCCAGAACGTGTTGAGCAGGATCGGCACCACCGGCACGGGCCGGTCCTGCAGCACCCGGCGATAGATGAATCCCACCGCGTGCCCCACGCCGACCGGCGCGCCCGCCCCGTCCTTGGGCTGCGCCGACGAGGTCGCGACGTCGAACTCGTCCTCGATGCACTGTTCGACGATGGCGAGCGACAGCTCATGCGGCACCGGATAGACGTGGTCGATGGGCGGATGGTTGGCCGACATCGAGATCGCGAGGCCGGGCTCCATGGTGGCGGCCTTCTTCTCGTCCAAGGCGGTGTTGATGACCTGGTCGGCGCAATAGATGCTGAAGGACGGCTGGTTCTCCGCGTGGAACCATTCGTGCTGATCGTCGCCGACCAGGACGACGATGTCGGGGTTCACCTCGGCGAGCTTCTGGCCCAGGCGGTCGAGGGCGCGCTGGTTGCGCTCGTGCCGGCCGCGCCGCACCTCGATCTCGATCTGCTTTTCGAGCTTCTCCGCCTTGCGCAGTTCCTTGAGCTGGTCGAACGTATAGGTGCCGCCGCGGAAGGGGTGCGCCGGGTTCTTGCGGTCCGCCTGCGCGCGCAAATCCCACTTCTCCGGGGGCGTCGACAACAGCGGTCCGTGCGAGGACCCGAATCCATAGACGATCTGCGCCATCTGCCGGTACTCCTTCTCCCGTCATTCTTATCACGGATTGCCCGTGTCGGAAAATGCGGGTCTCGGCGATGACTCGGCGGCGGGGCGCGGGGTAGGCTCGTGGGCATGAGCGAGCGCACCATCCCGGTTCTCATCGTCGGCGGCGGCCCCGTTGGGCTCGCGCTCGCGGCGGAGCTCGGCTGGCAGGGCGTCGCCTGCGAGCTGGTCGAGCAGGGCGACGGCGTGGTCAAGACGCCGAAGATGAACGAGGTTAACACCCGCTCGATGGAATTCTGCCGGCGTTGGGGCATCGCCGAGCAGGTGCTCGACACCCCTTTCCCGCTCGACTGGCCCAAGGACGTGGTTTTCGTCACCAGCATGAGCGGCTACGAACTGGGCCGCGTGAAGCGCCCGCCGCGGCAGGTGCGGGCCTCGGAGCACAGTCCCGAATCGCCGCAGACCTGCTCGCAGCACTGGTTCGACCCGATTCTGCAGCGCTTCGCGCGCTCGTTCCCGACGGTGCGGCTGCGCTATCGCTGCCGGCTCGAGTCGTTCGTCGAGACCCCCGACGCCGTGACGGCGACGCTGATCGACGAGGCGAGCGGCACGCGCAAGAGCGTCGCCGCGCACTATCTCGTCGGCTGCGACGGGGCGGCGAGCACGGTGCGCCGCGCGCTCGGCATCGCGCTCGAGGGGACGGGACTCCTGGGCCACGCGGTCAACATGTTCTTCCGCGCGCCCGGCCTGCTCGATCTCTGCGGCAAGGCGCCGGGCACGTTCTTCATCCCGGTCGATCGCGGCGGGGTGTGGGGAAACCTGCGCGTGATCGATCCGAAAAACGCGCTGTGGCGGCTGATGGTCAACGAGACCGGCAGTGCAATCGCGGCCGAGACCGTCGACAAGGACGCCAATCTCGGCCGCGGCCTGGGATGCCAACTCGCGGTCGAGTGGGTCGACGTCAATCTATGGCGGCGCCAGAGCGTGGTCGCATCGCGCTATGGCAGCGAGCGCGTCTTTCTCGCCGGCGACGCGGTGCACCAGGTGTCGCCCACGGGCGCACTGGGCATGAATACGGGCATCGCCGACGCGGTCGATCTCGGCTGGAAGCTGGCCGCCACGCTCCAGGGCTGGGGCGGGCCGCGCCTCCTCGCGAGCTACGACGCGGAGCGCCGGCCGGTGGGCCAGCGCGCGGTCCAGGGCGCGACCGGCTTCCACGAATTGCAATCGGGTTGGGGCGATGGGCTCGACCGGCTCGCCGAGGCGGGCGCGGACGGGAACGCGCTGCGGCACCGCATCGGCGCGCGCCTGGTCGAGACGGTCGGGCGCGAGTTCCGCACCATGGGGTTGCAACTGGGCTATCGCTATCGCGATTCCCCGATCTGCGTCGCGGAGGACGCGCCGGAACCGCCCGACGATCCCGAAACCTATCGCCCCTCGGCGCGGCCCGGCATGCGCGCGCCGCATCTCTGGCTCGCCGGCGGACGCTCGACCCTCGATCTCTTCGGCCGTGGCTTCACGCTCCTGCGTCTCGGGCGCGCCGCACCGGAGGCGCGAGACTTGGCGCGGCTTGCGGCGGCGCGTGGGATGCCGTTGCGAACCGAGGCGATCGAGAACGAGGAGGCGCTCGCGCTCTACCAGCGCCGTCTCGTCCTGGTCCGGCCCGACGGCCATGTGGCCTGGCGCGGCGACACGCTGCCCGATGACCCTGCCGCCTTGCTGGACCGCGCGCGCGGAGCGGCCTAGACGCCGAAGGTGAAGCGGCTGCCGAGATTGGAGGCGACGATGCGGTCGGGCATGCGGCGGCGCATCGCGTCGATGAAATTGGCGCCGGTGCAGTGCATGGGAACGACGACATCGGGCGCCAAGGCCTCGAGTTCGTCGACCGTGTGCGCGATGTAATCGAGCGGCGCCATGCCGAGATGGAACCCGCCGATCACCGCGTGCAGCTTGTCGACATTGGCGATCTTCATCGCGGTCCTAACCGTGTTGACGATCCCGGTGTGGCCGCAGGACGAGATCACCACCAGGCCCCTTCCCTTGACGATGAAGCAGGTGCCGTGCTCGTCGGCGTGCTCGTCGAGCACGAGCTGGCCGCGCCGTTCGGCATCGGTGAAGTGTTCGTCGTTCCTGACCTTGGTGCCGCCGGTGATGGCCTCGAAGGAGGTGCGCTCGATCCGGCCGGTGGTGAAGGGTCCGTCCAGCGCCTGCGGCGCGCCGCAGCAGACGGGTAACACGTTCTGCGCCGTCAAGGCGATGCGGTCGAGCGCGCCCCAGGAGACCGGCGGCGCATTGCCGTGCGTCAGCCATTTTTCGCGGAAGATGGTCTCGCCGCCGACATAGAGCGCGAGGTCAGGCCGCATGGCGGTGCGGTGCTGGTTCACGAACCCGACCATGCCGCCGTAATGGTCGCGGTGGCCGTGGCTCAGGATCAAGCCGTCGATCTTGCCGGCCTCGATGTCGAGCAGGCCGAAATTGCGGTTGAGAATCTCCGGCGTGAAGCCGAAATCGAGCAGATATTGCGACCGGCTGCCCGCGCGCTCCGATTCGAGATGGAGCGACAGGCCCCATTCGCCGGCGAGCGTGGTCATCTGGCGGCCGGGAATCTCGCCCACATGCTCGATCGCGACGACCGGGTGGGTCGCCTTCGGAAGAAATCGCTCGTAATGCGAATCGACGACCACGCGGACCGAGAGCCGGTCCACGATGGGAGGGACAAAGGACATTCCGCTGTTCAGGTTCGTGCTCATCCGAACGTGACCTTCTGTCATCGCGTCGCGGCGCAAAGCCTGTCCCAAACCGCGCGCGCGGGCAAGCGCTTCGGGAACGCCAAGGTCCTTGCCCAACAGGTGGGCCGGCCCTTTAATCGCCGCGCCGGAGGTGCCCATGAGTGCAATCGACCAGGACCAAGGAGCGCGCGCGCGGGATTTCGCCATCCGCCCGCTTTCGCCCGCGATCGGCGTCGAGGTGCTGGGCGTCGACCTGGCAAAGCCCCTGGGCGACAGCGAATTCGCGCGCATCCGCCGGGCCTGGGAAGAGAACTGCATCGCGCTCTTTCGCGGCCAGAGCTTCGACGAAGCGGCGCAGGTGAGCTTTGCCGCGCGGTTCGGCCCGCTCGGCGGCATGGTCAACGACCAGGACCCGCTGAAGCACGGGCAGTACCGGTCGGTGCTCTACGTCTCCAACATCCGCGTCGACGGCAAGCTCACCGGCATCCTGCCCGACGGCGAGATGTTCTTCCATTCCGACACCTGCTACATCGAGCGCCCGGCCATGGCGTCGATGCTCTTCGCAATGGAGGTCCCGTCCGCAGGCGGCCACACGCTCTACGCCAACGGGTTCCGCGCCTACGAGACGCTGCCCGAGGAGGTGAAGCGGCGGCTTGCCGGCAAGCGCGCGCTCAACGTCTACGACTACGAGGGCAACCCCACCCATCGAGCGGTAAGCTTGCCCAAGGACGTCAAGCAATTTGCCCATCCGGTGTTCCGCACGCATCCGCCGACCGGCCGCAAATCGCTCTACGTCAACCGGCTGATGACCTGGTCGATCCTCGATATGCCGAAAGCGGAAAGCCGCGACACGCTCGAGTACCTCTTCGATCACCAGGAGAAGCCGGAATTCGTCTACGAGCACGCGTGGCGGCCGGGCGATGTCATTCTGTGGGACGATCGCTCCTGCCTGCACGCGCGGACCGATTTCGATCCGAACGAGCGAAGGAGGCTGCGCCGCGTCACGGTGCTCGGCGAGACGCCTTACGAGTAGGTCCCGCCCGCGCTCGCGCTCAGCACGCGCCGGCCTTCGGTCGCTCGACAACAAGACCGAACAGCGGACGCAGGCGCGTGCCGACGATGCTGCCGACGAAGGCGGCGACGAGCCACGCCCAGCCATGCAGGCTGCCCGAGGCGATGCCGCTGAAATAGGCGCCGATGTTGCAGCCATAGGCAAGCCGCGCGCCGTAGCCGAGCAGCACGCCGCCCACGATCGCGGCGAGAAGCGAGCGCATCGGAACGCTCCACTCGGGTCGGAACTTGCCGGCGAGCCCGCCCGCGAGCAGTGCCCCCGCCATGATGCCGAAATCCATCACCGAGGTGATGTCGTAGAACACGCTCTGTTGCAGCGACTGGGCGCGCGCGCCCTGCCAATAGGGCCAAGCGGCGACATCGGCGCCGGTCGCCGCGGCCATCTTCGAGCCCTACAGCGCGAAGGCCGAGGTGATGCCCCACGGCCGTCCCGCGAGGTAGAGCGTCGCGAAATTGAACAGCGCCAGCAGCACCGCGCCCCACACCAGCGGCCATGGCCCCTGGATGAAGCGGCGCCAGCCGCGGTGCCGGGTCGTTGCGCCCGCAACCAACGCGCCGTGGCGCTTGCGCTCGGCCACGACGGTGATTCCGTAGATCGCGCCGATCACGGCGAGATTCGCGATCAGGGCCGTGATCCAGCCCAGCTTCTCGATCATGGGAACCGGTCCGATATTGGGCAGCGCCGACCACCACGGCAGATGCTTCGCTCCCAAGGCGGAGCCGGCGATGAAGGCGGCGAGCGTCACCATCATCCGCGTGTTGCCCCCGCCCGCGGTGTAGAGCGTGCCCGAGGCGCAGCCGCCGCCCAATTGCATCCCCAGCCCGAACAGGAACGCGCCCGTCAGCATGCCGACGCCGACGGCGCCGTATTCGCCGTGCACATGCTCGCCGAATAGCGTGCCCTGGGCCAAGACCGGGAAGAACAGCACCACCGCGACCGCCAGCATGACCATCTGGGCGCGCAAGCCGGCGCCGCGCCGGTCGGCGATGAAGACCCGCCAAGCGGACGTGAATCCGAAGAGGGCGTGGTAGAGCGTGACGCCCAGCGCGCCGCCGAGCAGATAGAGCAGACCCTGGCGCCAGGAGATGCCGCCGGCCAGCGCGAACGTGCCGCCGATCAGCAGCGCCGTCGCCGCGAGCACGGCCCCGCGATTGATCCCGAGATCGCGATCGGGCTCGCTCGCCAGCAATCGCGCATCGACGGAAAGGTCGGTCATGTGGGGAAGCTCCGTCTGGTTTCTTCAGGCGCCCGGGCCAAGACGGGGAAATGTAGGCGCCCGCAGGCTTGTTTGCCAGCGCAAATGCACGGCAGCCTCGGTATGGCGCGGCATCGCGAAATCTGCTGAAATCGCCGCCATGGATGAAACCGCGCAACACGCCCTGCAGATTTTGCTGTCGCAGATCGGCCTCGCGGCGAGCGACGCCGGCGGCGCGATCTCGATCCATGGCCAGGAGCCGGCTGTGCCGAGCCGCCACCGCCTCGGCACCGCCAGCGCCGTCGCGCTGGCGGCGCAGGGTGCCGCGATCGCCGCGATCTGGCGCCAGCGCTCGGGGCGCGGCCAGAGCGTCGATGTCGATCTCTGCCAGGCCGCGGTGCCAGGCCTGTGCACCTCCGACCATCTGAGCCAGAGCGGCTATCCGGTCGATCGCGGACGGAACCCTGCCATGGCCGCGAATTTCTTTGCCATCAAGGATGGGCGCCGCCTCTACATCCTGCGCGCGCCCGCCTATGTGCCGCACATGCTTCGTCTGCTCGATTTCCTGGGCTGCGCCAATACGACGGAAGCGATCGCCGCGGTCACGGCGCGGTGGCGCGCCGACGAGTTGGAGGAGGCGCTGGCCGAGCGCAAGATCATCGGCACGATCGCGCGCACGCGCGAGGAATGGCTGGCCCATCCGCAGGGACAATTTCTGGCTGCCCGCCCGCCGGTCGAGATCGAGAAGATCGGCGACAGCCCGCCGGAACCGTTCGCATCGGCGGCGCGGCCCCTGAGCGGCATTCGCGTGCTCGACATGGCGCATGTGCTCGCCGGTCCCGTCACGTCCCGCGTCCTGGCGGAACAAGGCGCCGACGTGCTGCATGTCTCGGCGCCGCATCAGCCCGATCAATTCGTTCATCTCCTCGATACCGGCATGGGCAAGCGCCGCGCCTTTATCGATCTCGATCGCGGCGGCGCAGCGCAGGTCCAGAAGCTGACCGATGACGCCGACATCTTTGTCCATTCCTGGCGTCCGGGCAGCCTGGAGCGGCATGGGCTGTCGGCTGCCGAAATGGCGCGCCGCCGGCCGGGCCTGATCTATGTCACGGTGAGCTGCTACGGCTATGGCGGTCCGTGGGCGTCGCGCGGCGGCTACGAGCCGATCGGACAGACCGCGAGCGGGCTCGCCATCGACGAAGGATCGCCGGACCAGCCGATCCTCGCGCCGACCTTCACGCTCAACGATTACGTGACGGCCTATCTTGCCGCGGCGGGCACCTTGGGCGCGCTGCTGCGCCGCGCGCGCGAGGGCGGCAGCTATCACGTCAAGGCATCGCTGACGCGGACCTCGATGTGGGTGCAGGAGCTGGGCCGCCTGCCGCAGGAGCTGTGGCCCGACCGTTCGCGCGGGCGGCCGACGCTGCCCGCGCCGCGCCCCTCCGACATGATTCGCACGCAAAGCGTCTTCGGCGAGATCGGGCACCCTGCCCCGATCACGCGCTTCTCGGAAACCAAGGCTTTCTGGGAACGGCCGCCGCAACCGACCGGCGCCTCCCCGCCGGAATGGCTGCCGCGCGGATAGGCTTTATTTGCGCAACGCGGGCGGATGCGCCCGGACCGCCTCCTCGTTGACGGCGGCGCCCCAGCCCGGTCCCGAGGGCAGGATGAACTCGCCGCGCTCGACGCGGTAGGGCTCGGTCAGGAGGTCCTGCTTCCAGGGAACGTCGTCGGCTTCGTATTCCATGATGCGGAAATTCGGCACCGCGGCGCAGAAATGCGCGCTCATCAAATCGGCGATCGGCCCGTAGAAATTGTGGGGCGCGACATTGACCTCGAAGGCGTCGGCGAGGGTCGCGACGCGGACGGCTTGATAGAGCCCGTTCCACGGCACGTCGATGATCGCGGCATCGACCGCGTAGGCCGCGAAGAACGGGCGGTAGCCGTGCAAGCCGTAAATGGACTCGAGAGACGCGATCGGCGTCGAGGTCGAGCGGCGCACATGCGCCAGCGCCTTGGGATCGTGGCTGTCGCATTCGAGCCAGGTGAGGTTATAGGGCTCGACCGCCTTGGCGATGCGGATGAAGCCCTCGGTGCGCTGGCTGAAATTGAGATCGACCAGGATGCCGGGATCGGGCCCGAGCCCGTCGCGGAAGGCGGCCAGGACGTCCGTCACCGAGCCGACGATGCGGGCATCGACATTGCGCTCGAGAAACCCCGGCGCGATGCGGAAGCCGCCATTGAAGCTGCGCGGCTCCTTCCCGTCGAAGAAAATGGGGTTCGTCTTGATCGCCTTGAAGCCGCGCGCCAGCGCTTCCTCGCCGAGGCGCCGCACATCGTCGCGGCCGCGGATGCGCGGCTTGCCGAGATGCTTCTCGAAGAATTCCGGGAAGCGCAGGCGGAACATGCCGCAATGCGACCAGTAGACGGCGAGCCGATCGCGCACCGCGCCGCCGAATAGCTGGCACACGGGAACATCGAGCGCCCTCGCCTTCACGTCGAGGCAGGCATTCTCTATGGCGGCGATCGCCTGGGCATTGAGGCCGCCCGCCGCGAGCTTCGTGACCGCGTGCAACGTGGCGCTGAGCCGGGCGACCTCGCGCGGGTCCATGCCGGTGACGAGGGGCGCGAATTTCTGAATGAGCTCGGTCGTGCCGCCGGCGCCGAACCCGTCGCTGTATTCCGACCAGCCGACCAACCCCTCGTCGGTCGACAGCTTGAGGAACGAGAAGGTGCGCCAGCCGCCGTCGGCATGCAGGCTTTCGAGCTTGGTGATCCGCATCGTGTTGCTCCTCAGAGCGCGATGACGTGGGCGAGCGGCTTACCGCTCATATAGCGCCGCAAATTCTCGACCGCGACGGACGCCACCCGCGCGCCGCCCAATGGGCCGCACGCGCCGGCGACATGCGGCGTGACGATGAGGTTGGGCGCCGTCCAAAGCGGATGCGCCTCGGGCAGCGGCTCGGGATCGGTCACATCGAGGCCGGCGCCCGCGATCGTGCCGTCGCGAAGCGCTACGGCGAGCGCATCGCCATCGACCAGTCCGCCGCGCGCGATGTTGACCAGAACGGCGCTGCGCTTCATCAGCGCGAGCTCCTTCGCGCCGATCAGGTGCCGCGTCTCGGGCGCGAGCGGCAGCGCCAGGATGACGGCGTCGGCGCGCGGCAGCACCGCGCCGAGATCGCCGATCGGCACGACCGCGTCGGCGAGCGGCGTCGGCGCGGCCGTGCGCGAGACCGCGACGATCCGCGCGCCCATCGGCCGGACCATCCGCGCGATCTCCGCGCCGATGCTGCCGATGCCGACGAGGACGATCTCGCCGCCGAACGGGATCGACATCCTGGCGCTCATCGCGCGGTCCCAGCGCCCGGCCCGCTGGTTCGCCACGCAGTCGAGAAGGCGCCGCTCCAGCGCGAGCATCAGCGCCACCGCGTGGGTCGCCACCGCGGGCGCATAGGCGTCGCCCGCGCCGGTCACGACGAGACCCTCGGGCACGCCGAATTCGACCAGCGTGTCGTAGCCCGCGGTCAGAAGCTGCAGCCACTTGATGCCGCTCTCGCGCGCCCGGAGCGCCGCCGCGAGCGAAGCGGTATAGACCGGGTTCGGGCACATCAGCACGTCGTGCTGGGCGAGCGCGCGCGCGGCCGCATCAGCGTCGGGCGCGACCGTCAGGCGCACGTCCGGCATGTCTTTCAGCGCGGACAATATCTCGGCCTTGCCCAAGGTCGCGCAGAGCAGGACACGATGCGGGCTCGTCATCATGCGCAGTGTTCGATCCTAATGAGAGCGCGAAGGCCAGGATGCTCACTTTCGGGCGTGCCGACAAGAGACCTCCCTGCTTGGCATCGTGACGCCTTCATGTCACGCTCGCGCTGGCCTAGGAGGAAACGATGGCGGAACCCGCTCTTGCGACGACGCGCGGCGTCGATCTTGCGACCGCGTCCAAGATCATCGACACGGCGTTGGGCCTGGCTCGAAGCCGGAAGCTGCGGCCGATGACCATCGCGGTGCTCGACAGCGGCGGCGATCTCGTCGCCTACAAGCGCGAGGACGGCACCGGCATCAGACGCTACGACATCGTCATCGGCAAGGCGTTCGGCGCGCTTGTGATGAATCGGCCGAGCCGCGGCATCGGCGCCATCGCCGAGCGCCTGCCGATGTTCGTGCAGACATTGGCGATGGCGACCGACGGCCGCGTGATCCCAACGCCGGGCGGGGTCCTGATCAAGAACCAGGACGGGCGCATCGTCGGCGCGGTCGGGTCCTCCGGCGATGACGCCGATGCCGACGAGGCCATCGCTATCGCGGGCGTCCGCGCCGCCGGTTTCGTGCCGGAGCCGGCCGAACCCACCGGTCCGGCATCATAGACAGGAGGAAACCATGCGACCCTGGCACATGGCGCTGCTTCTCGGCGCCGCCGCATGTCTGGCCCAGCCGGCCGCTTCCGCCGACAAGATCAAGATCGGAATCATCTCGACCTTCTCGGGTCCGAGCGGCTTCAACGGCACTTCGACGCGCGATGCCATGAACCTTGCGCTCGCCCATCTCGGCGGCACGATCGGCGGGCTGCCGGCCGAGCTCTTGTTCGAGGACGACCAGCAGAAGCCCGACCAGGGCGTTGCCATCGCCAACAAGTATCTGCGCTCCGACAAGGTGGACATGATCGTCGGCGCGACCTTCTCGAACATCACCATCGCGATGTACGTCCCGATCGTGAAGGCCGAGACGGTGATCATCAGCTCGATCGCGGGGCCCTCGCAGATCGCGGGCAAGGGCTGCTCGCCCTATTTCTTCTCGACCTCGTGGCAAGGCGACAATTTCGCCGAGGCGATGGGGGCCTATCTCGAGAAGAAGGGCACGCAGAACATCTATCTGATGGCGCCCAACTATGCCGCCGGGCACGACGTGCTCACCGGCTTCAAGCGCTATTACAAGGGCAAGATCGCCGACGAGGTGTACACGCCGCTCGATCAGCTCGACTTCACGGCCGAAATGACGCAGATCCGCTCCGTCAATCCCGCGGCCATGTTCGTGTTCTATCCGGGCGGACTCGGCATCCAGTTCGTCAAGCAATACGCCCAGTCGGGCTTGAAAGAGAAAATCCCGCTCTTCACCGCCTACACGGTCGACAACAGCACGCTACCCGCGATCGGCGAGGATGCGCTGGGACAGATCACCGCGACCCTGTGGAACGCCGAGCTCGACAATCCCGCGAACAAGCGCTTCGTCGCCGACTTCACGTCGAAGTACGGATATCTCCCGGCGGAATACGGCGCGCAGGCCTACGACACGATCAACCTCATCGACAGCGCGGTGCGCGCGGTCAAGGGCAAGATCGAGGACAAGAAGGCCCTCATTGCCGCGCTCGAGAAAGCGGAATTCCCGTCCGTGCGCGGCAGCTTCCGCTTCAACACCAACCATTTCGCCATTCAGAATTTCTATATGGAAGAGGTGGTGAAGGGGCCGAACGGCAAGCCCATGCTGAAGCTCGGCGACGTCGCGCTCAAGGATCACGGCGACGCCTACGCGGGCGACTGCCACATGCCGTGACGGACGCCGTCACTTCCAAAGCTGCTTGGTGGCGAGGTCGGCGCCCTGACGCATCGCCTTGAACTTTTCCCACACGACCGTCGGGTGCACCTCGGTCCGGTAGAGGGCTTGCGAGGAGAATCCGCAATCCGCTCCGGCCATCACGTTCTCGCGGCCGACCAGCTTGGCGAAGCGCACGATCCGCTCGGCGATCAGCTCGGGATGCTCGACGATGTTGCTGGCATGGGTGATCACGCCGGGGCACAGCACCTTTCCCTCCGGAACCTTGACCCGCTCGAACAGGTGATACTCGTGCTCGTGACGCGGATTGGCCGCCTCGAAGCTGAACGATCCGGCGTTGATCTTCAGCATGTAATCGATGATGTCGGCCAAGGCCGCTTCATAGAGGCGCGGGCCTTCGTTGATGCCATAGCAGGTGTGGAACCGGACCCTTTCGGCCGAGATGCCCTTCAAGGCCTCGTTGGACGCCTCGACATAGATCGCCGCGCGGCGCTTCTTCTGCGCATCGCTCAGCCCCGGCTCGAAGAAAATGTCCGGAAGGAACGGGTCATCGACCTGCACGAGAAAGCCCGCCGCGACGATGGCCTTGTACTCCTTGTTCAATTCGGCGGCGACGGCGTGGAAATAGTCTTCCTCGGACTTGTAATATTCATTGATGCCGACGCCGGACGGCGCGGTCGCGGGCATGAAGACGTGATGATCAGAAACGCCGGCGGCCTTGGCCGCCGCCTTGAGGTTGTCGATATCCTTCTTGAGCGCCGCCTCGCCGCGATATTTGACCGGGCCGACGCAAACGACCGGGATGATCGGAATGATGGTGCCGCCCATCATCGCTTCCTTGAAGTACTGCGCATAGTATTCCGGGAAGGCGGCGACCTCCTGCTGGAACAGCATCAGCTTCTGGTTGGGCCGCGCCTCGAATCCTTCGAGCCGATCCTGGATGTAGGTGAAGAAACCGGGCTTCGAGAATTCGCCGTCGGTCACGATGTCGATGCCGCATTCGACCTGCTTGCGCACCGACTCCTTGACCGCCGCGGCGATCGTGGCGTCGAGCACCTTCTGATCATAAGGCTGTCCGGCGAATTTCGCTTTCAGCAGATCGAGCACGTCATGCGGGCGCGGCAGGCTGCCGATATGAGTCGTCTGGATACGGTTGGTATTCTGCTGCAGCGTCATCTCGTTCCCTCCCGCCGTCGATGAAGTGGGGTAGACCAAAAAAGCGTCCGATACAACGCCGACGATCGGTGGCCCGGTGTATCATGGCCCTGCCGCGGCGTGCGACGCGGCGAGCGGCGGCCGGATGGGGGGAGAACGAAGATCATGATCGGGATGGTAGGGCTCGGCATTTGCGCCGTGGCGGCGATTGCCGCCGGCGCGCTGATCGCCCCGGCATTCGCGGCTGAGATCAAGGTGCTGAGCACGATGAACATAAGGCCGGCGCTGGAAGACGTCCGCGGCCAGTTCGAACGCACGAACGGCGCCCGGGTGATCCTCGACTACAAGGGCGCCGCCGCGACCAGGAAGCGTGTCGAGGACGGCGAGCCGGGAGACGTTGTGATCAACTCGCGGCCGACGCTCGAGGCGCTACTGCGGCTCGGCAAGATCAGGCCGGGCAGCATCGTCGATGTGGCGCACGCGTCGATCGGCGTCGTCGTACGCGCAGGCGCGCCCAAGCCCGACATCGCGACCGACGAGGCCTTGGTGCGCGCATTGCTTGGCGCGCGATCGATCGCGTACCCCGATCCGGCGCAAGGCAGCCTCGGCGGAAACTATTTCGCCGGGCTCATCGACCGGCTAGGGATCGCCGCGCAGCTGAAATCGAAGACCAGGCTCGTCGGGGGCGGCGCTCCTGCCGGACAGGTCGTGGCGGCGGGCGACGCCGATCTCGGCATCAACCAGATCGCCGAGCTCATGTCGGTTCCCGGCATCGCGTTCGTCTCGCCGCTGCCGCCTTCTCTCACCGACAAGGTGGTGATGGCCGCCGCCATCCTCACCGCCGCCAAAGAGCCGGACACGGCAGCGCAATGGATCAGGTTCCTTTCGTCTCCCGCGGCGATAGCTGCGCTGAAGGCTCATGGGATGGGGCCATGACGCACCGGTTCAGCCCGCAGCGGCCATTACTGCTTGGATGATGCCGCGTCGCTTATTTTCACGGCGAGCTTGCCCTTCAGCTCAGAAGTGAGAGCCGCAACCCGGCCGCCATTGCGCTGGATCGCCGCGGCGAATTGTTCGCGGTACGACAACGCCATGCTCACCCCCGCTACGATGACATCCGTGATCTTGAGGCCGTTCGTCGTGGTCTCGACGCGCCATTCTACCGTGGTCGGTTCGTCGCCATCGGCAAGAGCCAATTTGGTGGTGACGATCGTAATGCCTTGGCTTTCGGCGCGCTCTCCCATAACAGAAGCGGGTTTGCCGCCATACTCGTTGAGCCGGCGGGTATAGGCCTCGATCGCGTAATCCTCGAACACCCGCGTGAACTCCTGGCGAACGTCGTCCGCGGTCGACTGCCAATAGCGGCCCAGCACGTAGTGCGCGATCACCGGAAAATTGAAGGCCTCGTCCACCAGCGCATGGAAGCGCTGCAGCCGGTCCACCGGCGTCAGCTCCACATCCTTGAGCATTTTACGCGTTTGATCGTCAAATGCCGTGACTACTGCGGCCGGATCGGCGAGCGAGGCGTGCGACAGCAGACATAAGGCCATGACGAAGCTGGCCATGATGCCGAAACGGCAAGCGAACAATAGGGAACGCATGATCGGTGGCCTCACAGGGAACCGCAAGCATCCCCGGATCGCGTTTAAGAATAGCGAACGGCGCAGCGGCCAAATCCGACTCCGAAACCACTCAGACCCTAATGGAGCAGCATTTTCCTGCTGCCACGTGGTCCGTGGCCTCGCGGATCGTGTGCGTGGTCGCGAGGCGCAAAGTCAGACGCTGGTCAAGCGTCAGTCCGCCGGTGCGCACCACCGAGTCCAAAATCTCCTCGAGCGCGTGCATCAGGAAAAGCTGCGCCGAGCGCAGCCCGGCATCGGCGATCGCCACTTGCGACTGCACTGTTGCGTTCTCGCGTAGCGCAGCTGAAAAGCGGAACGGCACCTTCTCGCGCGCCAGGTGGATGAACGCATCGAGCGCCGCCCGCGCGATCCCCAGCGCAACACCGGCGAAGGCATAACCGTAGAGGCTGAGGGTCGAAAACCGATAGAATGGCCCTGCTTCGCGCCGATCTGCCGGATTGTCCATGACGAAGCTATAGGCATTGGGCACGAACAGATCGGTGACTGCATCATTATCGCTTCCGGTGGCCTTGAGGCCGATCACCTTCCAGACGTCGGTGATGGCCGCGCTCGCCTTGGGGAAAAGCATCACCCGCCGCGGGACGGCCGCGCCCTTGACATCGAGGCGCGGCGCTCCGTCACGCTCGAAAATCTGGCAATTCGTGGCGCCGAGCCAGGTCGCGTGCGGCAAGCCGCTCGCGAACTGCCAGGTGCCGGTGAGGCGATGGCCGCCTGTGACGGCGAGCGCCCTCGGCCCCGCGCCGATGGGCGGGCCCCAGGCCATGACGCAATGCGGATCGGCGAAGATCTCGCGCGCGACCTCGGGCGCCACGCAAGCCGCAGCGGATCGGTCGGGTTGAAATGCGGCGGGGTCGACGGCCTCATGGCGGCTCGGCGGCACCGGCGGTGAACAGAGCCGCCAATGCCGTGCCGCCAACCACCAGTGCCATCCATGTCAGTTCATTGGCATTGAGCGCCAACCAACGATTCCAGCCTTCGGTCAGGACTTCCCTCGCTGGCCGCTTTCGCGCCGGAACGCCGGCAACCGTGCGGTCGGTCAAAATCGGCGCCGAGACCGGCACCTGGGCGTCTCTTGCGAGGGCTGCCTCCAGCTCTGCTGGGTCGATGTCGACGACCCGGGCCAGCTCGTTGCTGTTGGCACGGCCGGCCAGGCACATGAACGTCGACTGCCGACGGTAGGCGGGAAACGACAAGCCTTGCAACAGCTCCTCGTCGGTTTCGACGAGATAGCGGCCGGCCGGCTGCAATTCGTCCGCGCCGCTCAGCCTGAACGGGTGCAGGAAAGTGACGGTCTCGCCGCTTGTTCGCGTGGTCATGGACGCCTTTGAATTGTCGATTGCACGTCGCCGCGGCGAGCCGAGCGCGATGCATGCCGGTTGGCGGCTTTGACCGTTTTCACGGGTTCAAGGCCCGGCGATCACCGTCCCGGAATTGGTGGGCGGGTACGATGAGTTCCCCTACTTCGCCGGCAGCAAGGCCAGCTTCTCCGAGCACGAGGTTGCGAGCGCATAGTTCGTCGAAGTCGACCCAGGCATCGTCGCCCACCCGGAGTCCTGCACGATCTGACTGCGCTTGTAGGACACGTCCTCGGCGCGGAACTTGGCGAGATTCGCGCTGCTCGCCTCCTGCTCGGCCTTGGCGACGCAGAACGGAACGAGCGCCCCGACGACCGCGCTGTCCGCGCGTTGCCCAGCCATCTGTTCGGCGGTGCCGGAGGTGGTCCAACCCATCCCCCAAAAGCCGACCATGACCATCGCGAAAGCGCCAGCCGCCGCGCCCCATAGACCGGGCTTGACGTAATCGCGCCACGTCATCCGTGAAACTTGCATTGCCCATGCTCCCTGGTGGAAAAGGCGATCCGAGAACGGAAGAGAGCCATGACCCTAGGACATGTCTCACGTCGGGAGCAGGCTCGGAAACTACTCAGACCCGTGTGCGCCCTGGGTTTCTTCGCGGGCGCGCTGCCTCGGCTTGGCGCCCGAACTTCACGGCGCGCGCATTAAGGCGAGCGGCCGATGACGCAAAGTTTCACGGCTTTCGGTGCGCGGATCCGGCAAGACATGCTCCAGTCGTCACGCACGGCCGCGGGCTCCGAGCGCGCGCTGAATGGCCTGACCGAGCTCGGCCTCGCGGAAGGGCTTCTGCAGCACCTCCGCGCCAGGCCTCATCGCCCGGACCCGTGAAACATCGCCGCTGACGAATACATGCGGTACGGGCCCGCTGCGTTGGATGGTTTCGACGGCCGAGACGCCGTTGCCTTCGAGCAGCCAGGCATCGACGATCATCAGGTCGGGTCCGCACCGCGCCGCGGCGGCCACGGCATCGGCCTCGGTGGCCTCGATGGCGCAGACACCGTGGCCCATCGCCTCGAGCACGTCGGCCAGGAGTGCGCCGATCAGGGCGTCGTCCTCCATCACGAGGACGCGGCGTGCTTTCATCGGTTCACGTCGCCTTCAGCGCAGACTTCGTTAATCCGGTTCGCAACGCGACCGCGTCGCGCCTTCATTTCGGAGCAATGTGGGACTCGACGAGCCAGAGCTGCTGGTCGATTCCGCGCGAGATTTCGGTGAACAGGTCGGCGGTGTTGGCGTCGCCGAAGGAAGTTGCCTGACCGATGGCCTCGCGGACCGACTGACCGAACCCCGCCAGCGTGCCGGAGACCGCGAACACATGCTCCTCCTCGTTGGCGATGCCCAGCGGATAGGGAACGAGAAAGGATCGCTCCGCCGCCACCTGGACGGTGCCGTGCGCGGTGCCGCCGAGTCCGCGGGCGCGTTCGGCGATGAGGTCGGAATAGGCCTCGACGTCGGTCGAAACCTTGTCGAACAGTTCGTGGATGGCGATGAAACCCGGCCCCCGCACGTTCCAATGCGCCTGTTTCACTTGGGCATGCAGGTCGATCGCCGCAGCCAAATGCTTGTTCAGAAGTTCGACGGATTGCGCCCGGATGTTCTCGGACAGTGTGTTGCGCGTCGGCTGCATGGTCCCAAACTCCCGGTTTCGCGGATGCCACATCTCACGTTGCGATCCAGTCAAAAGCTCGCCGATAGTGACCATAACCGATGGGAGGCGGCTCAAAGGAGGATCGGAAACTACTCAAGCGGACGATCGACGTGCCAAGGGATTGGCGAGGGACGCCGCGAGTTTCATCGGCAGGATGCGGCGTCGCGGCGGGCTCCCGCCGGTTGAGCGGCGTCGCTTGGTGACCACTCGGGCGCCCGTGGCCGACTTTATCAGGCTCAAGGTCGGGTCGTGGAAGGCGTCGAGACCCGGCCGATGCGCAATCGAGATCAGCGTCGACCCGACCAGCTCGTCGCGGAACAGCGCAACGCCCTCGCTGTTCTCGCGCAGCCGCACCAGCGCATAGCGGTAATCGGCTTCCGCCGCGTTCTGTCCGACATTCGCGGCCATGATCGGCCGGCCGACGACAAACGTCATGAGGGAGCCGATCCCGGCATAGACGAGCGCGGCCCAGACCATGTAGCCCGGGATTGCACGACCAACCGCCGACCGCAACCTGCAGCGTGCCCGATGCGGATTATTGCCTGACGATCGAGACGCCGCTGCTCCCGACGGTGATGTGAATGCCGGTAGGTTGTTGGGGTTCCTGGTAGTAGTCGTAGCCCAGCGCGGCGCCGATGACGGCGACCGCGCCGATGACGGCGAACAGAAAGTTGCGGCTCATGGTCTTCTTTTCCCTCTATGTCGTGACCCCTGCATCATGCGGCGCGCGAAGATGGCAGCCGGCAAATCGCCAACCGATCAGCTGGTCGAGCAAGGCGGCATCCGTGGATTTCTCGGCATGATTCGTGGATGCGATGATCTTGCCGTCGCGGGGCGGGACTATACGCGGCCCGTGATCAGGAGGACCACGAAGATGACAAGGAGAATCCCCAACCCGCCGCTGGGAAAATACCCCCAGCTCGCGCTGTGGGGCCACATCGGCAGGACGCCGACCAGCATCAACACGAGGACGACGATGAGAATTCCGGAGATACTCATTGGGCTGCCTTTTCCGCCGGCCGACCGCGACGAACGATCGATGTCGGCCAACTGGAGCCACAATAGCGGACAGTGAAGCGGCGAGTCAGACTCGGGAACTACTCAGGCGACGGCGCGCATCGCGTCACGCTTTCCGGCCGATGAACGCAGGCCGCGGCGAGGACCAGGCGGATCAACGCCGGAAGGGACTTCGACCCAGTCTTCTGCATGACGGCGGCGCGGTGGTTCTCGATCATGCGCTGGCTGATGCCGCGGTCGGCGGCGATGTTCCTGCTCGGACGGCCGGCCAGCACTCGGTCGCGGCATGACGTGCTGCTATTGCACCGGCTGCTCAGTGCCAGCCGTTTTATCCGAATTCGCCCTGTTGCGATAAAGTGGCGGTCGCGAATACCGATAATGTCGACTGGTGCAGGCGAGGCAGGTCGGATCGGCGACCGTATCTAAGTAGATTCCGAACCTGCCGCCGTCAGCCAAATGACGCATATGGTCGAGCTTGAACGGCCGGAGTTGCGTCCATGGAAGACTTCATGCGGCAAGCGACGGAATGGAGGGAGAAGGCGACCGAGTATTGGAACAAGGCAAAAATGGCGAACGATTATGACATCCACGAACGCTTCGCCGAATTGGCAGCGCGATACCTCGATATGGCGCAAAACGTCGAAGATCGGCTGGTAGCCTCCTCCATAGCCAGCGCGTCACCGAAGCGGCGGCACCACCCCGAGCCAAAGACTTCGACATGATCGGCCGCAGCACGGTCGGCGGTCGTGGTCGCGCCGAAGACGTCGCCACCGAGCGCCCGCCCTTCTCCCGGCTCCTCTTTTCGTGGCGACGTATCTCCGTCCGGCGCCCTGCGCCTCCGGCCCCTCTCGCCGGGCCGACGGCTCTTTATTTGTCGCGCCCGTCAACCTCTGGATGAGATGCTCGACGATCCGATCATCCGGCTTCGGATGGAGGGCGCGCAGGTTCAGCCGGAACGCGTCCGCCCTAGCCGGTCTCGCTCAGGTCACCACGGCGACCCGAACCTCGATATTCGTGGAGGAATGGCAACTCGGGCAGGGGAGAAGATAGCGAAGGTCGTCAATGCGAGTGAGCGCGCCGAGGGCTCGCCCGAGCAACTCCTCGCGGGTCATCAAGGATTGATGCCCACAGGCGCAATTCGCCTCGACAAGCTCGCCTGGGGCGAGGTCTTCAAGCCGATATCCATGATGCGCATTCGCCACGTCCGGTGATCTCCCCGTCGCGCGCAGGTGCCGTGCCTTCCCATCCTATGGCGTCGAGCAATTTGCGATGCAAGTCACCGTCTCGTGTGTGGTCGCTGGTGCTGGGGACGTGATGCCCGCGAGCGCGGGCAGGAGGCTCACGGGTGCTCCAGGTGTTTGTGCCTTGCCAGGCTTAGCCGCTGCTGGGGCCATCGTCGCACCGGGTTTCACCCCCGCGTCGTTCGTGCAGGCACCGAGGCAAAGCGCCAGCGCGACCGCTGACACTATATGTGGCGACATCTCCGCGAGGATCGCGGCTAATCGGTATGGAACGTTTGGCGGCTCCATCGTACGCCCATGCCATGGAATGTTACGAATGTAACACGGCTGCCGGTCCGTGCGTCGCCCAGCGTTAACGAAGCAATGTTCTTGAAATGTTCTCAATCCTGACATACCATGGCGTGCAATGGAGGAGACCGCCATGCGGGACCCCGCGACGAACCTCGATGACTACCTGCGCTCACGCTTCGGCGTGACGCTGGAGCGGGCGCTCGCCGACGCCTGCGCAGGCGTGACGACGCTCGCCCTCGCGCACTGCGTCGAGATCGTTTGCGATCCCGTGGGGTCGTACGTGCACGACGATGATGGCCTGTCCGAGCACTACCAAGGCACGCTGGCCGTGGAGGGCATCTCGTATCGCTTCCGATGCTCCATGTTCACGGATGGCGGCGGCTCGCGGTTCGTCGAATCGATCGAAGAGTTCGAGATCGTCCAGTGGGGCGTGCGGCTGGCGATGCCCGGCGGGAGCATCGAGGCCCAGTGATGGTGGTCGCGCAAGGTTCGGCGTTCAACGGACAATGCGGGGCAAGCCGCGGCATAATTCCCGGTTCGCGTCGAGGTGCCGGTTGGATTGGGAAGGAGCGCAGACTCGAGGCATCGCCGCGGCAAGCGCGGTCGCGATCGCAAGAATTGGGCGTACCCCAATCCCTCCTGTGAATACCTGTTGCGTGCCGATGGCGGGGCAACAGCACCCGTCCTGCTTGTCCCGCACCGGTTGCGACACTGAACAAGCCACGGCAGGTTGTCCGCTCGTTATCCCGCATCGGGGCGGCCAATTGCCGGCAATCCAGCCCGCCCCGAGTTCAGATTCGCTATCAACTCCAAAGCCGCTTCGAAGCAATCCGAGCGCCTTCGCCCAGCGCCTGCAATTTCGCCCAAGCGACGGTGATGGGAATCTCTGTATTGCCCGCCGTCGATTGAAAACCGCAGTCATTTCCAAACATTACATTCTCTCGTCCGGCGGCGCGGGCCCAACGTTCAATGCGCTCGGCGACGACTTCCGGATGTTCGACCATGACGTTCGAATGTGTCACCACCCCGGGAATCAAGATCTTTCCCGCTGGCAGCTCTACTCTTTCCGGCACATGCCACTCATGCTCATGTCGCGGATTCGCGGCCTCGAAAGAGTAAGCGCCCGCCTTGATCGTATAAATGAGGTCGATGATGTCCTCGAGCTGCAGATCGCTCATCCGTGGCCCGATATTCACGCCATAGCAGGTATGGAAGCGGATGCGACCCTCCGGAAGACCGTCCAGAGCATGGTTCAAATACTCGATTCTGGCCCCAGCCCATTTGCGATAGTCGGGCAATGTCATCGTCTTGCTGGTGTCCCAACTGCTGACCAACCCGGGAAAATCAATCTGCAGCATCAACCCGGCATCGAGGATCGCCTTGTATTCTTCGCGCATCGCTTGGCCGTATGCGATGATGTAATCTTCGTCGGTCTTATAGTATTCGTTTTTCATCGACGAAATGGGCGCAGACGAGGGAAGAAACCCTTCATCCGCGCCGGAAGCAGCCATTGCCGTCTTTATATTTTTTATGTCGCGTTGGAGCTGCTCATGGCCTACGTATCGGATGGGGCCCACGCACACGCGAGGCGCCATTCGGATCACATTTGCAAATGGATTGTTCTCCAGGACGTTCTTATAGAAGTCCGGAAACATCTGAGCGTCCCGACCTTCTAGGTTCATGGGACCGGTCGGGACTGGAAGTCCGCCCGGTGGAACACGCGCTTCGAAGCCTTCAAGGCGCTCAGCGACGTAGTGATTGAAACTCGGTTTGCTGCACTCGCCATCGCTCACCGTGTCAATGCCCGCTTCCACCTGCTTGCGCACGATTTCGCCGACGTGCTTCGTCAGGGAAGCCTCGTAAGCATAACTGTCGCGAGCTTGGCCCGCGGCAATGGCACGCATGGTCTCAAGAATCTCAGCCGGCCGCGGCAGGCTCCCCGTATGGGTTGTCCGAATGCGGTTCGTGCTTCGCTTCATGCTCATTGGAAATTCTCGTCTTCCATGTTGGGGGCCTGGGCGATCATCGTCGTAGCGATTATACCTATTTGTAGCGTGTTACGGCAGTTCCGATAAACGAGAGGTCGCGATGTGGCTCCGTGGCGCGGCCTCAGCGAGGGCGATGTGCGGACCGTTGAGCCGCATGCGGAGGCAATTCGGTAGCCAGCGGACGGCATCCCCCGACGATGCTCGACGCCGACCGAATTTGCTGGCACTTTTGGAGCCGTCGTTTGCGGAGAATGGTCCATCGCCAATCTCGGCGTGACCTTCGTGTCGCAGGATTACGAGCGCATGCGAGCGCGGTTCGACGGACGGTGCGGGTTGATGGGATCGACCTCACGCACATGGAGCTGCCCGTCTTTCCGGTCCGCGTCTTCCGCCACTCGGCAATCTACGTGAGCGCCAAGTCCGGGATCCGCGCGCCCAGGACCTGATCGGGCCAAAGATGGGCGAATTCTTCTGTTACGGCCGCGACCCCGGCATCCGGGCCAAGGGCGCGCTGAGCTCCGAGTACGGCGTCGCGCATGACAGTTACTCCCAATATTATTTCGGCGACATCGATCCGCGGCGTCATCGGCGCTCCGGAGGCGGCCCGTCAATTGACAGGCAACGCGGTCCTGCCATAGAGTTTCCAGCGGCTCAAGCGAGGATACGCAAGATGGCTAGAATCCGACACATAGCGATCTTCTCGGACGATCCGGAACATCTCGCCGCCTTCTATGTCGAAGTCTTCGGCATGACGGTGAAAGGCAGGAGCGACAATGGCGGTTCGGTCTGGATGACCGACGGCTACATGGACATCGCGCTCCTGAAGCGCACGAACGAACTCGCGCCCGAAGGCGTGCATCATTTCGGCATCACGATCGAGGCGGAGGAGAAGGAAGGCGTCTATCGCCGTCTCAAGGAGCGCGACGCGTGGGTGATGAAGCCGCCGCCGGGCCGCCCCTACGTCGAAGAAGCGGCGAAGGATGCCGACGGCAACAAGTTCGACATCTCGACCTCGGCGGTGAAGGCGCACGGGGACCGCGTCGAAATGAAAGACGAAAAGCGCGTCGGCGAGCTTGCGAAGGTCTGATGCCGATGGCGCAGGAAGAAGCTGCGGCGCGCCGGCCCTACACGGGCCCCATCGAGATCGGAATGGTGTTTGATTTCGAGCCCGGCAAGAAGCACAAGTACGAGCGGCTGACGGTCACGCGGAAGGAAGGCCCGCAACTTTGGACGCGGGGGCGGTGCGGCGAGACGTTTCACGTGGAACCGGAGTTTCGCAATGCGGTCGTCCTCGTTTCGCAGACCCCGCTCACGAAGCCGCGTCCGGCGCCGATGCGGCTCGATACGCGCTACGAGGGTCCGATCGGGCTCGGCATGGTATTCGACTTCGAGCCTGGCAAGAAGCACATGTACGAGCGGCTGACGATCACGGAGCTCAAGGGCTCGCATATCTGGGCCCGCGGCCGGTGCGGCCAGACCTATTACGAAGAGCGGGATTTCCGCGATCACGTGGTCACGGTGCCGGGCGAGAAGCGATAGAAGGCCGAACTCCAGCACCAGCCCTAGCCGAACGCCAGCGCCGCGCCGTC
>DATNIT010000058.1:0-13325 GCA_035604335.1 Allostellaceae bacterium | reverse complement strand
GGTCGCTGCGGCGGCTCCTTCCCGTCCGCATTTTGCTGAGCCATCATCCGCAGTGCCGAGTTCAGACCGGCGGCTGAGAGCAGAGCTGCAGCGGGGGCGCTTTTCGATGCGAGATCAGAGCTTCGTCCGGATCAATGGGCTGCACAAAAGCTTCGGGCAGGGCGCCGTCCAGGTCTTCACAGGCCTCGATCTCGAGATGAGCCGACAGGACCGGCTCGTGGTCATCGGACCGAGCGGCGGCGGCAAGAGCACGTTGCTCCGGTGCATCATGGGGCTGGACCCGATCGATGCGGGCGAGATTCGCATCGACGGTAAGCCATACGTTTCCGCCGGCGAGGGGAGCCAGAAGAACCGTATCGACCGGGCGATCCAGCGGCAGGTCGGCATGGTGTTCCAGCACTACACCCTGTTCCCCCATTTGAGCGTGATCGGTAACCTGATTCTGGCGCCGGTGACGTCGCGCGGCGAGGCGAAGGCGGGCGCGACCCAGCGGGCGACGGCACTGCTCGAGCGTTTCGGCCTAGCCGACAAGGCGAGATCCTATCCAGCCCAACTGTCGGGCGGGCAAAAGCAGCGCGTCGCCATCGCGCGCGCTCTGATGCTGGAGCCTCGCCTCATGATGTTCGACGAGGTGACCTCGGCGCTCGATCCCGAGCTGGTCGTCGAGGTCGAGCACATGATGGTCGAGCTCGCCGAGCAGGGCATGCCAATGATCGTGGTGACACACGACATGTGGTTCGCCAAGAACATCGCGACGCGCGTCGCGTTCTGCGCCGGCGGCGTCATTCTCGAGCAAGGCGAGCCCGCCGAGTTCTTCTCCAATCCCAAGCTGAGCCGGACTCGGGACTTCATTGTCAATGTTCTGCGCGCCGCTTGAGGGCCGATCCGAAGTAGCCGCCGGGGACAGGGAGCGGGCCGCGGGATGGACTACCACCTCAATTTCTTCTTCGTCCTTCGAGACTTCGATAAGCTTCTTGACGGCCTGGTCGTAACCTTGAAGCTCACGGTCCTGGCGAATGCCATGGGCCTCTCACTCGGCTTTGGCGTAGCGCTCCTTCTGGGGAGCCCCGTGCGCGTCGTCCGCTGGACGGCGACCGCCTTCGTCGAATTCTTCCGCTGCACGCCGGCGCTCATCCAGATCGTGTGGTTCTTCTACTGCGTCCCCATCCTCTTCGACGTTTTTCTCGACGCCGAGACAATGGGCCTCCTGGCGCTCGGTCTCAATCTCACCGCCTTCAACGCCGAGGCCTACCGCGCGGCGATCCAGGCCATTCCGCGCGCCCATCTCGACGCCAGCATCGCGCTCGGCCTCGGCTGGCGGGCGCGCATTCTGCATGTCGTGTTCCCGCAGGCGCTGCGCATGGCCGTCCCCGTCCTTATCACCAACGCGATTGGCTGCTTCCAGCAAAGCGCGCTCGTCGCGCTCGTCGCGGTCAGCGACCTCATGTACCAAGCCAAGACCTTGTCGACTCAGACCTACCGGCCGATCGAGACCTTCACGGTTGTTGCCCTCATCTATCTCGCGATCTCGTTCCCGATCAGCCAGCTCGTCACATATTTCGAGCGACGCAACATCCGGCAAATGGGCGGGTGAGCGGGAGCGCGAGCGATGACCTACCACTTCTCATTCGGCTTCATGCTCGACTACTGGAGCGCCTTGCTCATCGGCTTGACGACGACGCTCGAGCTCACCCTCATCTGCGTGGTCCTCGGCGCGCTGCTCGGCTTTGTGGTGAGCTTGATGCGCACTTCCGAGAGCCGGCTGATCTATGCGATCGGCTCGGTCTATGTAGAGTTGTTCCGCGGAACCCCGGTGCTGATCCAGATCTTCTGGATCTTCTTTTGCCTGCCGATCGTGCTGCATGTCGAGATCGGCAATCTGTCATCGGCGATCATCGCGCTCAGCCTCTACATGGCCGCCATCTCGAGCGAGACCTTCCGTGCCGCTATGAAGGCGATCTCGCGCGAACAGCATGATGCCTGCGTCGCGCTCGGCCTCGCCCCGCTCGCGAAGATCACCCGCGTCATCTTCCCGCAGACCATTCTGCGCGCCATACCGACACTGCTCTCCAACACGGTCAGCTTGTTCAAGGAGAGCTCGCTGGTGTCGGCTGTCGGCATGTCCGATCTTCTCTACGTCGGGCAGAACATCGCGACGCGCACCTTCCACCCCGTCGAGATCCTGACGACGGTCGCCTTCATCTATTTCGCGATCGCCTTTCCGCTGACCAGGGCGGTCACCGTCGTCGAGCAGCGGCTGCTGCGAAAGATCGACGCATGAGCCCGCGGACAGAGATCGCGCAGTCAGTAGGGGCGCCGAGCCGGCACCGCGCCGCCCCTGCTGCCGACGAGGAAGTCGAAATCGATACCCTTGTCGGCCTGGGTCACGTGCTCGACGAAGAGCTTCTCGTAGCCGCGCGGCTCGGGCCGGTGAGGCCGCTGCCAGGCGCGACACCGAGACGCCAGCTCGTCCTCGGCGACATCGAGGTGCAGACGCCGCGCCGCGACATCGAGCTCGATCATGTCCCCGTCGCGCACCAGCGCCAGCGGGCCGCCGACTGCGGCCTCGGGCGCGACATGAAGGACCACCGTGCCATAGGCCGTGCCGCTCATGCGACCGTCGGAGATTCGCACCATGTCGGTGACGCCACGCTCGAGCAGCTTCTTCGGGATCTTGATGTTGCCGAGCTCGGGCATGCCGGGATAGCCGCGCGGCCCGATTTCCTTGAGTACGAGGACCGAGGTCTCGTCGACGGCGAGATCGGGGCTGTCGAGCCGCGCGTCCATATCCTCGACGCTCTCGAACACGACAGCGCGGCCGCGATGGCGGAGCAGCGCGGGACTGGCAGCGGACGGCTTGATGATCGCGCCGTCGGGGGCGAGATTGCCCGTCAGGACGGCGAGCGCGTTCTCGCTCTTGATCGGTCGCGCCGGCGTGCCAATCACCGTCTCGTCGACGATCCGCGCCTCGGCGATGTTCTCGCCGACCGTGCCGCCCGAAACGGTCCGGATGTCGAGATGGAGCAAGTCTCGCATACCGCTCATCAGGGCCGGCAGCCCGCCGGCACCGAAAAATTCCTCCATGAGATAGGTGCCGTTGGGCACGATATTGGCAAGCAGCGGAATGCCCCGGCTGTTGCGGTCGAGATCGTCGAGCGTCAGCGGGATACCAAGCCGGCCGGCCAGCGCCAGGAAATGCAGCGCGGCGTTCGTGCTGCCGCCGAGAGCAGCGTTGACGCGGATCGCGTTCTCCAGCGCCTCGCGGCCAACGATCTTCGACATGGCGAGGCCCTGCCGAACCAAATCGACAATGCGCCGTCCGGCGAGCTGGGCGCTCGCCTTGCGCCGTCCGTCCACCGCCGGAATCGCCGCCGAGCCAGGCAGGCTGAGGCCGAGCGCCTCGGCAATGCAGCCCATAGTGCTGGCCGTGCCCATGGTGTTGCAGTGGCCGTTGCTGCGCGACATGCCGGCCTCGGCGTCGATGAACTCTGCCTTGGAGATGCGGCCGGCGCGATAGTCGACATCCAAGCGGAAGATGTCGGTGCCCGAGCCGACCACCCGGCCCTCTACCCGGCCGCTGATCATGGGGCCGCCATGGACGAGGATCGCCGGCAGGTCGATGCTGGCTGCGCCCATCATGTAGGCGGGCGCCGTGTTGTCGCATCCCGTCAGGAGCACGACGCCGTCAATCGGGTTCGCGCGCAGCGTCTCCTCGAGCTCCATGCTCATGAGGTTGCGGAACAGCATGCCGCTCGGGCGGATCAGCGAATCGCCGATCGACATGGTGGAGAATACCAGCGGAAAGCCGCCGGCCTCGAGCACGCCGCGGCTGACCCAGTCGGCCAGCTCGCCGAGATGGGCGTTGCACGGCACGAGATCCGAGCCGGAGCTGGCGATCCCGATGACGGGCCGCCCCTCGAACATCTCGGGGAGGTGGCCGCGCGCCTTCAGATGTGTGCGATGCTCGAAGCCGGCATTGTCGATGCGCTTGAACCAGCTGTCGCTGCGCAGTGGCTTTCCCGTTTCGGCCATGTCCTCGTCACCCCGATGCGATGCGCCGCCAGTTTGGGCGCGAGCGGTCGCCTTGTCTACGAGGTCCAGGCGGTTATGCTCCGTCTCGGGCGTCAGAACGAACTGTAAGGATGCGGGGGATGCGGACCTTGATTGCGGACGCGGTCGTAGTCACCAACGACGACAGCGGCACCGTATTGCTCGACGGCGCCGTCTTCGTCGAGGGCGAGCGGATCGTCGAAGTCGGGCCGTCGGCGGCGCTGCGCGCGCGGCACGCGAATCCGGATCGGGTGATCGACGGGCGCGGCAAGCTGGTGATGCCGGGCTTCGTGTGCACCCACACCCATGTCGGCTACGCGCTCTTCCGAGGCCGCGTCGAGGACGGTGGCCGGGAGACGTTCCTGACCCAGCTGGTGCCGATGGCTGGTATCATGACGGCGGCCGAACGGCTGGCAATCGGCTCACTCGGCTATCTCGAGCTCCTGCGCAGCGGCGTTACGACGGTCGTGCAGGTCGAGGAGGACGCCGACGTATTTCCGGACTTTGTCGAACGGCTGGGGATCCGGAGTTTCATCGGCGTCATGATTCAGGATGTCGAGCCAGCACGAGTCCTCGACGGTTCTTTCGCGACCAGTCCCGAAATGTGCCGTGCCCAGCTGGCGCAGGCGATCGGCTTCGCGGAAACCTGGCGAAACGCCGCCGGCCGGCTGAAACCGCTGTTGATGGCGAACTCGACGATGACCTCCTCGCCCGAGCTGCTGCGCGCGCTGCGTCGCGCCGCCGACCGGCTCGGCGTGCCGCTCTCGATCCATATCGGCATCGGCGCTGGGGAATCCGACGTAACGATGCGACTGCACGGCAAGTCACCCTTCGCTTATGCCCGCGACCTCGGGCTGCTCGGCCCCGACGTGCTCGCCGCTCATTGCTTCCATGTCACGCCTGCGGACATCGACATCCTAGAGGAAACCAGGGCCAGCATCGCCCACTGCCCGCAGATGAACTCGGTCCGCGGCCTCATCGCGCCAGCCCAGGCCTTCCGCGACCGCGGCCTCAACGTCACGCTCGGCATCGACAACTATTTCGCCGATTTCTTCGAGGTGCTGCGCTCGGCGGTCATCGTCGCGCGCATCAAGGGCGAGGAAGGCACTGTGATGCGCCCGAGCACAGTCCTGCGGATGGCTACCGTCAACGGTGCTCGCGCCCTGGGCCTGAGCGACGTCGGTGTCCTGGCTGCAGGCCGCAAGGCGGATATCATCCTGCTCGATTGCCGGTATCCAGGCATGACTCCCCTGCTCGACCCGGTGCCGAGCGTCGTCTACCACGCCCATATGGGTAACGTTGACACCGTCCTGATCGACGGCGTGATGGTGGTCGCCGGCGGGAAGTCTAGCCGGGTCGAGGAAAGCGCGCTCTTCGACGAAGCCCAGCGATGCGCGGAGGCCGCATGGCGGCGCTTCGTCGATCGCTATGGCGACACGAGGGCGCGCCGGGAGCAACTCCACTGAGCCGCGATCGGAAGACTGGCGGCTGGCGACTCGGTGCCGATGTCGGCGGGACCTTCACCGACCTGGTCCTGGCCGCGCCCGGTGGCCATGCGACGACCCGCAAGGTGCTGTCGACCACCGCCAACTACGCCGAGGCGGTCGTACGAGGCATCGCGGAGCTCCTCGCGGAAGCTGCGGTCGGCGGCGGCGACATCGCGGAGATCATTCACGGCACGACGGTCGCGACTAATGCCATCCTCGAGCGGCGCGGCGCCAGGACCGGCCTTATCACCACTGAAGGGTTCCGCGACCTCCTCGAAATCGGCCGGCTGCGCCTCTCGCGGCTCTACGATATGGATCACCGCCGCCCGCCGCCACTGGTGCGGCGGCGCTGGCGCCTCGAGGTCGGCGAGCGCCTCGACCACCGCGGCGGGGTGGTGCGCCCACTCGATCCGGGAAGCGTCGAGACGGCAGTTAGCACGCTTCTCAAGGAGGACCTGGAAGCGGTTGCCGTCTGCCTCATCCACGCCTATGCCAATCCGGCGCACGAGCAGGCGGTTGGCGCGGCGATACGAGCTAAGGCGCCGCACCTCCACGTCACGCTGTCCTCCGAGGTCCTGCCCGAGATCCGTGAGTTCGAGCGCACCAGCACCGCGGTCGCCAACGCCTATGTGATGCCGGTCATGGACCGTTACCTGTCGCGCCTCGAGGCGGAGACGGGGGCACTCGGCATCGCCGCGCCTCTCTCGGTCATGCAATCCAATGGCGGAATCATGACGGCC
This sequence comes from Allostellaceae bacterium, assembly GCA_035604335.1. Lineage (GTDB taxonomy): Bacteria > Pseudomonadota > Alphaproteobacteria > ATCC43930 > CGMCC-115725 > DASZHJ01. The sequence continues at coordinate 7,048 of DATNIT010000058.1, read as the reverse complement.
GGGCGGGCGCGCCGACGGCCGGTTCAGCTCATTGAGTCGGGTCCCGCTGCGGGCGTCATCGCAGCCGCCGCGCTGTCGCGCCGCGCAGGCCTGCCCAACGTCATCAGCCTCGACATGGGCGGCACGACGGCCAAGGCCTCGGTGATCGAGGGTCACGCAATCACGCGGTCGAACGAGCTCGAGATCGGCGGCCCCATCTCGCAGGGCAGCCGCCTTAACAAGGGCGGCGGTTACCTGCTGCGCACGCCGGCGATCGACATCGCCGAGGTTGGGGCGGGCGGGGGAAGCCTCGTCACCGTCGCGTCATCCGGCGCTCTGCGCGTCGGGCCGCTGAGCGCCGGCGCCGCTCCGGGCCCAGCCTGCTACGGCCTCGGCGGCACGGGCGCTACCCTGACCGACGCCAATGTCGTCCTGGGGTATCTGCCGCAGACGCGGCTGCCGAGCGGCCTTGCCCTGGCGCCCGAGCTGGCGCTACGCGCCGTCGCGGAACAGGTCGCGCAGCCGCTCGGCCTCTCCATCGAGGAGGCAGCGTACGGGACCTATCTCGTCGGCTGCGCCGGTATCGCGCGGGCGGTCCGCGCCGTGACCGTCGAGCGCGGCCGCGACCCGCGCGAATTCTCGCTCGTGGCATTCGGCGGCAACGGGCCGCTCTTTGCGGCCGAGATGGCGCGCTCGCTCGAGATCGGAACGGTGGTCGTGCCGCCGGCTCCTGGCGTGTTCAGCGCCGTCGGCCTGCTCGAAGCCGAAATGGAGCACCATCTCGTCCGTACCTTCAATCGCATGCTGACCGAGACGGGCGAGGCGGAGCTTCGCGCCGGGTTCGCCCTCCTCGAGGACGAGGCGGTCGCCATGTTGCGCGAGGAAGGGCGCGCGGCGGCGAGCATCCTGCGCTCGATCGACGTCAAATACCTCGGCCAGTCCTTCGAGCTCATCGTGGCGATGCCGGAGGCAGGAACGCCCGGCATCGAGCGAGAGATCGCGGAACGCTTCGAGAGCGAGCACGAGCGCACCTACGGTCATCGCGCCACGGGCGACCCCATCCAGATCGTCAACCTGCGCATTACGGCTCGGGTCGAGGGCGGTAAGCGCCCGCCCGTCACGATCAGCAGCGGCGCGTCCAAGGCGAGTCGCAACCGCCCGGCCTATTTCGGCCGGCGCCAAGGGTTCGCCTCCACCCCGGTGATCGGCCGTGGCGATCTCGATCGGACGCCTCGGCCGGGCCCGTTGCTCGTCGAGGAATACGATGCGACGACGCTCGTGCCGTTCGGCTGCACCGCGTGCATCGACGCATTGGACAATATCGTCATCACGGTGGGGGATTGAGATGGAACCGCGCGATCTCAGCGACCCGATCTTGCTCGAGCTGATGAAGAACGCGCTCGACGCCGTGGTCGACGAGATGGCGATCGCGCTCGTCCGCACGGCCTATTCGAACAACCTCAAGAACTCGATGGACATGAGCTGTGCGCTGTGTGACGTGCGAGGGCGTCTCATCGCGCAGGGCCTGACGCTGCCCCTGCATCTCGGCTCCATCCCCGACGCGATGGACGTGGTCAGGCGTAAATTCTCGCAGCCCAGGCCGGGCGACGTCTTCATCCTCAACGATCCCTATGAGGGCGGCACGCACCTGCCGGATTTCTACATCCTGAAGCCGGTCTTCCGCCTCGGCGCGGTGGCCGGCTGGGCCGCTACCGTCGGCCATCAGCTCGATGTCGGAGGCATGACGGCGGGCGGCAACGGGTGCGATGCGACCGAGATCTTTCAGGAGGGGCTCCGCATCCCGCCGCTCAAGCTCTATGACGAGGGGCGGCCGGTCGACGCCATTTTCGAGCTGATCGACCGCAATGTCCGCGTGCCGCGTCAGGTGCTGGGCGATGTCAGGGCGCAGCTTTCCGCCTGCGCCGCCGGCGAGAAAGGCCTCCTCCACTTGATCGAGAAATACGGCGCCGATCGCTTCGGCACGGTAACGGATGCGCTGCTCGATCAGGCCGAGCGCCTCGCGCGCCATGCCATCCGCGACATGCCCGACGGCACATACGTATTCGAGGACTTCATCGATGACGACGGCATCGATCCCGACGTCATCCCGATCAGGGTTGCGGTCACAGTGACGGGCGACCGGCTCATCGCGGATTTCACGGGTTCGGCACCGCAGGTCAAAGGAGCGATCAACTCGCCGATACCCTTCACGAAATCCGCCGTCTACGCCTGCGTGCGCCACCTCATCGGCGGTGATCCCCCGAACAACGAGGGTTATTTTCGGCCGATCGAGGTCGTGGCGCCGCCCGGCACGATCGTCAACCCGGTGATGCCGGCCGCCGTGGCGGCGCGCGGCCTCACCGGCTTTCGCATCGCCAATACAGTGTTCGGCGCACTGGCTCAGATCGCCCCCGACCGCGTCTTCGCGTGCGAGGTCGGCGGCGATACGGGAGTCAGCTTTGGCGGCTATGACGGGAAGCGCCGCCCCTTCGTCTTCCTCGAGTTCCTCTTCGGCTCATGGGGCGGCTGCCCGACGCACGATGGCCAGGATGCCTCGGCGAGCAGCGTGGTCAATTTTTCCAACAACCCGATCGAGATCATCGAGTCCGAATCGCCGCTCCGCATCGAGCGCTACGGCTACCTCCCCGACACCGGCGGTCCCGGCAGGTTCCGCGGCGGGCTTGCGTTGGTGCGCGACTATCGCCTGCTCGAGGAGGAAGCCGTGCTGCAGCTGCGCAGCGACCGCCGTACGCACCTGCCCTACGGCTTGCGCGGCGGCCGGCCTGGAACGCCCTCGCGCAACCTCGTCAACCCCGACGGCGAGGCGCGCGACCTGCCCGGCAAGTGTCGGCTCACCATCCACCGAGGCGACGTCTTCCGCCATGTCCTGGCCGGCGCGGGCGGTTGGGGCGATCCCTTCGAGCGCGATCCCGAGCGCGTCGCTCATGATGTTGCCGAGGGTAAGATCTCGGTCGACTATGCCCGGCGCGAGTACGCGGTCGCAGTGGACCCTACGACTGGCGCCGTACTTGCCGATGCGACCACGGCGCTGCGCCGCGCCTGCCAAGGATGATCCCGATGTCGTTGCCATTCGCCCGCTTTGCAGCGCCATGCCACCAAACCGGCCGTACGATAGGGCGTCAGGCGAACCACGTATCCGACAGCGTGTAGCCGCAGGGGTAGGGATCGTCGGGATCGACACCGTATTGCGCGACGCCGGTGAGCCAGGCGCGTCCCGAGATCGTGGTGATGATCGCCGGCAGGCTGCCCGCGCGGGTCGTCTCGACGATGCATCCGATGAAGTGGGAATCGATGATCGACACGTGGTCGAGCGTCTCCCCTTCCTTGATGAGCCCCTTGGCGTGGAGGACGGCGAGCCGCGCCGACGTTCCGGTGCCGCAAGGCGAGCGGTCGAGCCGCCCGGGTGAGACGACGACGGCGCTGCGCGCCGTCTTGCCGCCGCCTGGCGCCTCCGCGAGGGGCCCCGCGAACAGCGTCTGATTGATGGTATGGATTTCCGGGTTCTCCGGATGGACCGAGGGAAGCTGCTTGGCCGCCGCCGCCTTGATGCGCTCGCCGACGGCCACAAGCTCGCGCGCCTCGGAACGCTTGATCTCGAAGCCCAGCGCCGCGGCGTCGACGATCACATACATCATGCCGCCATAGGCCGCGTCGACCTTGAGCGTGCCGAGGCCCGCAACCTCGACATGGCGGTCGAGATGAAGCGTGAAGCACGGCACGTTGCGGAAGGTGACGCGCTCGCACTTGCCGTTGCGGCATGACGCCACGACGCGGACAAGGCCGCCGGGCGTATCCAGCGTCAGCCTGGTCTCCGGCTCGGTCATCGGCACCATTCCGGTCTCCAGCAGCACCGTCACGGCGCAAATCGTGTTCGACCCGGACATCGGCACGTAAAACTGCGATTCCATGACGATGAGGCCGACATCCGCCTCGGGATGGCAGGGCGGCAGAATCAGGTTCATCGAGACGGTGACGCCACCGCGCGGATCGAAGAGGAGCATCTGCCGCAGCTCGTCGGCCTTGGTCTCGAGATGTTTCATTCGCTCGAACATCGTCTTCCCCGGCGGCGGCAGAACGCCGCCCACGATGACCCGGCCGATCTCCCCCTCGGCATGGGCGCCCACGACCGTCACCGTCCTCTGCCAGCGCATGCGACACCTCTATCCCGCTTGTGACGAATGCTCTCTCAGGCGCCGAGATAACAGGTCTGGCTGCTCACCTCGCTGATGCCCCAGGCGCCGTCGTCCGCCGCCGTCACCTTGATCAGAAAGCTCGGCATCCTGCTCGGCCAGCCATATTCGTCATCGACCTACGCCTCCTTGATGACTTTCGCATGGTGCGGGAATGCTTCGATGCCGATGATCTTCATGGTAGCGACCTTCGCGAGAGGGCTGTGATCATCGCAGATCCATGTCGAGGCGGGGCCGCGGGCCAATGCGGAACCCCTGCGGGATCGGGTCGTCCGGATCGAGGACAAACTGATGGAACCCGGTGATGAAGGCGCGTCCGGTGACGCGTGGCGTCACGTAGGTGATGCCGCTGCGCTGCTCCGCCCTGACGGCCACGCCGGTGAAGCAGGTGCCGAGCACGCCCTCGAAGCGCTTGGGCGTGTCGAGGCCGATTTCCCCGCGCGTATACATGAGAGCGACGCGTGCGCTGGTGCCGGTGCCGCAGGGCGACCGGTCGAGCGATCCGGGAGGGCAGAGAATGGTCTGCTTGACGTCGCCTGACGTGACCCTCGCGGAGGTGAACAGCACCTGATAGCACGCGTCGATGCCGGGTCGCTCCGGATGGATCACCCGCACCTGCCTTGCGACGGCAGCCGAGATCATGCGCCACGCGTCGATGAGCCGCGCGTCGTTGTGCGGCGATAGCTCGAGATCGAGCCGGTCGGCATCGACGAAGGCATAGAAATCACCGCCATAGGCGATGTCGATTGCGAGCCGCCCGAACTCCTCGACGTCAAGCGGCACGTGCTCCTTAAGGAGAAAGCTTTCGACATTGTCGAAGCTCACCGCACCGATTGCGCCGTTGCGGACCGCGACGCCGCAGACGACCACCCCGGCCGGCGTGTCGAAGCGCACGGTGGTGACCGGCTCCGTTACTGGCACCATCCCGTTTGCGACCACCGTCGTCGCGGTGCCGATGATGCAGTGACCGCACATCGGCACGTACTCGTCCTGCTCCATGATGACGACCGCGAAGTCGGAATCCGCCTGCTCCGGCGGCAGCAGCAGGACGGAGCACATCATGCCGTTGCCGCGCGGCTCGAAATTGAGCATGCGGCGGAGCGCGTCGTCATTGCGCCACAACCATTGCCGCTTCTCAAGCAGCGTCTCTCCCGGCGGCACCGGGACGCCACCGACGATGACGCGCGTCGCGTTTCCCTCGGTGTGCGAGTCGATGGTCGTCACCATGCGGGCGAATCGGATGCTCATGACATCTCCCCGGCAGTCCTCAGCCCGCTGTCTTGCGCCGACTGTCCGAGGCCTTCAGCTCGCGATGCAGAGCCAGGAATTTGATGAGCTCGTCGCCGGCGTCGAGGATATGCTTGCGCAGGTAGTCGCAGGCCGCCTCGATCTTCCGCTTGCGGCAGTAGTCGAGGATCCGGCGGTGGTCGGTCCTCGCCCGGCCGATTGCGCGGGTGAGCTTCAGATGAAGCCGGAGGTAGCGATCGACGTTGAAGCTGAGGTTCTGGATCATCGCCATGGTGCGCGGGCGGCTGGCCGGCGCATAGAGGATCGAGTGAAACCGCCAGTTCAGCTGTCCCCAGACGCGGACGTCACCTTTGGCAAAGGCATCATCGAAGGAAGCGAGCACCTCCTCGGCCCGGTCGAAATCTTCCGTTGTCAGCTTTGGGATTGCGCGCCCCAGCATGTCGCATTCGAGCAGCGCCCGCGCATCGAAGACCTCGCGGATGTCGTCGAGCGAAAGTTCCGAGACGATCGCGCCGCGATTCGGGAAGAACGTTACGAGCCCCTCGGCCTCGAGCTGGCGCAACGCTTCTCTGACAGGGATCCGGCTGACATGGAGGGCGGTCGCAAGCATGTCCTGGCGCAGCTGCTCGCCCTCTTCGAGATCGCCGCAGAGGATCATCTCGCGCAGCTGGTTGACGACGTGCTGCGTAAAGGTCTGCGGCTTGGGCCGCTCACGCATCCGGTCGACAAACGCCTTTTCTTCACCTGCCATCCGAAAAGTGCCTCGGCATCCGTCGACCACCTATGCTTCGAGAAAGGGAGCGCCTTGATTTCAGCCGCTTTGCGCGAGCCATTTATAATGGATAACATCGGCCTCGTGAACCGGCATTGTGCGCAGTCGCCACGGCGGCAGGAACTCTCGAGATGACGCCCGATGGCTTTGTCGTGGGAGTCGAGGCCTACGCGCAAAGGGGCAAGGACGGCGCCCGTCACGCGGCTGCGGCGTGCCAGTGCGCCATTGTCCCTGCCGTTTATGCCATCCGGACGTATTCGTCGTGAAGGCCGCCCAGGATCGAGGTCGCGCAATCGACGGTATCCAAGTATGTGCCGAAAGGCGGGCCCCCTCTGGGCAGTGCTGGTGGACCTTTCCTCGGAACCATGCCGGTGCGGTTGCATCGATTGATCTGTTTGTGGTGCCGACCATCACGTTTAAGCTGCCATTCGGCCTCGTCACAATGCGGCACAATCGTCGCCAGCTCGTGTCGTTTCCGGTGACGAGGCACCCAACAGCAGAGTGGCTCGCGCAGCAAATCTCGGAGTCACTCCCGTGGGACTCCACCCCGCACCACCTCATTCGTGATCGCGACCGCCCATACGGCGAGGCATTCAAGCGGCGCATTCGATCGATGGGGATCCGAGACCGACCGTTCGCACCGCGATGCGGTTGGCAGAATGACCACGTCGAGAGGCTGATCGGCTCGATCCGCCGCGAATGCTTCGACCATTTATTGATCAGTCAGTAGGCTACATTCTCTGGAGTGTTTCTGCGATTCGTCTCATGATGCGGCATGAAGCGAGATGGAAGGCAGCTGGATATGACCAGGTCTCAACGCCATCCACTGGGCGCCCGT
>DATNIT010000057.1:0-30410 GCA_035604335.1 Allostellaceae bacterium | reverse complement strand
CTCGGTTGGCGAAGGCTTTCGATATGCGCGTGATCGGACTCCGACGCGACCCTGCGCTCGGCAAGGGCGACGCGGACTCCGTCCATGCGACGAGCGAGTTGAAGGCGCTGTTGCCTGAGGCGGATTTCGTGGTGCTGACTTGCCCGCTGACCAAGGAGACCGAGAAGCTGATCGACGGCGAGGCGCTCGCCCGGATGAAGCGCTCGGCCTATCTCATCAACGTCGCGCGGGGGCGTTGCGTCGACGAGGCGGCTCTGCAGGAGGCTCTGACCGCGGGACAGATCGCCGGCGCCGCGATCGACGTCACCGTCGAGGAGCCACTCGCGCCGGAATCTCCGCTTTGGCGCATGGAGAACGTCTTCATCACGCCGCACACGGCCGGCGAGACGCGCCGTTACGAGGAAAACGTACTCGATATCCTGCAGGACAACCTCGACCGCCTCTGGCGCGACGAGGCGACGCTGCGCAATCAGGTTCTGTAATCGACCAGAGCTACTTCTTGCGCCGCTTTCCCGTCAACTGCTTGGACCGCTCTTGAGCGATCGCCAGCATGATGGGGTCGAGCTTTCCCGCCTGAATGTCCTTCACGAACAACTGCAGAGTAGTCTTCCGCGACCTGTAGACGGGGTAAGCGTTTTTTCGTCCGCCGGTCATGCGCTGGACGATGTTCACGTTGGCATAGCGTGGCGCGAAGAACTCTTGATCCCCGATGTTGATGAACCAGCTTCGCTTGGTCTTTCTCGGAGCCGATTGTTTCCGGATTAGAGCGATCATCTTCGCCCTGCACTTTTCTTCCGGCGTGAGTCGGGACCCCAACACCTGAACTTTGACGGGCTTCACCTTTTCAAGAAACGACATCGCGCAGCCTCGCTTGTTTTGAGGATTCCAGCCTAGAGAATACGAGTTCTTCGGGTTAGTCCATTCATATATGACAGTTAAAGTGATTTTATACAATTACTCGTGGAAATATGTGATCGGATGCCACCAGATGCGGGAATGATAGGTCTATTGCGCGGGTGTCTCGACCGGCATCGTGATGAATTCGCCGAGCCGCGCATAGGTCGGTCCGCCCAGCCTGGCCAGCGGCCGCAACCGCGTCTGGTCGATCTTGCCGTTGGCAAAAATGGAATCGCGGATGTGAAAGTAAACGACCTCGCCGACCAAGTTCTGATCATGCTCCTCGCCGAACTCCAGGATCTGCAGGAGCTTGCATTCCAGGTTCACCGGTGCCACGGCGATCCGTGGAGGGCATACTCGGCGGCTGGGGATGAGCTCGATGCCGAGCGCGTCGGTTTCGCTGACGTCGGGGGGATAGACTGTGGCAGTCTTGTGCACGAGGCTCGCCAGGTCCTCGCTGACGACGTTCAGGACGAAGCCGCCGGTCGCTTCGGCATTCCGGGCCGTATCCTTGGATACGCCTGCGCGGCGCGCGCAATTCACGATCACGATCGCCGGCCGCGTCGATACCATCGTGTAGGCGCTGAACGGCGCGGCATTCACCAGCCCCGACGGCGATATGGTCGTAAGCCAGGCGATCGGGCGCGGCACCACGGAGCCGATCATGAGCTTGTACGTCGCATCCTGGCTCAGCGACCGAGCGTCGATTTCCATGCAGTCTCCTCACTAGGAATATGTTCGGGAGCGTCGCGTCAGGAACCGGCTTGATTGAGACCGAGTTCCTGGCACACCGCGGCGATGCTTCGCAGGATGGCGCGCCCCACAGGCGTTAGCGTCGTTTCCGCGCGGTGAATGAGTCCCATGGGCCGACTGAGCCGAGGCAGCACCCGGCTCTCCGCGATCCGCTCGAGCGGAAGAAAAGCGAGTTCCGGCGACAGCGCCGCGGCGTAGCTCGGCAGCACGCCGATGAAATCGTTCTCGCTGACGACCGTGCGCATGAAGACCACCGAGTTGCTTTCGATGGGCGCATATTGAATGGCGACGCCGAGCTCGGAGGCGATACTCTCGAGGACATGCCAGATTGGAACCGCGTCCTCCAGAAGCGCCCAGCGATACGCCAGGAGATCTTGGAGCGCGATTCGCCGGCGCGCAAAAAGCGGGTGAGCGGGGCGCGCCACCAGCGCAAAGTGATCGTCGAAGACCTTCCTGCAGTGGAGGTCGGGCCCGGTCACCCGCTCGTCCAGCACCGTGAAGAGCACGTCGAGGTCACCGGAATTGAGCGCGGGCAGGAGCTCCGAGAGGGCTCCGCTGCGGATCTGCACTTTCAGCTCCGGCCGCCGGCGGGCCACCCGGCTTACCGCCTTCGGCACCACGCGATCGAGCACGCCGGGACCGGGTGTCACGCCGATCGCGATGGCACCCGCGGTCGATCCCCGAAGGTTGCCCAGCTCCTCGGTCGCCCGGCGGAATTCCGCCGCGATGCTCCGCGCTCGTTTGTAAAACACCGTGCCGAACTCCGTCAGGCGCACGCCGCGGGGGCCGCGGTTCAGCAACTGCGCTCCGACCTGATCTTCCAGCATGCGAAGGCTCTTGCTGAGCGCGGGTTGCGAGACGTGCATGCGGCGCGAGCTCCGGCTGAGGCTGCCGCTCTCGGCGACGTCGATGAACCTCTCGATCTGCCTTTGGTTCACTCGATATTCCGTTCGGTTATAGCTAAGACCACTTCCATCGTAGACGATTAGGTACCCCTGGTGTACTGCTCCCTTTGATTGATCATGCCGCCGGTCGCCGTTAGCGCAAGGAGGGGCTTGTGATCCGGTTTCCCACCGGGCCGAACGCCCCCGCCGATCTGGTTACGCTGTTCCGCGAGGGTCTGCGCGCGTCGAAAGTTGCGGCCGACGAGACTGTCGTCGTCTATGGGGACACGCTCACCAATCCCAATTACCCCGCGGCGTTTCTGGCGGCCGCGAAGGATCTCGGGGCGGAAGCGCTTCAGGTGGTGCAGCCCGTTGTACCCCGGGAGCTCGGCCAAGGCGGCGGTCGCGCGCGACCCTCGCGGCTGATCAAGCGGATCATGACGGGCGCCAGTCTGGTGGTCGATGTCTCGACCGCCGGTATGCTCTATTCCTCCGATCAGGCGGAGATCCTGGGGTCCGGCACGCGCATTCTCCGCGTCCGCGAACCGGACGACTGTCTCCTGCGGCTATTCCCGGATCCGGCGGTGCGACAGCGCAGCCTGCGCGGCGGCGAGCGCCTCGCGTCCGCCCGGCGGCTCGGCGTGGTCACCGCAGCGGGATCCGAGCTCCGCATGGAAAAGGGCGACCGCCGGGTCCACCTGCAGTACGGGATGGCGGACAGCCCGGGACGCTGGGACCACTGGCCGACCGGAATGGTCTCGACGACAGCGGTCGAGGAAACCGTCGAGGGTACGTTGGTCGTCGGTCCTGCGAGCATCCTGTTCCCGCTTGAGAGATACGTCGCCGAGGCCATCACGGTGCGGTTCGAGCACGGTGTCGCCGTCGCCATCGAGGGTGGCGCCGACGCCATCATGATGCGCGAGTTCCTGGCGCGCGGCGGAGAGACGAACCGACGTCTCGCGCATATCGGCTGGGGCACGGATCACCGTGCCCGCTGGGACATTCTGGGCTCGCGCGGCGCCGATGGGGGCGGGGGCGCGGAGGCGCGATCGATCTATGGCGGCGTCTTGCTTGCGCTCGGCGAGAACCGCGATCTCGGTGGCAGCAACGCCGCCTCGATCCACATGGATATTGCGCTCCGCCATGCACGGCTTGAGCTCGACGGCACGGCGGTCGTCGACAGCGGCCGGATTCTGGAGCCGTCGATTGCCTGAGGCCGCATGATCGGTGCCCGAATTCCGCGGGTGGAGGATGCGCGGTTCCTGCGAGGCGAGGGCCGCTATGTCGCGGACATTCGCGTTCCCTTCGCCGTCGAGGCCCATCTGATCCGCAGTCCGCACGCCCATGCGCGGTTGCGCGCAATCGATATCCGTGCCGCGATGGCGTTGCCCGGAGTGGAGGCCATCGTCACCGGAGAAGACTTGCCGGCGGATTTGCCGCCGATCCCCTGTCGGATCCCGACCCACGGCGACTTGGAGCCATTTCTCCAATTCCCGCTTGCGCGCGCGGTGGTGCGATACGTGGGCGAGCCCGTGGCGGTGATCGTGGCCCGGGATCGCGCCACGGCCGAGGACGCGGCCGACAGCCTCGTCGTCGACTACGAGCCGTTGCCGGCCGTGGCCAGCGCCGACGCCGCGCGCGCGGCGGGGGCGCCGCAGCTCTTCGCCGCCGGCAATATCGCGGCCGAATGGGACTTCGACATCGGCAAGGTGGACGCGGCCCTGGCGGCCGCCGCGGCGGTCGTGCGCGAGACCTTCACGGTGCAAAGGCACACGGGCGTGCCTCTCGAGACCCGCGGGCTGCTGGCGGCCTATGACCGCGCTCGCGGAGTCCTCGAGATCCATGGCCCGACCAAGGTGCCGCACACCAATCGGGCGACGCTGGCCGACATGCTGCGGATGCCGCACTCCGAGATCCGCATGATCGAGCCGGATGTGGGCGGCAGTTTTGGGGTGCGGGGCGAGTTCTATCCCGAGGACTTCCTGATCCCTTGGCTCGCGCTGCGCCTGCGCAGGCCCGTGCGCTGGATCGAGGATCGCGTCGAGCATTTCGCGGCGATCAATCATTCGCGGGAGTCCCGGTTCGAGGTGACGGCGGCAGCGGACGCATCCGGCCGTCTGCTCGCCTTCGACGTGCGCCTGGTGTCGGATCTGGGCGCCTATATCCGAACCCACGGCGCGGTCGTACCCTCGCATGCATCGGCGTCGTTTCCGGGCCCCTATCGGATCCGCAATTACCGGGTCCAGGCGACCGCCGTCCTCACCAACAAGACCCCCTCGGGAACGCTGCGCGCGCCCGGCATGTTCGAAGCCAATTTCGCGCGGGAGCGGGCGATCGACCTCCTGGCCGGGAAGCTCGGCATCGATCCCCTGGAGGTCCGGCGGCGCAATCTGATCGGTCCCGGCGAGATGCCCTGGTTCGTGGGCACCGAGAGCGTGCGCCGGCCGACCGTCTTCGACAGCGGCGATTTCCCAGATATTTTTGCGCGCACGGTCGCGGAGCTCGGCTGGGACAAAGCGCCGGCACCCGCGCCGGAGGGCGCGATCCGCCGCGGCCGCGGCGTCGCCCTCTTGGTCGAGCCCTCAGCGCTCGGCCCGTTCGAGGGTGGCCGGGTCGAGATCGACGCGGACGGCAACGTCGAGGTCGTGACGGGCGCCACCTCCCAGGGGCAGGGTCACGAGACGACGCTGGCCCAGGTGGTCGCGGAAGTTCTCCGCGTTCCGATCGAGCGCATCCGAGTCCGCCACGGCGACACCGCGCTGATCCCGCACGGCGGAGGCACTTACGCGAGCCGAGCGGCGGTGATGGCGGGGGCCTCGCTCTTCGAGGCGGCACAGAAGGTGCGTGCGAAAGCGATCCGTGCCGCTGCCGAGAAGCTGGAGGTCGCCGAAACGGATCTCGAGCTTAGGGATGGCCGCATCGAGGTGACGGGGGTTCCCGGCCGCGGTTTGGCGCTCGGCGCCATCGCGCGAATGTTGTCGCCGGGCAACCCGGAGTTGCTGCGGCCGCCCAAGGAAACGCTGATCGCCGACAACGAGGGACTCGCGGCCGTTGCCTACGTCCGCGCGGTGCCGAGCGGAACGAGCGTCTTCGCGGTCCACGCCGCGGAGGTTGCGGTCGACATCGAGACGGGTCAAATCAAAGTCGAGCGGTACGTCGTTGGCTGCGATGTCGGTCGCGCCCTCAACCCCGCGATCGTCGAGGGCCAAATTGTCGGTGGCGTGGTACAGGGCATCGGCGGGACCCTTCTAGAGGAGCTCGTCTATGACGAATTCGGACAGCTGCAATCCGGCACTCTCGCCGACTATCTCCTGCCCTCCGTGCACGAGGTCCCCGCGATCACCGCATTGGTTTTCGAGAGGGTGAGGTCCCCAACCAATCCGCTCGGCGTAAAGGGCGTCGGCGAGGTGGGGCCATCGGGTGTGGCGGCGGCAATCGGCAATGCGGTGGCGCAGGCCCTGGGTGGTGGCGCTCGTATCAGCGCTCTTCCCATTACACCGGAGCGCGTCTTGTCGGCGGCCGCGAAGCGCGGTCAGCCGTGAAGCCCGCACCCTTTGATTATGTTGCTCCGATCGCGCTCCACGACGCCATCGCCCTCCTCGAGCGTCACGGAGACGAGGCGCGACCTCTCGCCGGCGGGCAGAGCTTGGTGCCCATGATGGCGGCCAGACTGGCGCGGCCCACCGTTATCGTCGATCTCAACCGGATTGTCGGGCTCTCCGGCATCGTGGTGGATCGCGAGGCCGTGCGCATCGGCGCCATGACGCGGCAGGCGGAGGCCTTGGCCGCGGCGGACCTGAGCGCGGCGCTCCCGCTGCTGGCGCAAGCGCTTGCCGAGGTGGGCCATCCCGCCACGCGCGCGCGAGGAACCATCGGCGGCAGTCTCGCTCACGCCGATCCGGCCGCGGAGTTGCCGGTGGCCATGATGGCGCTGGACGCGGTCCTGACGATCTCTGGCCCGAACGGCGAGCGCCGGGTGCCGGCGGATCGGTTCTTTGCGGGAGCGTTCGAGACCGCGGTGAAGACCGGCGAGTTGCTGACGGAGATCCGTATACCCGCCGTGGGATCCGAAGGACATGCATTTCTGGAGATTGCACGCCGAAAGGGCGATTTCGCCGTGATCAGCGCGGCCGTGCGGCTACGCCTGGCCGACGACGGACGATGCGACGCAGTGCGCATCGTCCTCGGCGGAGTTGCAGGCGCTCCCGTGCGCTGTACGGAAAGCGAGGAGCGGCTCTTGGGAGAGCGGCCGGGCTCGGGCTTGCTCGCCGCTGCGGCCGGGCGCATTCCCGCCGACGCGATCGAGCTGCACAGCCATCACGCAAGCCGCGGCTATCGCCGAGACGTCGCGCCCGTGCTCGTGCGCCGCGCTCTGACCTTGGCCGCCGCCCGTGCCGGCGCGCCCGGCCTCGGAGTACCCGCGCCATGAAGCGATGCACGGTTGCCTTGACCGTGAACGGGCGCGGCTCGGAGATCACGGTCGAGCCGCGGCAGAGCCTCGCCGAGGCTCTGCGGACGGAATTGAACCTGACAGGCACGCATCTCGGCTGCGAGCATGGCGTCTGCGGCGTCTGCACCGTGCTGGTCGGCGGGCAGCCGATCCGCGGCTGCCTGATGTTCGCCGTCCAGGCGCAGGGTCTCGACGTCACCACCATCGAAGGGCTGAGCGGCGCGGCGCTGACGCCGCTGCAGGAAAGCTTCCGGCGGCACCACGCTTTGCAGTGTGGTTTTTGCACGCCCGGGATGGTGCTGACGCTGCACGCGTTGCTGGAGCGCGAGCCCGCCGCCGATGCCGTCGCCATTCGCGAGGCGATCTCCGGCAACCTCTGCCGCTGCACGGGCTACCAACCGATCGTCGAGGCGGCTCTCGCGGTGTCCAGGGGATAGCTCGAAATTCGGCTCGCTGACCGGTCAAACCCAAGGGAGACGACAATGGCGCTGCTTGCGCGAGCTCATGAAGTCAAGGACGGCCAGAACGTGCTGCAAACTCGAGGCGGCAGCATGGCCACCAAGATGGTATATGGAAACGACTGCAATCTCATGGTCGCGACGCGCGGTCCCGGCTATCACTCCAATCCGCACCGGCACGACTGCGAGCAGATCAATTACGTCGTGGAGGGCGAGGTCTGGGTCTTCGTCGACGATGAGGCGTTCCTGATGAAGAAGGGCGACTTCTCCCGCATACCGCGAAACGCGCTGCACTGGGCGTGGAACAAGTCGGGGGCGGATGTCACGCTGGTCGAGGCGCACGCGCCCGCGTGCGATCCGCTGGTGCGCAAGAACGCCCACGGACTGTACAAGGAGGGCGAAAAGCCGGATCTCTCGACGTCGGTCGATACGATCCGGACGGCCGACGACCCCTCCGCGCTCGAAGCGCGCGTATTTGGCAGGCCCTAGGACCGACGCAGTTCGATGTTGCAGGCGGCTCGACCCTTAGCCTCGCTCGCGCCGGTGGATCCTCCCGCGGGAGTCTCCGAGCGAGCGGGGCTTGCCGTCGAGGTGCGGGGCGTGCGGAAGGATTTCGGCGCTACCACCGCCGTCGCCGAACTTTCCTTCGAGGTTCGACCGCACCAGTTCGTCTCGATCGTGGGGCCGAGCGGCTGCGGCAAGTCGACCGCCTTGCGGATCATCGCGGGCTTGCTCCGATCGACGGCGGGAACCGTGACCGTTTGGGGTGACCGGGTGAAGGGTCCGTTGGCCGATGCCGGAATGGTGTTCCAGGCGCCGGTCCTGCTGCCGTGGCGCAACGTGATCGACAACGTGCTGTTTGCGTGCGAGATGCGGGGCGAGCGCGCGGAGCGATACCGGCTGCGCGCGCGGGAACTCATTCAGCTCGCAGGCTTGCGGGACTTCGAGGGTCACTATCCGCACGAGCTCTCGGGCGGCATGCAGCAGCGCGTCTCGATCTGCCGCTCTCTCCTGCTGCATCCGCGGCTCCTTCTCATGGACGAGCCGTTCGGCGCGCTCGACGTGATGACTCGCGAGCGGATGGGTTTCGAGCTCCTCCGGCTCTGCGATCTCGGCGAGTACACGGTTCTGTTCGTGACGCACAGCATCTCCGAGGCTGTGTTGTTGTCGGATGCGATCGTGATCATGCGCGGCCGAGGCGATGCGGCGAAGCCGCATACGCTCGAGATCGACCTGCCAAGGCCGCGCACCCTCGCGACCCTCCGGGACAGCCGCTTCGTCGAGCTCGCGGCCGCCGTGCGCGAGGAATTCGAACTGGGGCGCGGATCATGAACGAAGCCGGGCAGAACGCCGGCAAGGCGACGCTCGCTTTCGTTGCGATTCTGCTGGCATGGCAGTTCGGCGCGCCCTGGGCGCGGATTCCCGCCTACGTGCTGCCGGTCCCTACGGCGATCGCGCAGAAATTCTGGCAGACGCGCGCGGTACAGCTCGAGCATCTGGGACAGACTGCGAGCACCACGCTATTGGGCTTGGCGGCTGCCTTGCTGGTCGGCGTGCTGCTTGCACTGCTTGTGGTCTATGCGCGAAGCCTGCGCGCGGTCGTGCTGCCCGTGCTGGCCGCCTTTAACAGCATTCCCAAGATCGCCATCGCGCCGTTGATCGTGATGTGGTTCGGGCTCGACACCGAGCCCAAAATCGTGCTCGCCTTCCTGCTGGCGCTGTTTCCGATCTTCGTGAACAGCGTTACGGGGCTCGGCGAGATCGAACCCGACATGCTCGATCTCTCGCGCCTGCTCGGCGGAAACGCCAGGCGCATATTTGTGAAGGTCCGATTGTGGCACGCGGCGCCGCATATTGCCGACGCGCTGAAGGTCGCCTTTCCCATGTCGCTGGTCGGCTCGGTGGTGGGCGAGTTCATAAGCGGTAATAGGGGGGCGGGTTATCTCGTCATGTCCGGTCAAATGACGTTGGATACACCCTTGGTATTTGCGGCGTTGCTGTCGATCACCGCGCTGGCGATGGCGGGCATCGGCGCAGTCGCATTTTTCGAGCGGACGTTTCTATCCTGGCGGCCTTCAATGAGGTCGCGCTGAACCAAGGGAGGGGTGAAAATGCTGAGCAGGAGAGCATGGCTTCAGGGCATGGCGGCGGGAGGCTTGAGCCTGGCCGCTGGAGGCGCCGTTCGCGCGCAAGGGACCGCGGTAAAGCCCATCACGTTTCTCACCAACTACGCGCTGTTCGGACGGCACGCGCCGTTCTTCATCGGTACAGAGAAGGGCTTCTATCGCGACGCCGGTTTCGATCTTAAGGTCCAGCCGACGACCGGCAGCGGATTCGTCAACACCGCGGTCGACGCCGGCCGCGCGGATTATGCGATCACCGACGCTTCTTTCCTGGTGCAGAGCATCGCCAAAGGCGCCAAAGTCCGCGGCTTCGGCGTGTTCATGGACATCAGCGCCAACGGCGTCGCGTCGACCTCGCCGCTGCCGACGCCGGAGTCGCTGATCGGCAAGACCATCGCGGCAGCCGTGACCGACTCCTCCCGCGTGGTGATTCCCATCATCTACAACCTGCACAATCTCGACGCCTCTAAGCTGCAGTGGGTGGCGGCCGATCCTGGCACCTATTTTTCGCTGCTTCTCGGCGGCCGCGTCGACGTCATCGCCGCCGCGATGGATGCCGATCGTCCCGCCCTCGGCAGGGCGGCGGCAGCGGCGGGCAAGCAGGTCAATTTCGCGGCCTTCGGCAACTGGGGTTACGACGTCTTCGGGCTGTTCCTGGTCACATCACCGGATCGCATCGCGCAGAACCCGACGGAAGTGAAGGCCTTCGCGGCCGCGACGGTGAAATCCGTGCAGTACGCGATGACAAATCCGGAGGAAGCCGCGAAATCCATGGCGACGCAGAATCCCGCGATGGATCCCGACTTGATCCTCGAGCAATGGCGGGCCGCGTCGGACACGATGCAGACCGCCTACGTCAAGGAACACGGGTACGGTGCTGCGACGCCCGACCGGCTGCAGCGGACCATCGAGCTCGCGCGGACCGCGTTGAAGATCGAGACCGCGGTCACGCCGGATCAGCTTTATGCACCCGGCCTGATGCCGAGCTGAGGAGCTCCCATGGCACTCTCGAACGACCCCATGCACAAGCACGCCGTGCCGGGGCGCATCATCAAGGAGTGGGTGATGCCGGCGCGAGGCTATGCCGCTTTCGAGATGAAAGCGGGACAAGTGCTCCGCCACGTGGACCTCGAGGGCAAGCAGGTGCCGGACGTCGTCTGCTTCAACTCGAGGGACCGCGGGGAGTGCCTCAATCTCGGCAACACCATGTTGCTGAACAAGCGGCGCGAGCTGGTTACCGGGAACGTGATCTACTCGATCATCTGCCGACCCATGATGACGATCGTCGGCTATTCGAACGAGCTGAGTTATGCCTATGGGCCGATGTGCAGCGAGGAGCTGAATCACATTCGCTACGGCGTGCCGAACACGCTCAATTGCCGGGGCAATCTCGCGCAAGCCCTCGGTCCGTGGGGATTCAACTACCGCGACATCCCGAATGCCTTCGTGCCCTTCATGAACGTCGAGGTCGACGAGAAGGGCAGCATGGAGATCAGAGAGCCCACCAGCGTCTCTGGGGATTTCTACGATCTCCGCGCGGAGATGGATCTCCTCGTGGGTCTCTCGAACTGTCCGCAGGAGCGGAACCCCTGCAACGGCTTCAACCCGACGCCGATGGGCGTGATCATCTACGAGTGACGAGGCGATCCGCGGGTGGTCAGTCGCCTTGGCGGAGATGCCGATCGCGCCGGCGGTAGAGGTCGTCGTCGGCGTAGCCCATGGTCTCAGGCGCGGCGCGTCCGAGCATGACCTGGAAGTAGACGGGCTCGAGGCTGTCGTTGACGTAGCCGTGGACCACGCCGGGCGGGCAGGAAATGCACTCCCATTTGCCCAGCCTGGTCTCGACCCTGCCGCCCGCCTCGTCCTCGAGGAAGACGGTGAGGAAACCGTCGAGGACGAAGAAGACCTCCTCGACCTCGTGGGTGTGCGCGGCGTTCCCTTGGCCCGGCTGCACATACATGATGCTGAGCGTGAAACCGCGTGGCGGGATCACCGTGGGATCGCTGTGCTTGCCCGACCCGCCGCCGCCGATGAAGCGGTGCTGCGCGCGCTTGTAGCCCTCCTGCTTGGCGTCCTCGAAGGCGTTCCAATCGGGCTTGCGGTCGCGGAACCGCCCGACGTAACGGCGTAAAATCTCCGCGATCGGCACGCCCTCGAGCTCGGGCGGTCGGGCATGGCGGGCAACGGTCATCGTAGGTCTCCGGTCTTTGGTTGTCGCGCGCGCTCGACGATTTGCTCGGACTTGAGCGGCGTCTCGTTGAATTCGGCGCCGAACGGCGCCAGCGCGTCCGAGACCGCGTTCGCGATCGCGGCGGGCGGCCCGATCGCACCGCCTTCGCCGACGCCTTTAACGCCCAACGGATTGAGCGGCGAGGGCGAGTGCAGATGGATCAGTTGGAAATCCGGCATATCGTCTGCCCTGGGCAGCGCGTAGTCCATCAGGGATCCCGTGAGGAGCTGGCCCTCCGCATCGTAGGCGAAGCCCTCGAGCAGGATGCCGCCCAGGCCCTGGGCGGCGCCGCCGATGATCTGGCCTTCGAGCAGCATGGGGTTGACCACGTTGCCGCAGTCGTGAGCGACCACGTATTTCTCGATCTTTACGCGCCCCACCTCGATGTCGACCTCGACGATGGCGGCATGGGTAGCGTTCGACCAGGTGACCGTCTGCGGCTCGAAATGGAAAGTGTCCTCGAGACCCGCATCGACGCCGTCGGGACGGCCGTGATCCCAGCCGGGACGCGCGGCTTGCGCGATCTTCGCGAGCGAGATCGTGCGCGCGGGCACGCCGACAATGCCGACGCCGCCGTTTCTGAGCTCGAGATCGGCGGGCGAGCACTCCAGCAGATGGGCGGCGATCGCCAGCACCTTCTTGCGCAGCCGTTCGCTTGCATAGTGGATAGCGGCGGAGAGCGTGACGGTGCTCCGGCTCGCGATCGTGCCGAATCCCATGGGAATGGCGGCCGTGTCGGCCAAGGAGACGACGACGTCGTCTGGAGTGACCGACCAGGCATCGGCGACAATCTGGGCGAAGACCGTCTCCATGCCCTGGCCCTGCGGGCAGGAGCCGCCCGAGAGGAACACCTTGCCGGAGGCATCGATCCGCACGGTGGCGCTCTCGAAGGGCCCGACGCCCGTGCCCTCGGTATAGCAGCCGATGCCGAGGCCGAGGTAGCGGCCTTGGCTCCGAGCCTCGCGCTGGCGTCCGCGAAAAGCCTCGGTGCCGCCGAGCGCGTCCAGCGCCTGTCGAAGACCTGACGGGAAATCGCCGCTGTCGTAGACGATGGGCTGCCCGTCGCGATAGGGAATGCCGACCGAATACGGCATTTCGTCGGCACGTACCATGTTCCGGTGCCGCACCTCGGCCGGCTCCAAGCCGACGGCGGCCGCGACCAGATCCATGCTCCGCTCAACCGCGAAGCTCGCTTCCGGCCGGCCCGCGCCTCGATAGGCGGAGCTCGGAACCTTATTCGTCGCCACCACTTTCGCCCTCGCGGCGAAGTGCTCGACTTTGTAGGGCCCAAGCAGGTGCGCCGCGGTGTTGTAGATGATGCCCGCGCCGATCGGGTTCCAGGCGCCGCAATCCGCCATGAATTCATCGCGAAGCGCGAGGATGCGACCGCCCTCGTCAAACCCGATCTCGATCTCGTGGATCTGATCGCGCGAATGCGTCGCGGAGAGGAAGTGCTCCCGGCGGTCCTCGATCCAACGGACGGGCCGTCCGATCTTGCGGGCGAGGAACGGAATCAAGAGGTCCTCGGGATAGACGTGCCCCTTGACGCCGAAGCCGCCGCCGACGTCGGGCGCCACACAGCGCACGCGCGACTCCGAGAGCCCGAGAATGTTCGCTGCTTCGCGCCGCACCCAGTGCACGACCTGCGTCGAGGACCAGATGGTCATCGAATCCGTCCGGGCATCGTGGACGCCGATGACGCCGCGGCACTCCATCGGCACGCCGCTGTAGCGATGATGGTAGAACCGGCGCCGTAGGCGCTTGGGCGCGCGCGCCAATGCGGTCTCGATCGCGCCCTTTCCGATCGAAAATTCGCCGATGAGATTCGTTCCGAGCCGCTCATGCACCAGCGGCGTGCCCGCGCGCAGCGCCTCTTCCGGATCGACCACCGCCGGCAGGGGCTCCAAGTCCGGTTGCACCAGCTCGGCGGCGTCTTCGGCGGCATAGTGGCTTTCCGCGACCACGACCGCGATCGCTTCGCCGACGTGCCGCACCTTGTCCATTGCCAGGAGTGACTGCTGCGGGTTGTGCAGCTTGTGCTCGACAAGGGCTCGCCACTTGCTGGGCAGCGATAGTTGAGAATCCGGCACCGGCGGCAAAAGACGCGCGAGCTCCGCGCCGCTCAATGCCAGCGCGACCCCAGGGGCCGATGCCGCGCGACTGATGTCGACGGCCCGTATGCGCGCATGGGCGACGGGGCTCCGCACGAATACCGCGTGCAGCATGCGGGGGAGGACAATGTCGGCGATAAACTGTCCTTGTCCCGTCAGAAGCCGCCGATCCTCGCGCCGGAGGACCGAGCGGCCGACAAAGCGAGCTTGGAGAGAATCAGTCATGCGGGAGTGCTAGCACGATTCAAGAGCGGCAACGAGCCGGTGGCCTTGCACTCCTTACGTGCGGTGGGCCAGAGGCGGTTCACTTTGCCACCCGCCTCAATTCTCGTACACAATGGCGCTGGCGACGGGGTGCGGATTGGAAATTGACGCAGTGCCCGCCTGGGGGAGGAAGCCATGTGGAAAAGCTTTTCTGTGCTGTTCGCGTCGATCTTGGTCGCAATGCTCGGCGCGAGCCAACCGGCCAGCGCGGCCGATGTGTCGCTCACCCTCAAATACGGGGTGCTCGCGGGGTTGACGGGCGATCCCGCGCCCAGCGGGCAAGGCTGGAACGAGGCCGCGCGCCTCGCCGTGGATCAGGCTGCTGCGACTCTGAAGTCACTCAATCTCCCCGGCATCTCCGTGGTGCTCGCGGATTCGCAGGACAGCCAGGGCAACGCGCAGGCGGGCGTCGAGGCCGCGCAAAAGCTGGTGCAGATCGACCGCGTCAACGTGATCATCGGCGACTTCTACAGCTCCGTTACCTCCGCCGCGGCGACGGCCGTCGCGATCCCGAACAATGTCTTGATGTTCACGGGTGGGACCAGCCCGGCGCTGACCAAGCTCAATACCGGACCGACGCCGCTCATCTGGCAGCCGGTGGCCGCCGATGACGTGCAAGGCCGCGTGCTCGCCAAGATCATCGCCGACGCGCTCGGCAAGAGCGCGAAGATCAACGTGGGCGCGCGCAACGACGCCTACGGCACCAATCTCTCGAACGTGTTCAAGGAAGCGTGGCTTGCCGGCGGCGGCACGATTCCGAAATTCGTGATCTACAACCACCAGCAGCCGACGCTCGATAGCGAGGCGCAAGAGGTCGCGCAGGGTGACCCAGACGGCTGGCTATTCATCGACTTCTGCCAGACCTTCGAGAAGCTGGCGTTGCCGCTGACGCGCACGGGGAAATGGGATCCCGCCAAGAGCTTCGGCTCCGATACGCTCAACGACTGCGCGAGCCGCGGCAGCAAGAACTATCCGGGCATGCGCGCCACCATCGCCAATGCGTCGTCGGGCACGTCGTTCCCGGCCTTCAGGGCGCTCTTCGAGCAGAAGGCGAAGCCCGGCGTGAAGTTCCAGGCGTTCCTCGCGGAGTCCTTCGACAGCGTATTCGTCGCGCTGCTGGCGGCGCTGGAGGCGAAATCGTCGGATCCGCTCAAGATCAGCGAGCACGTGGTGTCGGTGACCAACGATCCCGGCACGCCCTATAGCTTCGAGCAGCTCGACCAGGCGATCAAGGACGTGCTCGACGGCAAGAAGGTGCATTTCATCGGGGCCACCGGGCCTATTCAGTTCGCACCAACCGGCCGGGTCACCGCGACCGCCTATGACATCTGGCAACACAAGCCGGATGGCACGTCCGCGGTCGTGAGCACGATCAAGTTCCAGCCCTAAGGCGCGCGAGGAACCGTCCGTATCAGCCGGATTCAGTTACGGTGCAAGCGAGCCTGCATGAGCTGGCGCAGCTGATCCTCAACGGCGTCATCACCGGTACGATACTCGCGCTGACGGGCGTGGGCGCGTCGCTGGTGTTCGGCATCCACCGCGTCGCGAATTTCGCCCATGGCGAGTACCTCACTTTCGGCGCGTACATGGGTTTGGTCTTCAATTCGGGGCTCGGGCAAAATCTGGCGGTCTCCGCCCTCGGCGCGGTGGGAGCAACAGCGCTGTTGGCGCTTGCGGTCCATCTCCTGGTGCTGAAGCCGTTGCGCGGCCGCGGCCTGGTGGCAATGTCGCTGATCACCGTCGGTATCGGCCTCATGCTGCGCAACGTCGTCTTCATGGTGGCGGGGCCGCAGATCCGCCAGTACGACATCGACCAAAGCGCGGTGTTCGATCTCGCGCTGGTGCGGATTTCGCCGGGACAGGCGGTCGCGATTGCCATCACGGTGGTGGTGGCGCCGGCGATGGCGCTTTTCCTGGCTCGCACGCCGCTCGGCAAGTCCATGCGCGCGGTCGCCGACAATCGCGATTTGGCGGCGGTCTCCGGAATCGATGTCGACCGCATCGGCGCTTACGTCTGGATGCTGGCCGGCGGGCTCGCCGGGCTCGGCGGCATCATGTTCGCGGCCGTGCAGGGCGCCTTCGATCCGAATCTCGGCTTCGAGATCCTGTTCCTGATCTTCACGACCGTGGTGCTGGGCGGTATCGGCAGCGCCTACGGCGCGCTCGTCGCCGGTCTCGTGCTCGGCCTCGTGATGGAGCTCTCGACCTGGAGCGGGCTCGCGGGCGGGCTGGAGGCGCGCTTCAAGCCGATCCTGGCCTTCGTCGCCCTGATCGGGCTGCTGCTCTACCGGCCGCAGGGCTTGTTCGGTCGGGCGAGGGTCCTCTGATGGATTTCTTGAACCCGGCATTCTGGACCTTCGTCGCGATCATCGCCGGCATTTACGCCGTCTTCTCGCTCGGCCTCTATGTGCAATTCTCGCTCGCGGGATTGCCGAATTTCGGTCACGTCGCCTTTATGGCGGTCGCCGCCTACACCATGGCGATCCTGGTGGTGCGCTACGCCGTGCCCATGCCGCTGGCGGCGGGCGCGGGCCTCGTCGGCGCAATACTTCTCGCGCTGGTTCTGGGAATACCGACAGTGCGATTGCGCGCGGATTATCTCGCGATCGCCACCGTCGCCGGCGGCGAGATCATCCGCTATCTCGCGATGAATCTGCCGGACCTCACGGGCGGTCCGATCGGTTCCATCGGCTTGCTGGGGCCGGGCCAGATCGCACTCTACAACGGCGATTGGCTCGCCTTCCTCGACCGCCTCGCAGGCAATCTGTCGGGCGTCGTGGGCACACGCGTGAGCCGGGATGCGGCGGCCGCGATCTTGGTCTGGCTGCTTGCGGGCTTGCTCGTCCTGGTGCTCTGGCGCTGCGAGCGCTCGCCCTGGGGCCGCGTGCTCAAGGCGATACGCGAGGACGAAGACGCCGTGACCGCGGTTGGCAAGAACGTGTTTGCCTTCAAGATGCAAGCGTTGATCCTGGGCGCGGTGCTGGCGGGGGTCGCGGGTTTGCTGCTCGCTTTGCAGATCGGCGTCTTCAGCCCGGAAGACTATCAGCCGACGCTTACGTTTTACGCCTATCTCATCGTCATCCTGGGCGGCATGAACCGCCTGCTGGCGATACCCGTGGGCGCGGTAGTGTTCAGTTTGCTTTATTCCGGGACCCGCCTCCTCAACTTCTTCCCGCTGTCGCTCATCGATTCGGGCTCGCGGGCGTTCTTGCGCCTGTTCCTGGTGGGCTTCCTCCTGGTGCTGCTGATGGCCGTGCGCCCCCAGGGCATGTTGGGCAATCGCCGAGAGCTCTTGCTGGAGAAATGAGCGCCGTGCTCCTCGAGGTCGAGCGTCTCAGCAGGTCCTTCGGCGGTGTAGCCGCGCTGGACGAGGCCTCTTTCGCCGTCGACGAAGGCTCGATCACGGCCTTGATCGGACCCAACGGCGCCGGCAAGACCACGGCCTTCAACGTGATTTCCGGCTTCCTCAAGCCCGATGCGGGCGCGATCCGCTTCGCCGGACGGCGGATCGAGGGTCTGCGCGGCGACCTCGTGGCGCGCGCGGGGCTCGTGCGCGCATTCCAGGCGCCGCGCGTGCTGACCCGCATGAGCGTGCTCGATAACATGCTGCTCGCAGGCAAGGACCAGCCTGGCGAGCGGTTGAGCCTGAATTGGCTCGCGCCGCGACGCGTGGCGGTGCGCGAGCTCGAGGTGCATCGCCGCGCCCTCGATCTCCTCGAGCTCGTGCGGCTGCTGCCGCTCGCCGAGGCTTATGCCGGGACTCTATCGGGCGGCCAGCGCAAGCTGCTCGAGCTCGGACGCGCGCTCATGGTCGAGCCGCGCATGATCCTGCTGGACGAGCCGATGGCGGGCGTGGCGCCGGTGCTGGCGGAGCAGCTCGTCGAGCACATCCGCCGGCTCCGCGCCGAGCGCGGCGTCACGTTCTGCGTGATCGAGCACGACATGGACGTGGTCATGTCGATCAGCGACCGCGTCATCGTGATGGACGAAGGACGCGTTATCGCCGAGGGTCCACCGGATGCGATCCAGCGCGACGAGCGCGTGATCGAGGCCTATCTGGGGCGGTTCGCGCCGGCGAGTGCGCCGTGAGAGAGCCGCTCCTCGTCGTTCGAGATCTCAGCGCGGGCTACGGCGACGAGGACATATTGCACGGCGTATCCATCGCGGTGACCCGTGGAAGCATC
This sequence comes from Allostellaceae bacterium, assembly GCA_035604335.1. Taxonomy (GTDB): domain Bacteria; phylum Pseudomonadota; class Alphaproteobacteria; order ATCC43930; family CGMCC-115725; genus DASZHJ01. The sequence continues at coordinate 12,056 of DATNIT010000057.1, read as the reverse complement.
GTCGCGGTGATCGGGCCCAACGGTTCCGGCAAGTCGACGCTGCTGAAGACGATCTACGGCCTCCTTCGGCCTCGGCGCGGCACCGTGACGCTGGCGGGACCCGAAGGCCGAGCGATCGATCTCGCGGGGCTGCGCCCGAATGAGATCACCGCGCTCGGCCTCAACATGGTGCCGCAGCTCGCTAATGTGTTCCCGGACATGTCGGTGCTCGAGAATCTCCAGATTGGCGCGCGGCCGATTCCGCAGAGGTTCCAGGCGCAGCTCGAGGCCGTGTTGGCCTTTCTGCCGCAGCTGCGCGTCATGCTGCCGAAGCGCGCGGCGACTCTGTCCGGCGGTCAGCGGCAGATGCTCGGATTGGCGCGCGCGCTCATGTCCGATCCGAAGGTGCTGATTCTGGACGAGCCGTCGGCTGGCCTTGCTCCACGAGTGCAGGATGAGGTGTTCGCGAAAGTGAAGGCGATCAGCGGCCTCGGTGTCTCCATTCTCATGGTCGAGCAGCGCGCGCGCCAATGCCTGGCGATCGCGGACTATGGCTATGTGCTCGAACAGGGACAAAATCGCATGCAGGGGAGGGCGGCGGATTTGCTCGCGGACCCCGAGGTGGTTCGTCTTTACCTCGGGATTCGCAAAGGGGGCCGCCGCGACTGCCTAATGGAGGAGCCCGGATGATTGCCCAGAAGCTGCAGCCCTTCGACTACGACGGCGTTCGCTTGCTGCCGAGCCGGTTTCAAGCGCAGGTCGAGCGCGCCCGCGAGGTCTATGGCGCGATCCCCAACGACAACATCCTCAAGGGCTTCCGGCGCAATGCCGGGCTGCCGGCGCCGGGGCAGGACATGCGCGGCTGGTGCTCCCAGACCAGCTCGGTGATCTTCGGGCAGTTGCTGAGCGGCATGGCTCGGATGAGCCGCGCCACCGGCGACCGGGGGCTCCGCGAGAAAGCGGTTGCGCTGCTCGAGGGCTGGACCGAGACGCTCTCGGCAGATAGCGACGCGCGGATGCGCCCCTATGATTGGGAGAAGCTCGCTTGCGGCCTCGTCGACCTTCACCTCTATGCGGATCTGCCCTCGGCGCTGCCACTCCTCGCGCGCACCACCGCATGGGCCGCGCGGACCTTCGATCGCTCGCGGCGGTCGGCGGAGAATTTCGATTTCCAGGGGATCGGCCCCGGCCGGACCTCGGAGTGGTACACGCTGCCGGAGAACCTCTACCGCGCGCACCTCGCGAGCGGGAATGGCCTCTTCAAGGACTTTGCCGACGTCTGGCTCTACGAGGACTATTGGCGGAAGTTCGAGCGCACGTCCGAGCCGCGAGACGTCGTCGCGGTCCATGCCTACAGCCACGTGAACTCCTTCAGCAGCGCCGCCATGGCCTACGCGGCGACCGGCGACGAGCGCTATCTCCGTGTCTGCGTCAATGCCTACGACTTTCTGCTCCGCACGCAATGCTACGCGACCGGCGGGTTCGGGCCGGACGAACGGTTGATGCCGCCCGACGGCAGCCTCGGCCGGTCGCTCGACCTCTATGCCGGCCATGCGGAGATCCCCTGCGGCACCTGGGCCGCGTTCAAGCTCTCGCGCTACCTCATGAGTTTCACGGGCGAGGCGCGGTTCGGCGACTGGATCGAGACGGCGTTCTACAACGGCATCGGCGCGGCGCTGCCGACCGAGCCCGACGGCCGAACGTTCTACTACGGCGATTACCGGATCTCCGGCGGGATCAAGCAGTTCTACTGGTACGAGTGGCCGTGCTGCTCCGGCACCTATTGGCAGACCGTCGCCGACTATCACAACATCATCTACTTCCGGGATGCCGATGGGGTCTACATCAACCTGCTCGTGCCGTCGGAAGCAACCTGGCGGCACGACGGGCAAGAGGTGCGCCTGCGCCAGGAGACCAGCTATCCCGACACCGACAGCAGCCGCTTGAGCCTGGAGATGGCGCGGCCCAGCCGTTTCGCGTTGCGCATCCGGGTGCCCAGTTGGTGCGAGGGCTTGTCGGTCACAGTCAACGATGCGCCTGTGCCGGTCGCCGCCAAGCCCAACAGCTGGGCCATCATCGAGCGCGAATGGCATCCGCGGGATGCCGTCGTCGTCCGAGTCCCGATGACGCTCCGCATGGCGCCGATCGATCCGCAGCATCCCCGGCGCGTGGCGATCCTTTACGGGCCGCTGGTGCTCGCCCAGGACGAAGCGTGCTGCCGCCGGCCTTTCGCGCTGGCGCCCGGCGAGACGCTCGCCTCTCGGCTCGTCCACGAGGGTCCCGAGCCTCGCTTCCGCATCACCAATACCGAGCCCGAGCGGCACGTCCGCTACCTGCAGCCGCTGCACACGCTGCCGGGGTTTTGGCCTTATTGGGTCTATTTTGACCTGGGTGCGACGCCGCTTTATTAGCGGGTATCCGCCAACGGCAGACGGACTACGGCTTGTCATCGCAAGACCGAGCGCGCAGTCTCGATGGGTTCAGCTAGCGATGGACAACCCCGATGCCGAACATCCCCGACGACATCTTCACGGAACCCGACTACTCACCGGATACGCTGGCCAATCTTGGCCCGCTGCGTCGCCTCGCCGGCGAGTGGCAGTCCGACCAGGGGGTCGATATCAACCCCAAGGCCGAGGGCCCGGAACGGCGCGTGTTCCGCGAGCATATCCTGATGGAGCCGATCGATCCGCAGACCAACGGTCCTCAACTCCTCTATGGACTTCGCTACCACATCCATATCAACACGCCGGAGGAAGCCACTACCTTCCACGATCAGGTCGGCTATTGGCTGTGGGAGCCGGCCACCGGGCTGGTCATGCAGACAATCGCCATACCACGTGGGCAAGTGGTGCTGGCGGGCGGAACGGCGAAGCCGGACGATGACCGCGTTTCGGTCGAGGCGCGGCGCGGCGATACCCGGTTCGGGATTTGCTCGACCACTTTCCTCGAAGCGGCTTTTCGCACCGACTATTACAGCATCGACATTACCTTCAACGGTGACGGTAGCTGGACCTATGTGACGCGCACCGATCTGGCGGTTCGGGGTAAGACACCGCCATTCGACCACCGCGATACCAACACCTTGCGGCGGATCGCACCGCCGAAGCCGAACCCGCTTGTCGGCCTCCTGAAGGGCCGCACGGCGGGGTAGTCATCGGTCTGCCGATTCCGGTGTGGCGCCCGCTATACTGGCGGGGCAGCCCCGCAGCGCCGCCGCTTTTACCCTGGAGCGCAATCGGCGTATGCTGCGGCCCGGTCGGATAGCCAGAGGAGGAGAGCGGTGTCGACAGTCGCGAATCTTAAGGCCAAGCCAGTCCGGGACACCGAAGAATGGCAATTGCGCGTGGACCTCGCCGCCGCCTTTCGGCTCGCCGTCGAGTTCAACTGGCATGAGGGCGTGGCGAACCACTTCAGCCTCGCGGTCTCGCCGGACGGGCGCAAGTTCCTGCTGAACCCGCGCTGGAAGCATTTCTCGATGATCAGAGCGAGCGACCTGCTGCTGGTCGACGTCGACGATCCCGATACCATGAAGCGCCCAGATGCGCCGGACGCGTCGGCTTGGTGCATCCACGGCAACATTCACGCTCACGTCCCGCATGCCCGTTGCCTGCTGCACTGCCATCCGGCCTACGGCACGGCGCTCGCGGCGTTGGCGGACCCCGAGATCAAGCCGATCGAGCAGAACACCGCGCGGTTCTATAACCGCACGCACATCGACCTCGGCTTCGGCGGGATCGCCGACGACAACGCCGAGGGCGAGCGGCTGGCGCGGGCGCTCGGGAACAAGAGTGTCATGATGATGGGAAACCACGGCGTGCTCGTCGCCGGCTCGACGGTCGCCGAGGCTTTCGACGCGCTCTATTACCTCGAGAAAGCCTGCCAGACCATGGTGCTCGCCTATTCGACGGGCCAGAAGCTCAATGTCATGCCGCCCGCGCTCGCCGAGAAGACGGCGCAGGGCTGGCACACCTACAAGGACATGGCGTTCGCGCACTTCGAGGAGATGAAGCGGCTCCTCGACCGGAAAGATCCGTCCTACGCCGATTAGCCCGAGGCGCGCGCCGGCTCGTTCCGGAGCGCGATCTGTTGGGCATAACGGACGATGCGGCGGCCCGCGTCGGCGAGGCGGGCCTTGTCGGCGGTGAGCGAGATGCGCAGATGGCCCACGGCGCTCGCGCCGAAGCCGTCACAGGGCAGGACGGCGACGTTCTCCCGCTCCAGGAGACCGTAGGCGAAAGCCTCCGAGCCCTGGCCCGTGCCGCGGACGTCGAGCAGCACGAACATGCCGCCTTCCGGGCGGATGGCCTTGCACTGGGGCGCCTCGGCCAGGATATCCGCGAGCAGCGCCGAGCGCTTGCGATAGTCGGCGCTCAGGCTTGCCGCCTCCGGGAGCTCCGACTTGAGCGCCGCCAGCGCGCCATCCTGGATGAAGGGCGGTCCGCCGTAGAGCATGCAGAGCAGCAGGTTGAACAGCGGCTTGGCGAGCACCGTCGGGCCGATGATCCAGCCGAAGCGATAGCCGGGAATCGCGTGCGACTTGGAGAGGCTCGAGACCACCACCGTCCGCTCCGCCATGCCCGGCAGGCTCCACGGGCTGACGTGCGGCCGGGCGAAGGCGAGATCCTCGTAGACCTCGTCCGAGAGCAACCAGAGATCGTGCCGCCGGCACGCTTCCGCCACGGTCTCCAGCTCCGCCGGCGTCATCACGGCGCCGGTGGGGTTGTGGGGCGAGTTGATCCAGACCAGTTTGGTCTTGGGCGTGATCGCTCGCGCGAAGGCCTCAAGGTCCAAATGGAAGCCTGATTCAGGACGCAGAGGCACCGTCACCATGCGCGCGCCCGCCGCGCCCACCACCGCCTCGTAATTGGCATAGAGCGGCTCGCCGACGATGACCTCGTCGCCCACGCCCACGAGGCATTGCAGCGCGCAATAAAGTCCAGCCTGGGCTCCGGGTACGACCACCACGTTCTCCGCCGTGCACGGCTGTCCGGTGCGGAGCTGGAATCGCGCGGCGATGGCGGCGCGCACTTCCGGGTAGCCCACGATCGGCGAATAGCCGGTGCGCCTGCGCCGGAGCGCGGCGATGGTCGCTTCGATGATGGCGGCGGGCGGCGCCTGGTCGGGGTCGCCCACGGTGAGCAGGATCACGTCCTGGCCGGTCTCGCGCTTGCGCAGCGCGTCGAAATGGATCTGCCAGGCTGCCGCGCCCTTGCTCGCGATGCGATCGACCAGCGGTGCCAGCTGCATATCGGATACTCCTGATGAGCGAACAACGGCTCGCCCGCATCCCCTTGGGGATGCCGCGCAAGGCAGCGTAACCCGCGATTATAGCGAGGTCGAGGCGCGCCGGGAGCGAGGGAGCGACGCCCCGTAATAGGCACAGGGAGCAGGTGGCATCGCCACCTGCTCCCTGCTCAGGGTCTTGCGTTGCCTACGGATAGACCTTCTTCGGGTTCGTGCCGATCGAGAAGGTCTTGGGATCGGCGTTGGTGTACTCGTAGACCGCCGGATGGAACTTGCCGCATTCGCCGTGCGCGTCGCACTCGATCGGCCCGGAAACGCCGTCGAACTTGGTGGCGAAGACCGCGTCCCGCAGTGCCTTGCGGCCGATTTGGGTCGCTCCGGATGCATCCGTGACCGCGACCTTCTGGAGCGCCTTCATCAGCAGCTCGGCCGCATCATAGGCTTGGGCGTGGAAGCCTGAGATCGGGCCCTCGTTGTAGGCCTTCTTATATTCATCGATGAACTTGTTATAGCCCTTGCCCATCGCCTCGGGGGTCAGATCGGGATAAGCGATTTGGAAACCGACCACCGCGGTGCCCGCCGCCGCAATCAGGTCCGGCGCCATCAGCGAGCCGCCACCGACCAGCTTCGTCGTTTCCAGCCCCGGGATCTCCTTTGCCTGCCGCACGATCTGTGCGGCGCCGGCGACGAAGACCGGCAGGTAGAGCACGTCGGGCTTCTCGGTCGCGACGCGCGTGAGCAGCGGATGCATGTCGACGTCGGTGGGCGCGATCGCCTCTTGCGACAGCACCGTGCCGCCTAGCTTGGTGAAGTTGGTCGCGGTCACCACGGTGAGCTGCTGAGCGTAGGGACTGCCGTCGTGGACGGTGACGATCTTTTTCGCCTTGAGGACGGTAAAGATGTACTTCGCATCGGCGGCACCTTGGTCGATGTCGCTGAAGATGGTCCGTACGAATCCGTCATAAGCGGGCTTGCGGTCGGCCGCCGTCAGCGAGGGCGCGGAGCACGCGGTCCCGAGCTCGACGATGCCGGCCTTCCACAGGATCGGCGCGGCCGGCGTGCAGACGCTCGAGCAGGCGGAGCCCAGAACCGCCACCATGGCAGGATTGGCGGCGAGCTTTGTCGCGGCGGCTTGGCCGCCCTCGGCGTTGCACTGATCGTCTTCCACCGTGAACTTGATCGGATGGCCCAGGATCTTGTTGCCGGCTTCCTTGAACGCGATCTCGGCGCCGCGCTTGGAATCCGTGCCGAGCGCCGTATCGGCCCCCGAGATCACCCACATGCCGCCGATGACGATCGGCGCGCCCTTTGGGATCGTGACGACGCCCAACTCGTCCTTCACCGGCCCCGCGGCCTGCGCCGCCATCGGCGCGACCCCTAGTGCCAGGAGTACGCTTATGAAAGCAATGGTAAGAATGCTCCAGCTTCGCTGCGACATACCCGCCTCCTCTCGGTTGTTGTTGACTGGATCCCCTGTCTCGGTGCCCATAAATGGCGCAACCGACCAGTGCGCGGATGCTAGCACCGCGATCGAGCATCGGAAAGGTGCCGTAGGCGCTCCCCGATTTTGGCGGGGACCGACCCCGTCTCAGCCCTTGATGCCCGTCAACGCCACGCTCTCGATGATACGCCGGCGCAGGATCAGGAACACGATCAGCATCGGCAGCGTGGAGATCACCGAGCCCGCCATGAGCTTGCCGTAGTCCGTACTGAATTTGAATTGGAAGGCGGTGAGGCCGACTTCCATGTTGAAGAGCAGTTGATCGTTGGCGACCAGGAGCGGCCAAATGAAGGCCGCCCAGGCCTGAATGAAGGCGAAGATGCCGATCGCGCTGAAGGCGGAGACCGAGAGCGGCGCGATGATGCGGACGAGGATCCACCATTCCGAGGCGCCGTCGATCCGCGCGGCTTCGAGGTAATCGGTGGGTATCGCCGACGCCACATGCTGGCGCATCAGGAAGATGCCGAAGCTCATGAACAGCGTCGGCAGCACGATGCCCTGATAGGTGTTGATCCAACCGATCGCGTTGAGCTGCAGATAAAGCGGGATCATGTAGCTCTCGAACGGCACGATCGCGGTCGCGATGATCAGGCCGAAGAGGGCGGTGCGGCCGGGGAAGCGGTACTTCGCGAAGACTGCGCCTGCCAGAAGCGAGGTGACGACGACGCTCAGGGTCGCCACCCCTGACATGCCGGCGCTGTTGGCGAAGAAGCGGCCGAAGGGCGCGGTCTCGAAGACGCCGGAGTAGTTCGCGAGCGTCGGCGCCTGGGGCAGCCAAACCGGCGGCCAGACCGCGATCTCCGGCGCCGGTTTGAAGGAGGTCGCGAGCATCCACAGCATCGGCAAAACCATGAAGACGGCGCCGAGCAGCAGGATCGCGTGAGCCAACCCTGTCAGGAGGCGCGCGCCGATGGATTTGCGCCTGCGACGCATCTATTCCTCCTGGCTCCGGACCAAGCGGAACTGGATCATCGTGAAGCCGAGCACGAGGAAGGTGAGCGCCATGGCCTCGGCGGAGCCGTAACCCATCTTCCGAAACTGGAATCCGTTCTGCCAGATGTCGAAGACGAGGACGCGCAGGGCTTGGCCGGGCGAGGCCTGCGAGCCCAAGGTCATCACGTAGACCTGCGTAAACACGTTGAACGAATTGATCGTGGCGGTGACGAGCACATAGAGCAGGATCGGCTTCAGCAGCGGCAGCGTCACGTGCCAGAAGCGCTGCCAGGGCGAAGCGCCATCGAGGCTGGCCGCTTCCAAGTAGGATTCGGGAATGTTGCGGATGCCGACCAGGAACAGGATCAGGTTGTAACCGAGTCCTTTCCAGATGCTCATGATGATGACCGCCCAGAGCGCGATGTCCGGACTGGTAAGCCACGGCACCGCGGGAATGCCGAAGAACGAGAGCACGTAATTGAACAGACCGTAGTTGTAGTCGTAGATCCACCGCCACGCGATCGCCATCGGCACCAGCGGCGTGATCACCGGGAGGAAGTAGATCGTCTGGTAGACTGCGGCGATCCAGCCCTTGCGGGCGAGAAAAACCGCGAGCGGCAGAGCCAGCAGCGTGCTCACCACCACGGTCGCGATGGAGTAGATGAGCGTGTTCTCGAGCGCGAGCCGGAAATTCTCGTCGGACAGCAGATCGACGTAGTTGCGCAGACCGATGAAGGGCTTCACCGGCTTGATCAGGTCCCAGCGATAGAAGCTCAGCGCCACGCTCTCGATGATCGGGAGGACGCGCACGTAGAAGAACAGCGCCAGCACCGGCGCCAGTGCCACGTAGCAGAAGAGCAGGGCCTGGCGATTGCGCCGGAACCGGCTCCAACGCGAGGGGATCGAATCTGCTCGGCCCGCTGCGATGCTTTGCTCAAGCACGATGGCGCGTCCCTTCAGCCCGCCCGGCGCCCGCGAGCGCGGAGACCGCTCCAGAAATTGGCTTCGGATTGGCTTTCAATTGGCTTTGCCGCGGTGCTCGGTCGTTGATTCCGTTCGAAAAATTGGCTTTGATTTGCAGAATTGATTTTTTTCGGCGCGAACGCCCCGAGCGTTCGGCCGGGATTCCCCGAAAGTGTCGGATTGGGTTCGTTTCGCAAAATTTAGAGCGGTTCCCGCGCGCACGGACACGGGTGCGTCCTTCGACGCGGGCCTGACGGCCCTTGCCCAGGATGAGGGAAATAATTGATGCACAAAGAAAACGCTCATCCTGAGCAAGCGACCGCAGGGAGCGCGTCGAAGGACGCACGGATTCCATCCATGCGCGAACTGCTCCAGGGTTCTCGTGGTCCATCCGGACTTGCTCCCGGCTCGCCGTATGAACGCTTATAGCGTTCATGTCACGTCGGGTCAAGACTTATCGGGGTCTTTCCCACCCTCCGCCTCGAGGGGCGGTGCAAGCCCCTCGAGGTGAGGATTGGCGGGAAATACCGCCGCTCAGCTGGCGCTATACATGTCCGCGTCCTTGAGGAGCTGGTCCGTCTGCGCCGCCATCGCCTTGACGGCCTCGGCGACCTTGGCGGGGTTGCCGTTGAGCGCGGGATCGATGTAGGCGGCGACGAGCTTGTCCGCCATCTTCGACTGGATCTCGTCCCAGGGCGCCAGGATCGGCTCCACGTAATAGTCCATGCCCTTGGGCGGCGAGACGAACACCTCGAACTGCGGCGTCTTGGCGAGCAGCGGTTTCCAGTCCACGTCCTCGCGCTCGGAAACCCAGCCGGTCATATCGGTGATCCGGAATGAGTTCTCGGGGTTGGTCAGGAACTTCACGAACTCCCACGCCGCCGGCTTGTTGCCGCTCTTGCCGTTGACGTAGACGCCCCAGGGCTGCAGCAGCATCCGGTTGGGGCTGGAGGCCGTCCACTTCGGAATCGGTGCCACGCCGTAGTCGAGGGTCGGCGCCTTGTCGTGGATTTCCCCGATCACCCAGGCCTCGCGCCACAGCATCGCGGTGGTGCCCGCGGCGAAGGCGGCGGCGTCGTGCGGCACCTTGGGATCGTCGATCTTGTGTTTCTGCACGGCATCAACGACCCATTGCAGCGCCGCGCGCCCGGTGTCGTTGTCGAAGTTGTTGTGGTACTTCCCGCTCGCGGTCTTGACGATCACGGACGCGCCAGCGCCCTCGAGGAGATACCGGAATTTCTCGGTGATGCCGCTGCCTTGGCCCGAGAGCCTGAGGCTGATGCCGCTGCGGATCATCTTGCCGGTGCTGTCGAACTTCACGAGCTTCTTGGCGGCTTCCACGCACTCCGCCATGGTGGTGGGCGGCCCGGCGATGCCGGCCTCCTTGAACATGGCCTTGTTGTAGAACATGGAGGCCTTGCTGCCCTCCATGAGGGGCAGGCCGTAGGTCTTGCCGTTGAGCGTGAAGAAATCGACCACGAACTTGTTCCAGGCGCCGCCTTTCAAATACTTGTCGATGTCCGCCGGGTTCGGGTCGATCAGCCCGGACTCGATGAAATTGACGCTGATGTTGGTGCCGATGTCGTAGACGTCGGGTCCGGTGCCCGTCGGCACCGCGGCGCTCAGCTTCTGCTCGGTCTCGCGCAACGACGTGCTGAAGACCGTGCACTTGACCTCGGGGTGAGCGCTCGAATAGGCCTTCGCCACCGCCTCGTAGAAGGGCTGCAGCTCCGGGAACCCGGTCCAGATCGCGAGCGTCGTATCTGCGGCCCGAGCCTGCGGAGCGAGAGCAATGCCGCTCGCGCTCGCGAGGCCCGCGCCCGCCGCGAACTTCAGCATCGTCCGGCGCCCGATTTTAGTGCGCTTGGTGGTTGGCTTTTCCATTGTCTGCCTCCCTCGATTGTTAGGTGACCGGGTCATCCTCTCGCGAGAGGCGCTGGTCCAGAGAGAGCCTATCGCCTGGACGGAGCGCGGGCAATTGGCGCCGGAAATGGGCACTGTCTCAGTTTGAGTGCCGCCGCGCTGGGCGGATAGCCACGAAAAGCATCCAAACGATCCATGTGGGAACTGGGAGAAGGAGTGGTCCCCACACAGCGGCATAGCCTAGTCAGTCAGTTTGATTGGTCCTGCAGGAGCGCGGGGGTGCAGTGCCACGTCTCTCTCATCGCCGACATCACGCCGGAATATGTCGGCTCTCCCCAAAGCTCAGGGTGCGTCTCCGCCCAGTGCTTGAATACCTCGAGCCGATCGCCATAGGTCGGGACGATGTCGCCGGCAACGCACATGGAAAACGGGGCGAGTGCATCGAACAGCTTCGGATCGCCGGACGTCTTGATCGTTGCCGCGTTCGTCATCATGGCGTCGCTGACCCCGGCAACATAAGCAGCGCAGCTGAGCCAGTCCGGCGACCCGCGCTTGGCGCTGCATTGCGCCAGCGTCTCTTTGACATTCGGACCGGTCGCCTGCGCCGCGGTCGGCAGGGCCGCAGTGGCGAGCGCGATGGCGATGCCATAGATTGTCGATCGCATGGGCGCGCTCTCTCCCGCTGCTTCCCGGCTCCTCGGTGTCTACGATCTCACTCCGCGGCTCTTGCGTCTCGCCCGCGCAGCGCCTCCAGCACCTTGCCCTGGAAATAGGCGACGGACTGCTCGTGCCGGGGACTGAGAGGTCCCGGCACATAGGCGCCCGACGCGTAGTTGCGCTGCGTGTGCTCGCAGATTCCGAAGTCCTCGCGCACGATGCCGCAATTGGTCGAGATGGTCTGCGCGCGCGCGGCCGCCGTCGCGTCGGACGTGTCCGCGAAGTAGAAGTGGTAGACGAGCTCGGTCTCGCCGACGCCGATCGGATTGATACGGCTCGTGTTCATGCCGCCCGGGAATACCGAGAGCGTCCAGCTCGGCCACATCCAGAGCCACTTGCCGCCGTAGATCGACCCGCTGCGTTGCGGCGCCGTCATGCGCACCAGGCCGCGACGCGCCACGGTCTCGAATTTGTCGAACTGGATGACCTTGCTGAACGCGGGATGAATGCCGGGGACGTGGTAGCCCTCGACGAAGTTGTCGGTGTAGGTCTTCCAATTCGAAGACATGAGAAAGCGCTCGCCGGCGACTGCCTGGAAGCTCTCGATCGGGAAGTCCGCGACTTCCTCCGGGAGATCGCCGAGTTGCTCGACCAGGCCCGTGGCCGGCTTGATGGCGATGAACAGCAGACCGCGCCAGGTATCGACGGAGATGCGCTGCAGCGGCCAGTCGTCGAGCCGGAAGCCGGCATCGTCTCCGAACCACGGCGCCGCGCGCAACGCGCCATCGTGATTGTATGCCCAGAGGTGATAGGGGCAACGCAAGGTCTGGCAGTGCCCCGAGCCTTCCTCGAGGAGACGCGCGCCGCGGTGCCGGCACACGTTGTGGAAGCCGCGCAGCACGCCATCCTGCCC
>DATNIT010000056.1:0-4048 GCA_035604335.1 Allostellaceae bacterium | reverse complement strand
GCATCTTGTCGGCCTGCGGACCCAGCAAATCATTGACATCGAGACTGGGATCGCTCGGGTCGTCGATCCCCTCGGCGGCTCGTATTTCGTCGAGTGGCTAACCGACGAGATAGAGAGACGCATCTGGAACATGGTATTGGAGATCGAAGCACGCGGACATCCTCGCGAGCTAGATGAGTCGGGCTGGTTTCGCGAGTTTTTCGCCGACAAGATGCGCCGCTACTATCAAGACATCGAAAACGGGCAACGCCCGGTGGTCGGCGTAAACATCCACAAAGTCCCGCCGGAGACAGATTTGCTACTGCGCGAGATTTCCGAACGAAAAATGCGGCCCGTCCAAGAACGGATCGACGCGGTGAAAGACTTCAAGGGGCACCGCGACTTTGCACGGAGCAAGGCGGCCCTGCGTAAGGTCATGCATAGTGCGAAGTTTGGCGAAAATCTCTTGCCGGCAACCATCGACGCGTTTGCGGCCGACGCCACCTTGGGCGAGATCGCTGGTGTCATTCGCATGGCCTATGGCGGCCCCTACGATGTATTCGGGGCATGGCAAAGCCCGATCTAAGGACGGCAGCATGACCAAGGGGCGAATCCTTGTCGCAATGTTCGGCACCGATCAGCATGAGCTCGGCGCGGTTGCGGTCGCTGGTCTCTTGCGCGACAACGGCTTTGAGGTCGTCTATCTCGGGCGTTTCCAGACTCCTCAGACAATCGTGCAATCGGCGCTCGACGAGGATGTCGACATCATTGGCATCAGCTGCCACTCGTGGGAATTCCTCGACTATGTTCCGGAGCTAATGGCGCTCCTCGCCGAGCATCGCGTCGACGCTCCGGTCGTACTCGGCGGCTCCGTCATCACCACGGAGGATGCGCGGGCGATGATGGTCCACGGTGTCACCTCCGTCTTCGGCTCGGCCTCGCGTTCAGAAACAATACTCGAAACGATTTCTGCGCTCGCGACCCAGCGCCGCGCGCGCGTCGGAGTTGGGTGACGCGAGGCACGGCCTCGAAAGATGATCATGGGTCCCGAATGGCAAAAACTCCTGTCCGCACTCCGCCGCGGAGACCGGCTCGCGCTCTCGCGCCTGATCAGCCTGGTTGAAGCCCGCGTCCCCGGCTGGCAGAACGCCATGCACGACGTCTTCGCCGCAATGGCGCGGGCGTCCGTTGTCGGTATTACGGGCAGCCCGGGATCCGGTAAGAGCACACTGACTGGCCGCGTGGCGTTGGAGTTTTCCAAGCGTGGCCGCATGGTCGGGATCATCGCCATCGATCCGACGAGCCCGTTCTCCGGCGGTGCCATTCTCGGCGACCGCATCCGCATGACCGACCTCAACCGGCACGGTGTGTATCTGCGCTCGATGGCCACGCGCGGCGCGCGCGGAGGACTGTCGCGCGCAACGCGCGACACGGTACGGATTCTCGCGGCCTTCGGCTTTGACCTGATCCTAATTGAAACAGTTGGCGCCGGCCAGGACGAAGTCGACGTGCTCGACGTCGCCGACATCATTCTCGTTACCGCGATACCCGGCCAGGGCGACAGTTTGCAGGCGATCAAGGCCGGCATCATGGAGATCGCCGACATCTTTATTGTCAACAAGGCCGATCGTCCTGGCGCCGATACCGTTGCAGCCGATATCCGAGCCATGCTGCGTGTTGCCCGCGGCGGCGCCCGAAGCCAAGGCGCGGCAACTATATTGAAGACCGTCGCTACCACCGGCGCCGGCGTGCCGGAGGTTATCGACGCCCTAGTGGAACGGCTTGCCGCGGCCCCATCCGGCAACATGGAGAGTACCGAAGCGGAAATTCGCGAGGTCGTCGAGATGATCAACGCGCAACTGTGCGAGGACTTCTGGAACCTGTCAGGCGCGGAGGACGAGCTGCGCCGCCACGTCGGCGCGTATTCTCGTGTCGATCCCTACGAGTTGAGCAGTGAAATCCTTCCCGAGGGACTCATGCGCGAGGCGTTGGCCTGTGTTCGGGCGCGCCGCGGGCGCTAGTCTAGTCGCCGTCGGTGATGCAGCGTTCGAGGACTGCGTGCACCGTTTCGGCGAACCCGCGCTCCAAGTCGGCATAGTCTGGACAATCGAGCAGCCGGCTGATCGTCGGAAGGGCAATCTGAAAATAGATGATCGCGCCAGTGAAGACAAACTGCATCAAGCTCGGATCGATAGCACCCAACTGGCCGGCAGCACTCAACTCGCGGTAGGCTCGCTGGATTACCGTCAGCGAATCGCGCATCGCCATGTTGCGCATGGTCTGGATGCGGTCGCGGTTCTCGACCAGCTCCCTCACCATGATCATCACATAAGTTGGGTGCTCCTTGCCCCAGGCGAGCTGGTAATTGATGACCCGCCGAAGCCGATCAGCCAAGTCGGCGCCAGACCCAATTTGAGCAAGCCCGCGGCTGAAGCTCTCTTCCACCCGCGCCAGCACCGCCCCGTAGAGCTTCTTCTTGGAGGGGAAATAGTGCAGCACCGCGGCATTCGATAGGCCTGTCCGCGCGCGCAAAGCGCTAAACGACGCGCCGACAAATCCGCGCTCGGCGAACACCTCCTCGGCCGCGCAAAGCAGTTGCTCACTCGTCGACACCTCCGTCTTCGAGGCGTTCTTGGGCGGACGCCCGACCGCTCTGATGGTTTTCACGATTCCAGCCTGTTAGTGCCTGTGCCATTCGATTATTAGAAGAAATCTCCCGACCGATCAATTAATATGCGAATCACAATTGGCGGCCGACGACCGTTTCACACCAAACCGTAAAGGGATCGCCGGCCTGATTTGTTGGTGACATCGGGGAGTGTGGCATGCGTCTGGACGGCAAGACCATCGTGATCACGGGAGCGGCCGGGGGCATCGGCGCGGCAACGGCCGAAGTATTGGCAGACCTGGGAGCCGATCTCGGCCTGATCGATGTCAACCCGCGCGTAACCGAAAGGACACAATCTATTGTTGCCATGGGGCGCCGCGCCGCCGCAGCCGTCTGCGATATCTCCAACGCCGACCAAGCGGCGGCAAGCATTATGGAGCTGGAGAATCGGCTCGGACCGATTCACGGCTTGGTCAACAATGCCGGCCTGGTCGACAACATCGCGCCGCTCACACGCATGGAACTGACCGCCTGGCGGCGGGAACTCGACGTCAATCTAACCGGGCCATTCAACATGATCCGCGCAGTCATCGAGGGCATGGCGGCCCGGCGATGGGGCCGCATTGTCAACGTGTCGTCCGCCGCCGCACGAAACGGATTGTTTAATCAGGTCGGCTATGCGGCGAGCAAGGCCGGCCAGTTGGGCCTCACTCGCAACGTGACGCTCGAATATGCAGCGCGCGGGATTACCTGCAATGCAGTCCTACCCGGGCTTATCGAAACCGAAAAGGTGCGCGCGCTTCCAGTCGGCTTGATAGACCGCGCGATCCGTTTGACGCCGGCGCGGCGGCTCGGCGAGGTACGCGAAGTGGGTTATCTGATCGCGTTCCTGTGCTCGGACCAAGCGGGCTTCATCAACGGCGCCGAGATCGTAATCGACGGTGGCGCGGCCATGAATCCACTCAGCTTTGGCGGCCGGGACCGGTAGGCAGAGGGCGATGCCGCTCGCTCTCGTGCCTTGCCTCATTCGGCACCGATCCGCCCGCCCATCCCGGGGCGAAACTCGGCAACAGATGAACGAGTTCGCTCCGCCGCACCTTGCCGGTGGCGGTCATCGGCAGTGATGTGACAAAATAAATCGTCGGAACCTTGAAGCTTGCCATATTGTCGCGGCACCAACCGACCAACTCGGTTTCGCTGATGCGACCCTGCCATTCATCTGCCAAGATAACGAAGGCCACTGGTACCTCGCCCTTGTCGCTGTGGGGGGTACCAATGACGCCCGCGCGCGCCACTGCGGGATGTCGCATCAGGAGGCCTTCGACCTCGGTGGGAAACACGCTCATGCCTTTGACTTTCAGCATTTCCTTGCCGCGGCCGAGATAGTGAAGATAACCGCTCTCGTCGATAAAGCCGATATCGCCGGTATGAAACCAGCCGTCGATCACGGCCCGCCGCGTT
>DATNIT010000055.1:0-48257 GCA_035604335.1 Allostellaceae bacterium | reverse complement strand
CTACAGCCTCGTGCGGTTCTCCTACCCCGGCCGCGAGAGAATCGCGCTCGTGGTGTTGTCCACCTACCTGCTGCCGTCCGTCGTCCTCGTGCTGCCGCTTTATCTCATGATGGTGAAAGTCGGCGTCGCGAACACGCTCCTGAGCCTGGTGATCGCCTACACGACCTTCTCCCTACCCTATGCGCTCTGGCTCTTGCGCGCGTTCATGGCCAGCGCGCCCGAGGATCTCGAATGGGCGGCGCTCGTCGATGGAGCAAGCCGCCTCGGTGCGTTTGTCGACGTGGTGCTGCCGCAGGCTCTGCCGGGCATCATCTCGACCGCGGTCTTCACCTTCATCGTCGGCTGGAACGAGTACTTTTACGCGCTGATCCTGGTCAACTCGGACAGCGCGCGGCCGCTCACGACCGGCGTCATGAACATGCTGATCACCTCCTTCAACATCGAATGGTCCTTGCTGATGGCCGCGTCGGTGATGATGAGCCTGCCGCTGATCGTCATCTTCGTCTTCCTGCAGAGCCACTTGACGCGCGGCTTCGCCGCCAGCGGCGTCAAGGGCTGATCGGTCTCCGATGGCCGGCATCTCCATCAGCAAGCTTTGCAAGGCCTTTGGGCCCGTGATGGCGGTCAAGGATCTCGATCTGGAGATCGCCGAGGGCGAGTTCGTGAGCCTGCTTGGCCCCTCCGGTTGCGGCAAGACGACCACGCTGCGCATGCTGGCGGGATTGGATTTCCCCACCAGCGGCACCATCAGCATCGCCGGCCGGGTAGTGAACGATCTGCCGCCGGGCAAGCGGGACATCGCGATGGCGTTCCAGTCCTACGCGCTCTATCCGAACATGACGGTCGCCGAGAACATCGGCTATCCCCTGAGGAAGCGCGGCGTTCCGCGTCGCGAGCGTCTGGCGAAAGTGATGGATGTCGCTCGCCTGCTCCGGCTCGAGGCGCTCGTCGACCGCAAGCCTCGCCACCTCTCCGGCGGGCAGCAGCAGCGCGTCGCGCTGGGGCGGGCGCTGGTGCGCGAGCCGCAGGTATTCCTGCTCGACGAGCCCTTGTCCAACCTCGATGCTAAGTTGCGCGCCCATATGCGGGCCGAGCTGATCGAGCTGCATCGTCGCATCGGCAAGACCATGGTCTATGTCACTCACGATCAACTCGAGGCAATGACCATGTCGGACCGCATCGCCATCATGCAGGGCGGGATGCTGCAACAGCTGGGAACGCCCGCCGACGTCTACGAGCGGCCGGCAAACGTGTTCGTCGCGGACTTCATCGGCACGCCCTCGATGACGCTGCTCGAGGGCACGTTGCACCAGAAAGCGGGCCAATGGGAGGTTCGCATCGGCTCGCTCATGATCCCGCTTCCGCGGGAGCACGTCGCCTGGACCGGCGCGTCCGACGCGTTGCCCGTCACGCTTGGCGTGCGCGCGGAAGACGTCTGCGTTGGCGAGACGGGCGAGCCTGCCGCGGTCAAGCTGGTGGAGCCGACCGGTCACGAGAACATCGTTCTGCTGACGCTCCACGGCCTGGTCGTGACCGCGAGACTCGGAGCGGACGTGAGGCTTCGGCCGGGGGAAGCCGTGCGCGTGGCTTTTCGTACGCCAAAACTGCACGTGTTCGACCGGGCGGCCGGAACCAGATTGAACAGCGACGGACCGCCGCGGGTCGCGGCTCTCCGAGGCCTGCAATCGATCGCTTAACGATGAGGCGGACGGACATCGTGGGCCAAGCGAGACGGCCCCCTTTCAAGAATTCAGCGAGGAGTTAGGTCAAATGGATAGAAACAGTATCGATTGGCAAGGCTCGTTTCCGGCCATGACGACCCCGTTCGACGCTCAGGGTCGGATCGATGAGAAGGCATTCTCGCGCAACATGGACCGGCTGCTGGCCGAGGGCGCCGCGGGCTTCGTGGTCGGCGGATGCACCGGCGAATTCTGGGCGCTGAGCCACGACGAGCGGAAGCGCCTCTATGACGTTGCGGCATCCGTGATGAGCCGGCGCGGAACCTTGATCGTGGGCACGGGCGCGGTGACTGGCGACGAGACCGTCGCTCTTACCAACCACGCGCAGAAAGCGGGCTGCGACGGCGCGCTGATCCTGCCGCCCTATTTCGTCAAGCTGACCGACGACGAGATCTTTGCGCATTACCGCGACATCGCCGGGCGTACTCGCTTGCCGATCCTGCTCTACAACATCCCTGGAAACGCGGTGAACGCGCTGTCCCCGGCCCTGGTGCGGCGTCTCGCCGAACTGGACACGGTCGTCGCCGTCAAGGAGAGCTCCGGCGACTGGAACAATTTCTACGCCACGCTGATCGAGGTGCGCGACCGGCTGAGGGTATTCTGCGGGCCGGCCTCGATCTATGGCGCGCCCGCGATTCAGCTGGGTGCGGACGGGTTCGTCGATTGCTTCCCCAACGTTTGGGCCGAAGGCGGTCGACCGCTCTACGACGCGGTCCGGAAGGGAGATACGGCAACCGCAATTCGGCTGCAGAAGACCGGGCGGCAGCTGACGGATTTGTTCACAACGGGCGGATTGACCCTCTATCCCGCGACCAAGGCCGCCATGGACATGCTCGGCTACCCCGGCGGCGGACGTCCGCGTCCGCCGTTGCGCCCAGCCGAAGGTCAGGCTCTGGAGAGGCTTCGTAAAGGCCTCAGGGACCTGGCGCTGTTGCCATGATCGGCCGTGCCGACCGAGGTCCGCCGTCGTAGAGTGATCTCGCTCTCGCGCCACCGAAGAGACTGAATCGAAGAGAGGAGCTGAGCCATGACCAAGCTAGACCGTGCACCGCCCCTGAAGAAGCCGACCGACTACAGCACCACGTTCGGGGAATTCATCGGCATCGGCCCGAACGGCAATCTCTGGGTCGACCGCTGCGACGTCAAGGATCTCGCGGATCGGTTCGGCACGCCGCTCTTCATCATGTCGGAGAACCAGCTCCGCCACACCTACCGCCAATTCCGCGACGCCTTCCGCGCGCACTATGCGGACGTCGAGATTCTCTTCGCCAACAAGTCCAACAACGGTCTCGCCATCCGCCACATCATGAATCAAGAGGGAGCCGGCGGCGATTGCTTCGGCGTCAACGAGATGTACCTGGCGCTGCTTGCGGGCACCAATCCCAAGACGCTCGTGCTCAACGGCTCCAACAAGGAGACGGAAGAGCTGGAGATGGCGATCCAGAACGGTCTTTGCATCAACATCGATGCCATGGACGAGCTCGATCGGATCGATGCGATCTGCCGTCAGTTCAAGAAAGAAGCGGATGTCGGCATCCGCCTCAAGCTCGACCTCGAGCCGCTCGCCAAAAAGGAAGGCGTCGCCATGCACGGGCCGGGCACGCTCAAGGTGCAGAGCGATTCCACGAAATGGGGCATGAGTCGCGAGCAGACGGCGGAGATCGTAAAGCGCGCGAAGCAGATGCCGCACATCCATCTCAAAGAGACGCATTTCCACCTGAGCCGCATGACCAACGACCCGAAGGCCTTCGCGGTGATGGCGCGGGAGATGATCACCTGGTCGGGCTATCTGCGCGACAAGGCCGATTGGATTCCGCCTTGTATCGATATCGGCGGCGGCTGGACCTTCGGGAAATGGTATGGCACCGGCCCGAACGGCGAGCTCGACGACGCCTCGGCGCCGACGCCCGAGGACTACGCGAAGCACTGCTGCGCGGCGATCATCGACGAGGCCAAGAAGTTGAACCTGCCGCGGCCGAAGCTTCGGATGGAGCCCGGTCGGTCGCTCTCTGGCCCCGCGGGCGTCAGCGTCGGACGGGTCGGCGCCGTCAAGCAGGGCGACCGGAAGAAGTGGGTGAACATGGACCTCTCGACCAATCACCTGTCATGGGCGGCGGTGCTGAACTGGTATTACCACTCGGTGCCCGTGGTGAACGCGAGCGCACCCGCAACCGAGGTGGTCGATCTCGTCGGCCCGCTCTGCAATTCCGACGAGGTGGGCCCGCATCGCAAGATGCCAGCGCTGAAGCGCGGCGACTACGTCGCCTTCCTGGACACCGGCGGATACACGGAGCCGTGCGCCGCGCGCTACAATGCCCAGCTGTTGCCGGCCAGTGTGCTGGTCTCCGGCGATCAAGCCGAGGTGATCACGGAGCGCGAGCAGCTCCGGGACATCGCCGGCCGCTTCCGCGTGCCGCCGCGGCTGCTCGCGAATTCCTTCGCGCCCGGCGCCTGAGCAGTAAGGGTCCGTCAGTCGAGATGGGCCAGGCAGGGAATGCGCCTGAGCCATCTCGGCTGAGTGGAGGTGACCGATGAATCTCGGGATTTCCGGCAGGCGGGCGATCGTCTGCGGCGGCAGCAAGGGGCTCGGCAGAGCCTGCGCGCTGGCGTTGGCGCGGGAAGGCGCCGAGGTAACTCTGGTCGCGCGTACGGCGGAAACCCTTGCCGAAGCGGCCGAGGCGATCCGAGCCGAGACGCGCGCCGAGGTCAGCGTCGTGCCGGCGGATGTGACCACGCCGGAGGGCAGGGCAGCCATCCTGAAGGCATGTCCCGCGCCCGACATCCTCGTCACCAACCCCGGCGTGCGCCAGACGCCGGCCGACTTTCGCGAGCTGCCGCATCAGGACTGGCTCTATTGGATGGAGGCGCACTTCTTCTCGGCGCTCGACCTCATCCGGGCGGTCGTGCCCGGAATGATCGAGCGGCGCTTCGGCCGCATCGTCAATATCTCCGTCAGCTTCATCAAGTTTCCGCAGGTCCGGTTCGCGCACACGCATTCTGCCCGCCTGGCGCTCGCCGGCGCGGTCGCCTCGATGGTGCGCGAGCTGATCCCCCACAATGTCACGATCAACAGCGTGTGCCCCGGTCTCTTCGATACGGATGCATTGCACACCAACCTGCGCGGTCATGCCGCGCGCGGCAATACGACGTACGAGGCGATCGTTCAGGACCGGTTGCGCACCTGCCCGGCCGGCCGTTTCGCCGATCCGCAGGAATGTGGCGACCTCGTCGCGTTTCTCTGCAGCGCGCAAGCGGGGTTCATGACCGGGCAGAACCTGGTCAACGATGGCGGCGTCTATCAGGGGCTATTCTGAGATGACCGACCCGCCGGGCGCGGCCGCACCGGATCTGCTAAGCCCGGCCGGCCGCGTCGTCATGATCTCCGGCGCCTCGCGCGGAATCGGCGCCGCCATCGCCCATCGCCTCGCCGCGGAGGGTTTCATCCTGTCCCTTGGCGTGCGACGGCCCTCGGAGGTACGCGCCAAATTCGCGGCGCTCGATCCCAAGCGGCTTCTGGTCTCGCGCTTCGATGCGCTCGACGTCGCCTCGGCGGCGGCGTGGCTTGACGAGACCGTCAGCCGCTTTGGTCGGCTCGACGCGCTCATCAACAACGCGGGGATCATGAAGCCGCTGAGCTTCACCTCGGGCGACGAGAGCGTGCTGGACGAGCTTTGGGCCGTGAACGTGAAGGCGCCCTTTCGACTGATCAGACTGGCGCTGCCGCAGCTGGCGCGCTCCGGCAACGGGCGGATCATCAACGTCGCGTCCACCGACGGCAAGCGCTACCGGGATGCTTCGGTCTCCATCGCTTACGCTCTGAGCAAGCAAGCGCTGGTGGCGCTGTCGCATGCCGCGAAATTCGCGGGCTGGGAGGACGGCGTGCGGGTGACGGCGCTCTGCCCGGGGGCCGTCGATACCGACCTGCTGCAGGGCCTTCCCGGCGTCACGCCGCCGGGCAAGCGGATTGCGCCGGCAACGCTCGCCGAGATCGTGGCGTTGCTCTTGCGCTTGCCGGGCAACGCGTCGGTTGCCGAGCTCGTCGTCAACACGCGGCTAGAGCCGACGCTCTAGCATGCGGACAAACCGGCATCGACCGGGAGCAGATGGCCGGTAATCGCGCTCGCGAGATCGGAGGCCAAGAACAGCGCCGCCTTGGCGACCTCGCGCTCGGTCGCGATGCGGCCGAGCGGCGTTTCCTCCGCGAGCGCGCGCAGGGCCGCATCCTCGGGTGGCCCTCCGGCGGTGGCGCGAAAGCGCACGCGCTCGCGCAGCGCCGCGGTCGCGATCGGCCCTGGCGCGAGACCGTTCACGCGGATGTTGAAACGCCCGAGGTCGAGGGCCGCGCAGCGGATGATCCCCACGGTCGCGTGCTTGGTGGCGGTGTAGGCGAGCTGCCGCGCGTGGGGCTTGAGCGCGTTGACGGAGGCTGTCACCACGATGGCGCCGCCCTGCGCCCGCATCAGGGGCACGGCATGCTTGATCGTGGCGGCGACGCCGCGCGCATTCACGGCGAACACGCGGTCCCACTCGGCAAGATCCAGCCCGTCGGTCTCGTGCCACGGCGGCACGATGCCGGCATTCGCCACGACGATGTCCAGCCGGCCGTATCTTCGTTTGGCCTCCGCGAAGGCGGCGGCAACCTGCTCTTCCACCGTCACGTCGGCCAAATGCGCGGTATAGCCGGAGGGCAGCGACGCCGTCGCCGCCGCGCCGCCGACATCGACGGCGAGACCCGTGGAGCCATGCTCGGCGAAGCAGTCGACGATGGCGCGGCCGATGCCGCGGCAGCCGCCCGTCACCAGAGCCACGCGGTCGGTCAGGAGCTGCGGCATCGGATCGTCCCCTTCACGTCGGCGCCTCGAGGTCGCGCGCCGCGGTTGATGGTACCGGCGCGCCGTTGGCAATTGTCTGACAATCGACTAACGTCCTGCAAGGTTCCAGTGCTTGCTCTGTTCTCTTTGTTCTCCAAAGCCACAATCCGATGAGCGATTCGGTTTCGTTCACCTTCGAGGGGCGAGACCTCGCGGGCCGCCGCGGCGAGAGCCTGGCCGCCGCGCTGATCGCCACGGGCGTCCGGAGCTTCCGCGCGACGCGCACGGGCGCCGAGCGCGGCATCTTCTGCGGCATGGGCGTATGCCAGGATTGCCTGGTCGAGATCGATGGCCGGTCGAACCAACGCGCCTGCATGGTGAAGCTGGATCGATCCATGACGGTGCGTCGCGAGAATTTCGCGCGCGAGATTTCGGCTCCGGCAACCGGTGCGGCTCCGAGGACCATCGAGGATATCCCGGAGGAGAAGCCCGATCTTCTCGTGATCGGCGCGGGGCCGGGCGGCCTCTCGGCGGCGATCGCCGCGCGTCGAGCCGGGGCCAGTGTCCTCGTCCTCGACGAGCGTCCGCTTCCCGGCGGTCAATATTTCAAGCAGATCGCGGTCGATGGCGGCTCTGTCGCCCCGCCCGACGCGCAGCACGAGGAAGGGAGCAAGCTGATCGCCGCGGCGCGCGCCATCGGAGTGGAGATCCTCAGTGGCGTGGAGATCTGGGGCGCCTTTCCACCCCATACCCTGGCGGCCGTGCAGGAGGGTGCCGTCCGCATCTTCGCCCCGGCGCGTCTCATCGTGGCGACGGGCGCGTACGAGCAAGGCGTGCCGATACCGGGCTGGACGTTGCCCGGCGTCATGACGACCGGCGCAGCGCAGACGCTGTGGCGCAGTTACCGCCGCCTGGCGGGGCGGCGCGTGCTCATCGCCGGGAATGGGCCGCTCAACCTGCAAGTGGCCGCCGAGCTCGCCGCAGGCGGTGCCGAGATCGCGGCGGTCGTCGAGCTGGCGCCCGTGCCGGCGCTTCGATCGGCGCTGGCTCTCGCGGGCATGATGCGCGCGTCGCCGCGCCTCGTCTTCGAGGGCTTGGGTTATCGCCGTCGGCTCCAGAAGGCCGGTGTGCCGGTGCTCTATGGCTCGGTGGTCAAGCGCGTCGAGAAAAGTTCGGATAGGCTCACGGTCCAGGTCGGGCGGCTCGGCAGCGGCTCCGCCGACCGCGCCTATTCGGTCGACTCGGTCTGCCTCGGCTATGGCTTTCATCCCTCGAGCGAGATTTTGCGGGCGCTGGGCTGCGAGCATCGCTTCGATGCCGCTCGCAACCAGTTCGTCGCGTGTCTGTCGTCCGATGGCACCGGCGAGACCACGATCCCCGATGTCTTCGCACTCGGCGATTGCACGGGTCTCGGCGGTGCCCGCGCGGCGCTCGCCGAAGGCACGCTTGTGGGATTCGCGGCAGCGTCGGTGTCGGGCCTCGGCCTTGCTCCCGGCCTGGCCGCCGAGCGCGACGCCGCCCGGCGCGCGCTCGCGCGTCACCGACAATTTCAGGCGGCGCTCTGGCGATTTTATGCGGCTCCACGCCTGGGTCTCGAGCTCGCCACGCCGGACACCATGCTCTGCCGATGCGAGGAAATCACGGTCCGCCAGGTCGAGGCGGCGCTCGCGGAGGGTTGTCCCTCGATCGGGGAGCTGAAGCGCATCACCCGGGCGGGCATGGGAGCCTGCCAGGGACGCTACTGCGGCCCGATCCTGTCGATGCTGATGGCGCAGCGTTTGGGACGGGATCTCGACGAAGACCTCCGCTTCGCGCCGCGCGTGCCGATCAAGCCGATCTCCGTGACCGATATCGCTCGTCGCGCATGAGCAGCGATACGAACCGACCGCACCCCGTGGTGGCCGAGATCGGCACGTTGGTGATTGGCGGCGGCATCGTCGGGACCAGCCTCGGCGGATTTCTGGCCGCGGAGGGCGCCGATGTCGCGGTGATCGATGCGGGCTGGCCCGGCGGCAGCACCGCCAACGCCGGCAGCATCCACGTGCAGATGCAAAGCCTCTTCCTGCGGGATTTTCCGCAGTACGTGCCTCTCGTGGAGCAGTCGCTGCCGATGTACCGGAAGGCCGTGCCATTCTGGAAGTCCTTCCAGCAAGAGCTCGGCGAGGACTGCGAGCTCCGGATCACCGGCGGCTTGATGATTGCCGAAGACCAGCGGCAGCTCGATTTTCTGATCGCGAAGTCCCGCCGCGAGATCGAGCTCGGTCTCGAGGTTTCCATCCTGACCCGGGCCGAGCTCGACCGTATCGCGCCCTATCTCGGCCCCGCGGTGGTCGGTGCGGAGTTATGTCCCGATGAAGGCAAAGTCAATCCGCTGCTCGCCAATATCGCGCTCCGAAAATGGGCGAAGCGGCGGGGCGCCGTTCTCCTCGACGCCGAGCCGGTGCTGCGGCTCGAGGCCGCAAGCTCCGGATTTCGCGCGAGCACGGCGCGCGGGGTCATCCGCGCCGGGCGGGTGGCGCTCGCGGCCGGCTACGGCGGCAAGGCACTCGCTGCCCAGGTCGGGGTCGACATGCCCGCGGAGCCCGAGCCACTGCACATGAACATCACGGAGGCCGCGGCTCCCTTCATCGGCCATCTCGTGCAGCACGCCGACCGGCGCATCACCTTGAAGCAACTGAGCGCTGGTCAGGTGGTGATCGGCGGAGGATGGCCGGCCGACCTCCGCGAGACCGGCGAAATTCCGAGAACCAAGCTCTCGAGCATCATCGGCAATGTGTCCCTGGCGCAGCACATCATTCCGAGGATCGCGGGGCTCCGAGTGATCCGGACCTGGGCCGGTCTCAACACGAACCTCGACGGTTGCGGCGCCTTGGGCGGGATCGACGCGGTCCCGGGTTTGTTTTTCGCGATCCCCGGCAGCGCCGGCTACACACTGGGTCCGCTCTCCGCCCGCCTGGTCGCCGATTGCATGCTCGGCCGCGATCCCGGCGAGGACATACGATCGTGCTCGCCGAGCCGCTTCGCTGCACCCTAGCGGCGGGCCTCGCGCGTCATTTCAGCTGGTCCGCCGCCTTGTCCAAGCCGGCTTGAACGCAGGGCTCGTCCACGCCCGGCGAGCCGGAGGCTCCGATACCGCCGATGACCTCGTCGCCGATCTTGATCGGCAGGCCGCCGGGGATCGCGATCACGTTCGGCAGGGTCACCTGCTGGCGAACCACCGGATTGTTGTCGGCAAAGCGCTTGGCGTACTCCGTCGTGGGTGTTCGAAAGCTCATGGCCGTGTAGGCTTTGCGGCGCGCATTTTCCATCGTGAGAGGGGCGGCGTTGTCGCCGCGAATTGCCACGATGGTCTCGCCATCGCGGTCCACCACGACGGCGGACTCCGCATATCCTTTGGCGGCGCAGCTTTCCACCGCGCCCTTGGCGATGGTGAGCGCGAGATCGAACGGGAGATCGTGATGCACCAGGAGCTCTGCTCGTGCAGGGCTCGTGAGCAGGCAGCCGAGCGTCGCCAGCGCGACTCCGGCGCCGGAGAACCATGACGGGATTGTGCGCATCGTTAAGCCTCTTCGGTCTGGTATGCGACGAATACGGTTGTGTGTCCGGAGGTGAACCCACGGAGCATTGAGCCATATCAATGCGCGCATCGGGGTATCAATACATTCTTGATCACATTTCGCTGTGGCCGGTTAACTGGGTGGAGAACCTTATGCTCCGAGTCCTGCTCAAACTCATGAGATCTTGCGAAGGTCCGACCGCGATCGAGTACGGCCTGATCGCCGCCCTCATCGCCGTCGTCACGATCGCGGGCCTTACCACCCTCGGCACGACCTTGAATTCGAGGTACAACTCGATCGCGACCAACGTCGGCTCGTGATCGCGGGACGCCTCGAAACCTAACGCGGACGACCTGAAACCCGGGAGCCGTCGCCGTGAGGCGGGCTCCTGGGTTCTTTTTTGCAGACCAACCAGCTGCGGCCCGACGTCGCAGGATCGCCGGAGACACCGAGCTGGCTCAGCGCGGCGGAAATTTCTTCGCCACCGTCGCCGTCGCCAGCGTTTTGCCGGCCTGGTCCTGCGCCTCCACCGTCCATTGATAGGTATGCTGGCCGGAGGGCGGGCAAGGGCCCTTGTATAAGAATGCGTCCCGGCCCACTTGGGTCTGGCCGCTGAAAGCGACCGTGCCGCCGCCGTGCGGAAAGCCCGGCGCGTCCAGGTCCTTCATCGCGAACGCGAGCCGCTTGGTGCCCGCGGGCACGCCGTTCAGCGAGAATGGCGGCGATTTGGGATCGAAGCAGGCTGCGGTGCCTTCCCATGAGAAATCGACGCTGAAGCCGCTGCTCTGGGCATGGAGCGGGCTTGGTACCGCGAGAGCGCCGACCGCCAGGATGGTCCAAAGCCGCATCAGCATCGCCCGGCGCCCTCGCTCGCGCTCATGGAGCATGGGCCACCAGGCGGAGACCGCCGAGGCTGCCGCTTTCGAAGAGCCGCGCGACGGCGGCGTAGAACATCTCCTGCTCGGCGTAGGCCGCCTCGCCATGCACCCGCGCATAGGTGGCATGGTTCTTGCGCCAGGCCACGAGCCGCGCGGCCACGAACGGCGCCCAGTCGCCGGTCATGTCCGTGGCGGTAACGCCGGTGAAGCCGGCAGCCTCGAGATCGCCGACATAGTGCTCGATGCTCGTGAGCGTGACGCCGAAGACGATGTCGCGCACGTCACGCAGTTCCTGCGCGGCGAAGGGCGCGCGCATGTTCAAATCCTCGATGTAGCATCCGCCGCCGGAGCGCAACGCTCGTGCGAGCCGCGCGCAGAGGCGAGGCCGGTCGGGAATGTGCAGAACCGCAAGCCAGCTCACCACGGCGTCGAATGCCGCATCCGGAATCGGATAACTGAGCGCGTCGCCGCAGAGGTGCGTGACGCGCCCGTCGAGACCGCACCGTTGCGTGAGATCGGCGGCGACGGCGTGCACCTCGGGTTGCAGCTCGAGCGCCGTGACGTGGCAGCCGACGGCGTGCGCGAGGTAGCGCGCCGGACCGCCGATGCCGGAGCCGATATCGAGCACGCGGCTTTCGGGACCAAGCCCCAGGGAGTCCGCGGCGGCGCGAATGGCGGCGGTGCCGTGGTAGTGCCATTGATCCAAGGGAAACAGCTGCTCGGGCGCGATCGGATCCGCAGGACCGATTCCGAGGCCGGCCAATCCATTGGCGATGCGATCCAGATTCGTGTAGAGCCCCACCGATCCGATGCCGGCGTCTCCGCTCATCGTGCCTCTCTCCAATGGGGTGGCACCGAAAGCTACACCGGCTCGACCTCTCGAGAAACTCCGAGATCGGCGTGGTCTTGAAGTTCCGCAGCCGGGCTCCTATCTAAACGCAAACTGCGTTCAGACCGGAGAGGCGCGAGCCGGGGAAAATGAAAATTGCAAATCCAAAGCCAATCGAAGCCAATTTCGGGATGCGGCTGTTCCAGCCCGAGCCGGCCGGTCGGCTTTTTCTCGACGGGGTTCGGCCTCTCATGGTTGGATCAGGAATTCCAGTGGAGTTTTCTCGATGACACAACCGATGACCAAGAGCGAGGCGGCGCGCCAACAACCCCGCAAACCCGAGATCCCGGTCACGCGAGCGGCCAGGCCGAAGCCGCGGCCTGCGGACGACGCCCTGCAGTTCGGGACCGTCTTCACCGACCATATGTTCCAGCTCGACTACACCGAGGGCCGGGGCTGGCACGATCCGCGCATAGTCCCCTACCAGCCCTTCAGCCTCGATCCGGCTGCCGCCGTGCTGCACTACGCGCAGGCGGTGTTCGACGGATTGAAGGCGTTTCGCGGCAGCGACGGCGTGGTCCGATTGTTCCGCGCGGCGACGCATGTCGGCCGCCTCAACCGGTCCTGCGAGCGCCTGTGCATACCGCAGCTCGATCCGGCGCTGGTGCTCGAGTCGTTTCACGCGCTGATCTCGGTCGATGAGGCGTGGGTCCCGCGAAAGCGCGGCACGGCGATCTATGTGCGGCCGACCGTGATCGCGACGGAGCCCTTCCTCGGCGTGCGTCCCGCGCGGACCTACGCCTATTTCCTGATCCTCTCGCCGGTCGGCTCCTATTACGCCGAGGGGATCAATCCCGTGAAGATCCTGGCGACCGACAAGTACGTGCGGGCGGTGCAGGGCGGCCTAGGCGGCGCCAAGACCGCCGGGAATTACGCCGCGAGCCTGTACGCGGCCGAGGACGCGAAGAAACAGGGCTATACCCAGGTGCTCTGGCTCGACGGCGTCCACCGCAAATACCTCGACGAAGTCGGCACCATGAACATCATGGTGAAGATCGGCGATGAGGTGGTGACGCCGCCATTGACCGGTACGATCCTCGCCGGCGTCACTCGCGATTCCATCCTGACGCTGCTGAAGGACTGGGGGGTCAAGACCTCCGAGCGCCTGATCTCGATCGACGAGGTGATGGCCGCGTCGAAGGCCGGCACGCTCGCGGAGATGTGGGGCACCGGAACCGCCGCCGTGGTCTCGCCCGTGGGCATGCTCGGCTACAAGAACGAACGGATCACCATCAACGGCGGCAAGACTGGCCCGCTCACGCAGAAGCTCTACGACACCATCGTCAGCATTCAGTACGGCGATTCCAACGACCCCCACGGCTGGACCACGGCGATCGCGCCCACGATGCTGGCGCGGTGATCAGGCCACCAATGCGTCCTCGAAGGGCGTCTTGGAGAGCGGCTCGGCCCCTGTGGCGGTGATCAGCACCTGCTGCTCGAGCTTCACGCCCTGCTTGCCGCCGACTTCGCCGATATAGCTCTCGACGGAGACGGCCATGTTCTCCTGGAAGACGCCGTCGTAGCCCCAGTCCGCGAAATCCCGGGCATAGGCGACGCTCGGGTACTCGTCGACCAACCCGACGCCGTGCACCATCATCATGTAGCGGTTCGGGATGAATTCTTCCGGAACGGGCCAGCACGTCTCCGCGAATTCTCGGAAGCTCACGCCCGGCTTGATCAAGCGCATGTTGAAGAGCACCTGCTCCTGGGCAATCGCATAGAGCCGCTGTTGCTCGTTGGTGGGCGGCTTGCCCGGGCAGACCCAGCTCCGCGAAATGTCCGCGAGGTAACCCAGCGGCCCCACCATGTCGGTGTCGAAGGCGACGAGGTCGCCGGCGCGGATCACGCGGTTGCCGCACTCCTGGAACCACGGATTCGTGCGCTCGCCCGAGGCGAGGAGCCGCGATTCGATCCACTCGCCGTCGTGGGCGATGTTGACCTCGTGGAGGATCGCCCAGAGCTGATTCTCGGTGATGCCCGGCCGGAGCGCCTTGCGCATCCGCACGATCGCGGCATCGCAGACGTCCATGGAAAGCTGCAGGGCCGCGATCTCCTCGGGCGACTTGATGAGGCGCGCCTGTTCGATCGCCTCCTGGCCGTCGCAGAGCTCGAGACCGTGCTGCGCCAGCTTGAAGGCGCCCATGGGCTCGCAGCGGTCGACCGCGAGCCGCCGGTTCTTGCCGCAGCGCGATGCTACGAGGTCAGTGATCTCGCGCGCCCAAAGCCCCGCCTTCTCCTCGCAGCGTGGACCTGCGAGGAAATAGATCCAGGGCGTGCAGAGGCGGATCTCCGAGATCGTCTCGAGCCCCTCGTTGACGTGCTTGGAGCTGTCGTACTCGAAGAGCACCACCGGTCCCTCCGCCGGCACGAACGCCCAACGGCTCGGCGAATGCATGGTCCACAGCATCATGTTGCGGCTGCCGGTGGCGTAGCGGATGTTGATGGGGTCGGAGAGCAGGCACGCGCCGTAGTCGCGCTTGCGGAGTTCTTGCCGAAGCCGCTCGAGCCGGTAGCCGCGGAGCTTCTTTTGATCGATGACGCCGAGCCGGGCCGCCAGATCGAAGGCGAGCGGGGGAGCAGATGCGCGGTCCGTGGAGCTGGCCATGGCGATCCTCTCTTGCGGGCTGGTTCCGGGATTACTCTAGGGCAAACTCCCGCTAGGATAAATTCCGCCGCCTAGGAATGAGGCCCGATGAGCTCCAGTGATCCGCTGCTGCAACCTTACCAGCTCAAGCACCTGAAGCTGCGCAATCGCTTCATGTCGACGGCGCACGAGCCGGCCTACACCGAGGATGGCCTGCCGAAGGAACGCTATCGGCTCTATCACGCGGAAAAAGCGAAAGGCGGCATAGCCCTCACCATGTTCGGGGGCTCGTCGGTGGTGGCGCCTGACAGTCCGCAGGCCTTCGGCAACATCACGCTCTACAAGGACGAGGTCGTGCCCTGGCTGCGCGAGCTCGCCGATGCCGTGCACGAGCATGGCGCCGCCGTGATGATCCAGATCACGCACCTCGGCCGGCGCACCTCCTGGAGCAAGGGCGACTGGCTGCCGGTTGTCGCGCCGAGCCCGATCCGCGAACCCGCCCACCGGGCGTTTCCCAAGTCCGCGGAAGATTGGGACATCGCGCGCATCGTGGGCCAGTACGCGGTAGCGGCCGAGCGATGCCAGGCGGCCGGCCTCGATGGGTTGGAGATCGAATGCTACGGCCACCTCGCCGATCAGTTCTGGTCGCCCGCCACCAACAAGCGCGAGGACGCCTACGGCGGCTCGCTCGATAATCGCCTGCGCTTCACCATGGAGGTGCTGCAGGCGGTCCGTCGCAGCGTCGGCGCCGATTTTCTGGTCGGCGTCCGCATGGTCTGCGATGAGGATTGGGAGAAGGGCCTGACGCGCCAGGACGGCGTCGAGATCGCCCGGCGTCTCGTAGCGAGCGGCCTCATCGACTTCGTCAATGTGATCCGCGGCCACATCGACACCGACGAGGCGCTCTCGCACGTGATTCCCGGCATGGGTGCGCGTTCGGCGCCGCATCTCGATTTCGCCGGCGAGATCCGCGAGGTCACGAAATTCCCGGTGTTCCACGCCGCGCGCATCCAGGACGTCGCAACCGCGCGCCACGCCGTCGCCGCCGGTAAGCTCGACATGGTCGGCATGACCCGCGCGCACATCGCCGATCCCCACATCGCCCGCAAGGTCGCCGAAGGGCGCGAGAGCGAGATCCGGCCCTGCGTCGGCATGGGCTACTGCATCGACCGGATCTATTTCGGCGGCGAGGCCCTCTGCGCGCACAATGCCGCCACCGGGCGCGAGGCCACCATGCCGCATGTCGTGGCGGCATCGAGGGGACCGAAGCGCAGGGTCGTCGTGGTGGGCGCGGGCCCCGGCGGGCTCGAGGCCGCTCGGGT
The DNA here is from genome assembly GCA_035604335.1 of Allostellaceae bacterium. Lineage (GTDB taxonomy): Bacteria > Pseudomonadota > Alphaproteobacteria > ATCC43930 > CGMCC-115725 > DASZHJ01. The sequence goes on along the minus strand of DATNIT010000055.1, from coordinate 32,477 downwards.
GGCGGCTGCGCGCGGCCACGAGGTCGTGGTGTTCGAGGCCGCCGCCGAGCCCGGTGGCCAGCTGCGGCTTGCCGCCAAGCTCGCGCGTCGACGCGAGATCCTGGGCATCGTGGACTGGCGCGTCGATCAGTGCGAGAGGCACGGCGTCCAATTCCGCCTCAATACGCTTGCGGAGGCTTCGGACGTGCTGGCCGAGAAGCCTGAGATCGTCTTCGTCGCGACGGGCGGCGTGCCGAACCTGTCGTTCCTCGAATCCGGCGACGATCTCGTGACGACCTCCTGGGATATCCTCTCGGGCGCCGCGAAACCCGGCGACTCCGTTTTGCTGTTCGACGACAACGGCGCGGACGCCGGGCTCACCGTCGCGGAGTTCATCGCGGGCGCCGGCGGCCGGCTCGAGATCGCCACACCCGAACGCAGCCTCGCGCCCGAGGTCGGCGGCACCAACTACCCCGCCTATTTCCGGACGCTCTCGGAGCGCAACACCACGATATCCCTCAATCTGAGGCTGGAGCGGGTGGCGCGCGCGGGCAACCGGCTGAGCGCGACCCTGTTCAACGAGTACGACAAGTCCCGGCGCGAGAGGCTCGTCGATCAGGTGGTGGTCGAGCACGGCACCCTACCGCTCGACGAGCTTTACTTCGCGCTCAAGCCGGGATCGCGCAATCTCGGCGAGATCGATCACGGCGCGCTGATCGCCAACCGCCCGCAGGACCTGGTTAGATATCCGGACGGCGGCTACGCACTCTACCGGATCGGCGATGCGGTCGCGTCGCGCAATATTCACGCCGCCATCTACGACGCCTTAAGGCTCGCGAAGGATCTGTAGCCGCTTCGCGGATCGCCTCGGCAGGTACGCACCTCGTCGGCTCCCAGCAAGGGCCAAACCAACCCGAGGAGGACGCCATGGCGACTTACGTTATGCTTGCTCACTGGACCGAGCAGGGCATGCGGGAGGTGAAGGACTCGCCCAAGCGGGTCGATACCGCAAGACGCGTGCTGAAGGAGATGGGCGGTGACTTCAAGGCTTTCTACATGACCATGGGCGACTACGATTTGGTCGCGATCTACGAAGCGCCCGACGACGCCGTCGCCGCGCGCTTCACGCTGATGCTGGGAATGCTCGGCAACGTGCGCTCGACGACGCTGAAAGCCTTCCCCGAGGCCGCCTACCGCGAGATCGTGGCGTCGTTGCGCTAGCCCACGTCGAACTTGATGCCTTGGGCGAGCGGCAGCGCGCCCGAGTAGTTGATCGTGTTGGTGGCGCGGCGCATGTAGGCCTTCCAGGCGTCGGAGCCGGACTCGCGGCCGCCGCCGGTCTCCTTCTCGCCGCCGAAAGCGCCGCCGATCTCGGCGCCGCTTGGGCCGATGTTGACGTTGACGATGCCGCAGTCGCTGCCCGCCGCGCTCATGAATGTCTCGGCCTCGCGGAGGTCATTGGTGAAGACGCTGGAGGCGAGGCCCTGCGGCACCTCGTTGTGTAGGCGGAGCGCGTCGTCGAGGGTGCGATAACTCATGACGTAGAGGATCGGCGCAAAGGTCTCCTCGCGCACGATCGCGGTCTGCTGGGGCATCTCGACGATCGCGGGCTTGACGTAGTAGGCGTCCGGCAGCCGGTCGCCCATCACACGCTCGCCGCCGGAGACAGCGCCGCCGTCGGCGTGCGCCTGGGTCAAGGCCGCCTGCATGCCGTCGAAAGCGCGGTGGTCGATCAGCGGACCCACCAGCGTGCCGGGCTCAAGGGGATCGCCGACGCGGATCGAGCCGTAAGCCTTCTTCAGGCGATCGAGGAGGGGCGCCCTGATGCTCTCGTGCACGATGAGGCGGCGCAGCGAGGTGCAGCGCTGTCCTGCCGTGCCCACCGCGGCAAAGGCGACCGCGCGCACCACGAGATCGAGATCGGCGGAGGCTGCGACGATCGCGCCGTTATTGCCGCCCAGCTCCAGAAGGCAGCGGCCCAAGCGCCCGGCGACCACGGGGGCGAGCGCCTTCCCCATCCGGCAACTGCCTGTGGCACTGACGAGGCGGAGCCGCGGATCGGCGGCGATCTTCTCGCCGGCGGCGCGGGCACCCAGCACGACCTCGAGCAGCCCGTCAGGAACGCCGCCCAGCTGCTTGGCCGCGCGCTCGAGCAGCGCTTTGCAGGCGAGGGCTGTGAGGGGCGTCTTCTCCGAGGGTTTCCAGACCACGGAATCGCCGCAGACCAACGCGATGGCCGCGTTCCACGACCAGACCGCCACCGGGAAGTTGAACGCTGTGATGACGCCGATCGCGGAGAGCGGATGCCAAGTCTCCATCATGCGATGGCCGGGCCGTTCCGAGGCGATGGTGAGGCCGTAGAGCTGGCGGGACAGGCCCACCGCGAAGTCGCAGATGTCGATCATCTCCTGAACTTCGCCGCGGCCTTCCTCTAGGATCTTGCCGTTCTCCAGCGTGACCAGACGGCCGAGGTCGTCCTTGGCGCGGCGCAGCTCCTCGCCCAAAAGTCGAACCAGCTCGCCGCGCCGCGGCGCCGGCACCGAGCGCCACCGATGAAAGGCCGCATCGGCGCGCGCGATCTTCGCGTCGATCCCTGCCGGGCTATCGCTCTTCACGAAGCCGAGCCGGCGCCCGTTGATCGGTGAATGGACGGCGATATCGCCGTCGGCGATCGCCGAGGCCGCTACGCCCAGCGAGGAAAGCAGTGATGCCGCGTCCAGCATGGTAGGTCTCCTTTAATCTGAACTGAATTGTACGTCCCGAAGCGACTGGCCGCATCGTCGCGGCTGACAGGCTACCGTCTTTCGGCGCATTGCCGCGAGATCAAGCCGATCGCATTCGCGACCAGCCGCGCGGCGGTAAGCGCCCCGCGCTGCTGCTGATCGCGCTCAGGCATGAATTCCACGATATCGAAGGCGGCAATCCGCGCTTTCCGGGCGACGCCGCGCATCAAGCCGACGGCGTGCCAGTAGGAGAGACCGCCCGGCGCTGGGCCGATCACCGCCGGCATGATGGCGGGGTCGAGCCCGTCGCAGTCGACAGTGACGAGGACGTTGCTGCCCGCGGGTATCTGCTCAAGCGCGGGCTCGATGCCGCGCTCGTGCACCGCGTCCGCGAAGAAGAACCGCACGCCGGCCGCCAACGCATCGCGGTAGTCCGAAACCCTGGCGCTGCCGGTACCGCGGGCGCCGACCTGGATGATCCGGTCGATCCAATCCATCTCGCTGGCGCGGCGCATGGTGCTGGAGAGGCCGAGCTTGATGCCCTGGACCTCATCGCGCCAGTCGATATGCGCATCGATTTGCAGCACAGTGAATTTGCCGCGACCCTCGAAGGCCTGGAACAGGGGAATGGGGATGGAATCGTCACCGCCGATGACGACGGGCACTGCGCCGCCGTCGAGGAGGGTTTTCGCGGCGCCGGCGATCCGCGCGCGGTTTTCCGCGGCAGCGTCGGTGTCGTAGGCGAGATCGCCGCAATCGACCGCGGAAGTGCCGGCCGCCACCATCGGACCGCCGAGGTCGAAATCCATGTGATCGCGCGCTCCCGCCCAATTGGCGATGCCCGCTCGAATGGCCTGGGGAGCGCCGGCGCAGTAGGGGCCGACCGAGGGATAAGGCGTCGCCGCCGGCGCCCCCAGGATCGCCACGTTCGCGCTGGCGCCATCGGCTGTGGATGCCTTGGGAAGATCGAGGAAAGTCCCGGCGGACACAGAGCCGAACATGGCTCCTATGGTCGAGCTCTCCGGCGATTTTGCGTCGTTCATGATCCTCTCCGCGCAGGGCGATGGCGCTTCACACCGAAGCTGCGACGCCTTCTCCGCAAACGCAAGTCCCGGGAGCTACCTCACGACATCGCAGTGCATTTCGTCTACCGAGGTGACATCGCGTGCCCGATTGCGGAAGATGACAGGCATGAACGAGGATGATGCCCGGCGATTGGCAGCTCGCTTGGCGTGCTGGCTCGATCCGGTGACGCCGGAGCCGCTGTCCGGCGGCATCACCAACAGGAATTATCTCGTCCGCCACCGCGGCGAGCGCTTCGTGGTGCGCGTCGGGGACGACATTCCCGTTCACCAGATCACGCGGAGCAACGAGCTGGCGGCGAGCCGCGCCGCGGCGGCCGCGGGACTCTCGCCCGAGGTGGTGCACCACGAGCCCGGTGCGTTGGTCCTGCGGTTCATCGAGGGCGAGACGCTGAAGCCCGAAGCCGTCCGCAGCCGGCCCATGCTGGCCCGCATTCTGCCGCTTCTGCGCCTCTGTCATCGCGAGGTCGAGCGGTATCTGCGCGGGCCCATGCAGATGTTCTGGGTCTTCCACGTCTTGCGCGACTACGCCGCAACCTTGCGTGACGGCGGGAGCCAGTTCCTCCCGGAGCTCGCGAGGCTCGTCGCGGTGGCCGAGGAGCTACAGGCCGCGGTCGGGCCCATCGACGTCGTCTTCGGTCACAACGATCTCTTGGCGGCTAATTTCATCGATGCCGGCGAGCGGCTCTGGCTTATCGATTGGGATTACGCGGGCTTCAACAGCTCGCTCTTCGATCTCGCGAATCTCTGCTCGAACAACGCGGTCGCTCCAGCGGATGAAACCTGGCTGCTCGAAACCTATTTCGAGCGACCGCTCTCGGCGGACCTGGCGCGGCGTTATTACGCGATGAAGTGCGCCTCGCTGCTGCGCGAGGCGATGTGGGGCATGGTCTCGGAGCTCCATTCGAGCCTTGACGTCGACTATGGGTCCTATGCGCGCGACTACCTCGCGCGCTTCGAGCGCGATTTTGCAGAGTTTAGGCAGACCTGAGGTGCATTAGGCTGCGGCGCAGTCGGCTCCGTCGGTCGACTGGAGCCTCGCCAGAATTGATCGAGCGCCATCGTGGCCTTGGGCGGCGGCCTTGCTCAGCCAGAACCCCGCTTGGGCATCACCCCGCCCCCGGAGGGAAAGCAGCCCCAAGCCGTATTGCGCGTGGGCATTGCCGCGCGCGGCGGGACCGCTGAGCCAGCGCTGGGCTTGAGGGGGGTCGGACTCGCCGCCATCGCCACTCAGCAGCAACAAACCCAATGCGCTCGCAGCGACATCGTTGCCGCCCTCGGCGGCAAGTCGGTACCAGCGCATCGCCTCAGGGATGTCCTTGGGAACGCTGAGGCCTCCCTCGTGAAGAATACCGAGCCCGAGGGCGCCCGCCGCCTCGCCTTTTGCGGCGGCGCGGCGATACCAGATGCCCGCTTCGGCGAAGTCCGGCTTGCAGCCGATGCCGCGCGTCAAGAGCATCCCGAGATTGGCTTGTGCGCAGGCGAGGCCGCGCCGCGCAGCGGCATTGGCCCAGCCAAAGGCGAGCGCTGGATCGGCTCCGACGTCGAGCCCCTCAGGATAGAGCAAGCTTGCATTGCCGGCGGCTGCCGACGAACCACTGCGGGCCTCCGCGAGCCAGGATGCGCACGCGGCACGGCCGGTGATCCCGGAGAGGTAGGCCATGCTGAGCGCATGCTGCGCGTGTTCATGGCCGCCTTCAGCAGCGCGCGTCAACCAATGGATCGCGGCGACGGGGTCATGCGGGACGCCGTCACCTCGCAGATACCGATAACCTCGGCGATATGCCCGCTCGGCGCTTCCCCAGCGCCACGTCCAGCCGAGGTGGATCATAGCGGCGCGATCACGGCTCGCGCATGGACTCGTCGACGCTGCGTAGTGCGCCTCTCGCGAGGTAAGAGAGGAGCGTGCGCTGGCCGACCTGAATGTCCGCCGTCACGGGCGTGCCCTGCACCAGCTTGAAGTCCTGCGGGACGCCGTGCAAATCCACGCGATCCAGCATAATATAGCCCTTGTAATAGGCCCGGACGGGCGTCGCCTTGTCGTCATCCGATGTCGTGAAAGCGTCCGCGCTCAGCACGCGGAGGTGACCCTCGACGGTGCCGTGCTCGAGGTAGTTGTAGGCCTCGACCTTGATCGCGACGGGGTCGCCTGGCCGCACGAAGCCGATCTCCTGGGCATCGATGTGGATCTCTGCTTCCAGCGGCGCATCGACGGGCACGAGCGTGAGCAGTGGCGTCGCCTCCGGCAGAACCGATCCGACGGAGAAATTGCCCACATGCAGCACGATGGCATCGGTCGTCGCGCGCAGATCGATGAGATCGTTACGCTTCGTCGCCTTGACGAGCTGCTCCATCGCCGCATCGCGCTCGGTGCGATGCTGGATGAGCTCGGCGTCCACCTGGCCCTGCCACTGACGCAGGAACGTCTCGCGCTCCGCGCGCGCGGATTCGAGCGCGTGCTGGGTCTCCGCGAGCGCGTTGCGCTCCTGCTCGAGACTCCGCGCCAGCTGCAAGCGCTGATTGGTCGCCTCGAGAAAAGTGAGGCGACTGCCATCCTTAAGATCGTAGAGTTTGTGCCGAATGTCCTCGACCTCGCTCATGACCTGAAGCTGGTTCGTGTAGTGCTTGATGTTGGCTTGCGCCTTGTCCAGCGTCGCCTGGTATTCGGCGATCTTGGCGTCGAAGCCGCGCAGGCGCTGGTCATGCTCGGCGTGACGCTGCAACCAAAGCGCCTGCTGCATCGCCACGTATCGCGGCGGCAGATCTCCGGGCGAGATCTCGCGCGTTTCGTGCTCGGCCTCCAGTCGGCCTATCTGCGCGTTGAGGCTCTCGATCTGCACGTTGAGCTGCGCCACGTCGGCGGCGGCGAAAGTCGGGTCGAGCGTGGCCAACACTTGACCGGCCGCGACCCGATCGCCCTCGTGCACGGTCAGAGAGGTTATGATCGCGCGGTCTAGGGACTGGACGACCATGGTCGGGTGCAGCGAGTAGATATGCCCCCCGCCCGTCACAATGCGGTCGATCTTGACGAATCCCGCCGCGACGATTGCAGAGGCGAGCGCCGCCGCGGCCAAGCGCAGGAGCCAGCGCGCGAGCAGGGGGTCGCGCTCCGCCAGGAGCGCGCTGGTCTCGGAGCGAAAGCTCGCGAGCACCGCCGCATCGGATCGGGTCGAGTTACTCGGCCGCCATGATGTCATGATCGAGCTCGTGCAAAGTATGGCGGTTCTGCTGATTCCAGAGGCGGGCATAGAGCTTGCAGCGCTGCAGGAGCTCCGTATGGCGGCCGACATCGACGGCGCTGCCTTGATCCAGGACCAGGATGGCGTCCGCGGCTATCAGGGAGGCGAGCCGGTGCGAGATCACCACGACGGTTCGCCCTTGGGCTATGCGCTGCAGATTGGCGTTGACGATGGCCTCGCTCTCGGGGTCCAGAGCGCTGGTGGCCTCGTCGAGGATCAGCAGCTTGGGGTCGACCAGGAGCGCCCGCGCGATGGCGATCCGCTGGCGCTGCCCGCCGGAGAGATTGGCTGAGCCCTCCTCGATGACGGTGTCATAGCCGCGTGGCAGCCGCTCGATGAACTCCTCCGCGCCCGCCATGCGGGCGGCGGCCGCGACCTGCTCGAAGCTCGCCGTCGGGCAGCTCGCGGCGATGTTGTCGCGGACGGTGCCGGAGAATAGAAAACTGTCCTGCAGCACGACACCCGTGCTTCGCCTGAGGTGATCGAGATCAATGGCTCGAATGTCCGTGCCGTCGACGCGGATCATCCCTTCATAGTGGCGATGCAAGCCCTGCAGCAGACGCGTGATCGTGGTCTTGCCGGACCCGCTGCGGCCCATGATGCCGAATATGGTTCCGGCCGGGACGTTGAACGAGAGCCGGTCGAGAGCGGGTGTGGTCGCTCCGGCATAGCGGAAGCGCACCGCCTCGAACTCGATCGCGCCCTTGAGCGGCGCGCTGGAGCCGCCGACGTCGCGGCCATCCTCGGGCGCCTGGTTCACGACCGCCGCGACGGTCCGAACCGCGCGGTTGGCCTCGTCGAACTGCTGGATCAGATGAGCGAGCTGGACCAGCGGCTGCGCCACGCGCTGCGCCAGGATGCCGAAGGCCATGAGAGTGCCGAGATAGACGGGATCGCCGGCGGTGATCGCGCCGTAGGCCGCCAGTGCGATTACCCCGCTCGTCATCAGCTTTTCCAACGGCGCGATCATCGTCTGGGCCAAGTTGGCGAGCGCGCCCGCGTGCCGGCGCAACCGCACCGCGCTCGCGACATGACGGTCCCAACCGTGGCGGCGGCGCGGTTCCAAGGCCAGCGACTTCACCGTGCGAACGCCCTGCACGGTCTCGACGAGGAAAGCGTTCTGCTGGCCTTCCGCCAGGAAGGCTCGCGTGGTGCGCTTGCGGATGAAGGGCAGGAATCCCGCGACGATCAGCACCATCAGCGCACCCAGCGCCAGCACGATGCAAGCGAGCACGGGGCTGAACCAGAACATCGCGGGCAGGATGACGAGCAGGACCATGCCGTCCAGCACGGTGCCGAACAGCTGTCCCGTCAGAAACGTCCGGATCCGCCAGATCTCGTTGACGTCCCGCGTGAGCACGCCGGTCGGCGTGCGCTCGAAGAAGTCGATGGGCAGATCAAGGAGCTTGTTGAAGACGTAGGTCGACAAACGCGCGTCGATCCGTGCGGTCGCGAACAGGATCAGGCTGCGCCTCGCGTAGCCGAACAGCATGTCCACCATGATGATCAGCGCCATGCCGCCCACCAGCACGTTGAGTGTAGCGAGGCTCCGGTGCGCAAGGACGCGGTCGACGACCAATTGCCAGAATATCGCGGGCGCGAGCGCGAGCACGCTCATCATGGCCGCCGCAATCGCGATGTCTCGGAACTGCCGCCGCTCCGTCACCACCTGACCGACGAGCCAGCCGAGACCGAAGGGCTGCGCTGCGGCATCCCGGCTCTCGCCGTCCCGGCGGATGAGCAACACGCCTTCGGCGGCCGTGGCGATCCGGTCGAGCTCCGTGATGAGCGGCGTCGATTCGCCAACGGCGGGGTCCAAGACCGTGGCGGTCGCGGCTTGGCCCTTGCCCGCGATGGCCGTCAGCAAGACCGAGTTGCCGTTCTTGAGGTGGATGATCGCGGGCACGCCGCGGGCGAGCTTGGAAAAATCGCGCGGGCGGAGCCTGATCTCGCCGAGTGTCAGCCCGTGTGCCCCGCCGGCGGCGGCGAGCTGCTGAGAGTTGGGCTCTTCGGGGCCGAGTGCGTGTTCGCGGATGAGCTGATCGGCGGAGAGGTGCACGCCGTGATGGCGTGCCGCCATGACGAGGCACTGAAGAGCCGTGGGAACCGTCGGCCGCTCGAGGGCGCCGACCTGAAGCGCGGATGCCTGCACGATGCGTTCTGACCTCCGCGGCCGAGCCACTGCTCGGCCGCACGCTCCTGTGACGCCCAACGAAACCGCGGCGACCCTACAACTTCAGCCTTAAAAGTTTGCTAATACCGCAGCACAGGCACAGGATTCGGAATTGAATACTCTTCGGGAAATGGATCAAAGTCTTTGCATAGTCTTGCGATCGCTCGCCGGAGGTCCGCTAACGCCGCAGTTTCAATGGCTGGACGCAGCACGCTTGCAGCGATCACGTTGCCACAGCAGACTCGATCGCTCGTGGCGATCTCGTCGAATGGAGGTTTCGTATGGACTACCGGACCCTCGGGCGGAGCGGCCTCAAGGTATCGCCGCTCTGCCTCGGAACCATGAATTTCGGCGGTGCCACGGACGAGCCGACCTCCACACGGATCGTCGGTGCGGCCCGCGACCAGGGCGTGAACTTCATCGACACGGCTGATCAATACACGGGCGGTCGATCGGAGGAGGTGGTGGGCCGCGCGATCCGCGGCGACCGCGACCGCTGGGTGCTCGCGACCAAGCTCGCGAACCCCGGGGGACCGGGACCGAACGAAGCCGGGCTTTCGCGCAAATGGATGCTGCAAGCGGCCGAGGCAAGCCTGAAGCGCCTCGGCACCGATTACATCGACGTCTACTACCTTCATAAGGAGGACCACGCGACGCCGTTCTGCGAGACCGTGCGTGCCATGGCGGATCTGGTGCGTCAGGGCAAGGTGCGCTATTTCGGCGTCTCGAATTACCGCTCGTGGCGAATCGCTGAGATCTGCGCCCTCTGCGATCGGCTCGGGACCGCTCGTCCGATCGTCAACCAACCCTATTACAACGCGATGAACCGCATGCCGGAGGTGGAGCAGCTGCCGGCATCCGCCCATTACGGCTTGGGCGTCGTGCCATACAGCCCGCTGGCACGGGGCGTCCTGACCGGGAAATACGCGCCCGACGCGCCGCCCGCGGCCGACACCAGGGCGGGCCGGAACGACAAGCGCCTGATGCAGACGGAATGGCGTCCGGAGTCGCTGCGCATCGCCCAGACCATCAAGCGGCACGCGGAGGCTCGCGGGTTCACCGCTGGCCAATTCGCTCTCGCCTGGGTGCTCAACAACGAGCTGGTGACCGGCGCTGTCGCGGGCCCGCGCACGGAGGTGCAGTGGGCCGACTACATTCGCGGTCTCGAGTACAAGTTCGATGCTGCTGACGAGGCGCTCATCGACGGGCTGGTGCCGGCGGGACACCCCTCGACGCCCGGCTACAACGATCCCGCCTATCCCATCGAGGGGCGCGTGCCCCGGTCGAGCAAATAGGCCGTAGATGCGGGCGCCTCTGCCCGCGGATTGAGCACCCCCATTGCGGAATTTGATCATGCCTGGCGCCTGCTGCTGCTGCTATAGAAGAGCCACGGGGACACGAGCCAATCCGGAGGGGCGAGCAATGCGGCAGGCGATCAGAACATCCAGTGCGGTCTTGATGGCGGGAGCTTTGGCGGCGTGGCTCGCGGGGCCTGCTGCGGCGCGGGACCAGGTGAGCCTCGGCACCGATTGGAAGGCTGAGGCCGAGCACGGCGGCTATTACCAGGCGATCGCCACCGGCATCTATGCCAAATACGGCCTCGAGGTGTCGCTCCGCCAGGGCGGGCCGCAGGTCAATCATTCGCAGCTGCTCGCCGCCGGCCGGCTCGACTTCGACGAGGAACCGAATTCGTTCCTGCCCCTGAACTTCGTCAAAGAAAACATCCCCATGGTCGCGGTGGCGGCCATGTTCCAGAAGGATCCGATGGTGCTGATTGCCCATGCCGGCGTCGGCAACGACAGCCTCGCAGCGCTCAAGGGCAAGCCGATCATGATCGGTGCGGACACGCGCGTGGGCCCATGGCTCTTCCTCAAGGCGAAGTTCGGTTTCACCGACGACCAGATCCGCCCGTACAACTTCAACATCGCGCCCTTCATGGCGGACCAGAACGCCGTGCAGCAGGGCTATCTCACCAGCGAGCCTTTTCTGATCGAGAAGGCGGGCGGCAAGCCGGCGGTGTTCCTACTCGCCAACGAGGGCTACGCCACCTATGCCTCGGTGATCGAGGCCTCGCGCAAGATGGTCGAGGAGAAGCCCGATCTGGTGCAGCGCTTCGTCAATGCGAGCATCGAGGGCTGGTACAGCTATCTCTACGGCGATCCCTCGCCCGCGAACGCGCTCATCAAAAAGGACAACCCCGAAGAGACCGACGAGTTGCTGGCTTACGCGATCAAGAAGATCAAGGAATACGGCGTGGTCGACAGTGGCGACAGCCTCAAGCTCGGCATCGGCGCGATGACCGACGAGCGCTGGAAGGCCTTCCACGACGTGATGTCGAAGCAGGGACTCTATTCCGCCAACCTCGATTACAAGAAAGCCTACACGCTGCAGTTCGTGAACAAGGCCTTCGACCTCGGCATGCGGAAGTAATCGTCGGACCATCGCGACGGCCCATGCCGCCGCTCGTCTCTCTCGAGGGCGTGCGCAAGGTCTTTCGCAACGGCACGCTCGCTCTCGATCGCGTCGACCTCGCCATTGAAAAGGGCGCCTTCGTCAGCCTGCTTGGGCCCTCCGGTTGCGGCAAGAGCACGCTGCTCAGGATTATCGCGGGGCTCGTGGAGCCCAGCGCCGGCATGATCCAGGGTCGGGACGCGCTCGCCGGCCGCATCGGCTTCGTGTTCCAGGAGCCGACGCTGATGCCTTGGGCGACGGTTTGGGACAATGTCTACCTGCCGCTGCGTCTTTCGGGCGAGACGCGAGCGAGCGTCTCCGACCGGATCGGGCAGACTCTCGCCGCGGTGGGCCTCGAGGGATTCCAGCGCTCTTACCCGCGCGAGCTCTCGGGCGGCATGAAGATGCGCGTCTCCATCGCGCGCGCGCTCGTCACCAGCCCGGAGCTGCTGCTGCTCGACGAGCCCTTCGCAGCGCTCGACGAGATCACCCGCTTCAAGCTGAACGAGGATTTGCTTCGGCTCTGGGAAGAGCAGCATTGGACCGTGGTCTTCGTCACCCACAGCGTGTTCGAGTCCGCGTTCCTCTCGAGCCGAGTGATCGTGATGACGCCCCGGCCGGGGCGGATCATCGCCGACATGCCCATCGATCTCGGCTATCCGCGCACCGGCACCTTGCGCACGGCGCCGCGTTACACTGAGCTCTGCCGCGCGCTCTCGCACCGGCTCGCGGAAGGAATGATGGCATGACCGATCGCATGCTCCGTATTCTCGGTCCCGCCGCGGTCGGCGCGCTGTTCCTCGCCGGTTGGGAGGCGGTGGTCCGCTATTTCGAGGTTCCCTGGTATGTCCTGCCGGGCCCGGCTCTGGTGGCGGAGACGCTGTGGCGGGACGGCCCGAGCCTCCTCGGCTCGCTCTGGGTGACCGTCCGCATCACCATCGCGGCCCTCGCCGCCGCCATCGTCCTGGGCGGTGCGATTGCGATCCTCTTCGCGCAGTCGCGCGTCCTGGAGCAGAGTCTTTTGCCCTACGCGATCGCGCTCCAGGTGACTCCGGTGGTGGCGATTGCGCCGCTCATCATCATCTGGGTCAACGATGCCTATTGGTCGGTGCTGATCCTGGCCCTGATCGTGGCGTTCTTCCCGATCGTCGCCAACACCACACTCGGCCTCAACAGCGCCGATCGGAACCTCGCCGCGTTGTTCAAGCTCTACGGTGCCACGCGCTGGAAGACGCTGCGCTATCTCCGCATGCCGACGGCGCTGCCGAACTTCCTCGCGGGCGTGAAGATCAGCGGCGGGCTTGCGCTGGTGGGCGCCGTGGTGGCGGAGCTCGTTGCGGGCACCGGCGGAAGCGAGACCGGGCTCGCCTACCGCATCCTGGAGGCCGGCTACCGTCTCGAGATCGCGCGGCAGATGGCGGCGCTGGTGTTGCTCGCGCTCACGGGCATGGCGATCTATTTCTCGCTCGACCGCGTCTCGCGCTGGCTGCTCTCGCACTGGCACGAGAGCGCGTTGCCGGACGAGGAGTAGGCTACCCGCCGGCCATGAGCAGCGGCGGCAGCGCGATGCCGAGCCGCGCCTTTGCCCGCTCGAGGCGATCCAGCAGATGCGTGAGTTCCGCCTGGTCGTCGGCGTCCAGTGCGGGACCGGGTGCGCGGGCGCGGGCGCACGCGATCACGCCCCGGCGGCACAGAGTCTCCTTGCGGAGGGCCAAACCGAGACCGATCTGATTCTCGTGCCGGATCACCGGAAGGTAGGCGTCGTAGATATCCTCGGCAGCGTCCCTATCGTCCGCGAACCAGCGTCGGATCACTTCGACCAGCCCTTCGGGGAAGGCGAAGCCCGTCATGGCGCCATCGATGCCCCGAGCGAGCTCTTGCATCAGATGCAGTCCGCCGTTCCCAACGAGGATGCTGATCCGGCGCTTGCGGGAGCCGGAGGACTCCGCCGCGCGCAGCTTGGAGATCTTGCGCAGGCCGGGCGCTTCCTCGTGCTTCAGCACCTTGAGCGTGGGAAAATCGGCGAACAGCCGATTCACCAGAGCGGGCGAGAGGCAGACGTTGCTGACTTGCGGATAATCCTGCACCACGACAGGGATCTCCGGGCCTAGTTCCCGCACGACGCTTTCGACGTAGGCGTAGACCTGGTCATCGGTTCTGAGCGCGCTTGTGCCGGAAACCATGACGCCGGCGGCGCCGAGGTCCATGGAATGCCGCGCCAGGTCGCCCATGAGACGGAAGCCCGCGCTGGTGACGCCGACCACCACTGGGACCCGGCTGCCGACGCGCTTCATCACGCGGGCGACGAAGGCCGCCGACTCCTCCTGAGAGAGCTTCTGTGCCTCGCCCATCATGCCGAGGATGGTGATGCCGTCGCTGCCGCAGTCGAGGTAGAAGTCCATCAGGCGATCGGTGGAGGTCCAATCCATCGCACCATCGTCGGTGAACGGCGTGGCCGAGATCACATAGAAGCCGCGCGCGGATTCGTCGATGACAGGCATGAGCATTTCCTAGGCAAGGCCCCCAGCCTCGGGCTTTGCAGGCAAGCGGGCTTCGTATAAGTCTTAGCGGCACTGTGGCGCTCTGACCAGGGATCTGCATGGCCGAATTCGATCTCGTGATCCGCAACGCAACCGTCGCGACCGCGGCTGACGTGTTCGCGGCCGATGTCGGTATTGCAGGCGGCCGGATATCGGCGCTTGGCGCGAATCTAGGGCGAGGCCGCGAGGAGATCGATGCACGGGGCAAGCTGGTGCTGCCCGGCGGCATCGACAGCCACGTCCACATCGCGCAGGTGTCCTCGATCGGGATTCCCACGGCGGACGATTTCCTCTCGGGCTCGTGCTCAGCAGCGGCGGGGGGCACCACGACGCTGATCCCGTTCGCCGCACAGCATCGCGGCCAATCGCTCCGCAAGGTGGTGGAGGACTATCACCGGCAGGCGGAGGGGAAGGCGATCATCGACTACGCTTTCCATCTCATTATTTCCGACCCGAGCCGCGAGGTGCTGGGCCAGGAGCTGCCGGCGCTCATTCGCGACGGCTACACGTCCTTCAAGATCTATCTCACCTACGACGCCCTCAAGCTCAGCGACCGCGAGACGCTGGAGGTGCTGTCGCTGGCGCGGCGCGAGGGCGCGCTGGTGATGATCCATGCGGAGAACCACGACGTCATTGCGTTCCTGACCGAGCGCTTGCTGGCAGCCGGCCACACGGCGCCCAAATTCCATGCGACGGCGCACGCGGCGCTCGCGGAGCGCGAAGCGACCCACCGCGCGATCAGCCTCGCCGAGCTCATCGACGTGCCCGTGCTGATCGTGCACGTCTCCGGCCGCGAAGCGATCGATCAGATCGCCTGGGCGCGCAACCGCGGCCTCAAGATCTACGCGGAGACCTGTCCGCAATACCTGTTTCTCACCGAGGACGATCTCGACAAGCCCGGCATCGAGGGCGCGCGCTGCATGTGCAGCCCGCCGCCGCGCGACAAGGCAAACCAGGAATTTGTCTGGCGTGGGTTGGAAACCGGCGTGTTCGACGTGTTCTCGTCGGATCACGCGCCCTATCGCATGGATGCGACGGGGAAGCTGTACGCGGGCCCAAACCCGAATTTCAAGAAGATCGGCAATGGGGTACCGGGCATCGAGGTGCGATTGCCGCTCCTCTTCTCCGAGGGCGTGCGCGCAGGTCGCATCGACCTCACGCGGTTCGTGGCGCTGAGCGCCACGACCGCCGCGAAGCTTTACGGACTCTATCCGCGCAAGGGTACCATCGCGGTCGGAAGCGACGCCGATATCGCGATCTGGGACCCGGAGTTGCCGGTGACGATCCGCCAGGAGATCATGCACGACGCCATGGATTACACGCCCTACGAGGGGCGCACGGTGACGGGCTGGCCGATCACCACGATCTCGCGCGGCGAAGTGGTTTGGCGCGACGGCGCGGTGACGGGCGCGGCGGGCCGAGGCAGGTTCCTGTCATGCGAGCTCTCAGCGGCGGCGAAGCCTCGCGGCATGCTCCCGATCAATTTCGATCCGACCACAAGCCGGCTTGTCACCCCCTCCTGAGTCCGAGACCCATGGAATTCGATTTCGCGACGCTCCCCCCGAAGGACCGCTATCGGCTTCTGATTGGCTCCGTGGTGCCGCGGCCGATCGCCTTCGTCACCACGCGAGACCAACAGGGCGTGCCGAACGCGGCGCCGTTCTCGTTCTTCAATTGCTTCAGCCACGACCCCCCGATCGTGGCGCTCGGCATGGAACTCCGGGCCGAAGGCGGACTCAAGGACACCGTGCGTATTATCCGCGCCACCCGCGAGTTCGTGGTCAATCTCGTCGACGAGGCGATCGCCGAGCGCATGAACATATGCGCCGTCGATTTTCCCGAGGGCATCGATGAACTCTCGGAGGCGGGGTTGACCGCTGTGCCGTCCTCGGTGGTGAAGCCCCCGCGCATCGCGGAATCGCCGGTCAACATGGAATGCAAGCTGATCGAGGAACTGCGCTTCGGCGAGGGCGGCAAGCGCTCCATCGTGCTCGGCGAAGTGCTCCGCTTTCACATCCGCGATGAGGTCCTGATGCCCGGCGGTCGCATCGATCTCGACGCCATGAAGCCGGTCGGCCGTCTCGCCGGCAGCGGCTATGTCCGCTTGTCCGACCGCTTCGACATGAAGCGCATGAGCTACGCGGAGTGGCAGGCGCGAAAGCGCAACGGCTCGGGGTCCTAGCGAGCCTCCGGAAGCATCAGGGTCACGATCTCTGCGGTGCAGGCGGGCTTCTCGCTGCCCTGGAGCTCGACCGTCGCCTGCAGGGTGACCCGCACGGCGCCGTCGGTTCCATCCTCCGCCGATAGGATCCTAAGATGCGTGCGCAGGCGCCCGTCCCGCGGCACCGGCGTCGGAAAGCGGACGCGGTTCGATCCGTAGTTCAGGCGCGCGCTCACACCAGCGACGGAATAGAGGTCGCGGATCATCGAGGGGATCAGCGAGAGCGTGAGATAGCCGTGCGCGATGGTGGTGCCGAGCGGCGAGCGCGCGGCTTGCACGGGATCGACGTGGATCCATTGGTGGTCGTCGATGACGTCGGCATAGCGATCGATCAAGTCCTGGGTCACAGTCATCCAGGGGCTGACGCCCAACGTCTCGCCTGCGGCGGCTTTGAGCTCGGCAAGGCTCTTGAACTCACGCATGAACGAAACTCCCTGGCAATTCGCGAGCAGACGGAAGCATCCCCCTCACCCAGCTTCGGCTAAGCTCACTGCGCTCGCTAAGCTTCCGCAACCCTCTCCCCGTCGGGGAGAGGGCAGGGTGAGGGGCTCTGCTATCTAACACAAAGCGGTCCCGAAGCACTTGCCAGATCGCCCGTGAGCGCGTTTCCTAGGCCCGACTTGGAACAATGGGAGGGAAGCCGCCATGGCCGAAGCGGTGATCGTCTCGACTGCGCGCACGCCGATCGGGAGGGCGTTTCGCGGTGCGTTCAACATGACGTACGGCGCGACGCTTACGGGGCACGTGATCCAGAACGCCGTGGAGCGCGCGAAGCTCGAGCCCGGCGAGATCGAGGACGTCGTGATCGGCTGCGGCTTTCCCGAGGGAACCACAGGCCACAATATCGCGCGCCAGGCTGCGCTGCGCGCGGGCCTCCCCGTGACGGTCGCGGGCGAGACTGTGAACCGGTTCTGCAGCTCCGGCCTGATGGCCATCAGCATCGCAGCACAGCGGGTCGTGGTGGACGGCGTCCCCGCGATGGTGGCGGGCGGCGTCGAATCGATCAGCTTGGTGCAGAACACCACGAACACGTCTCATCATCACGATGAGTGGCTCGCAAAGCATAAGCCCGATGTCTGGATGCCCATGATCGACACCGCAGAGGTAGTGGCGCGGCGCTATCAGGTGACGCGGGAGAAGCAGGACGAGTTCGCGCTGCTGAGCCAGCAGCGCACGGCCGCCGCCCAGAAAGCTGGCCGGTTCGACGCCGAGATCGTGCCGCTGCCGAGCATGAGGCAAATGAGCGACAAGGACTCCGGCCGGACTTGGAGCGAGCCGGTGACGCTTGCCAAGGACGAGGGCAACCGGCCCGAGACGACCCTTGCGGGATTGGCCTCGCTGAAGCCGGTGCGCGAAGCAGGTCATATCACGGCGGGGAACGCGAGCCAGCTCTCCGACGGCGCATCCGCCTGCGTCGTGATGGATGCGAAGCTCGCGGAAAAGCGCGGCTTGGAGCCGCTCGGCATCTATCGCGGCATGGTGGTGACGGGCTGCGAGCCCGACGAGATGGGCATCGGCCCCGTGTTCGCGGTGCCGAAGCTGCTGCAGCGCCACGGACTCAAAGTATCGGATATCGATCTCTGGGAGCTCAACGAGGCTTTTGCCGTGCAGTGTCTCTATTGCCGCGACCGGCTCGGCATCGATCCCGAGAAATACAACGTCGACGGCGGCGCCATCTCCATTGGGCACCCCTATGGCATGAGCGGCGCCCGCCTGGTCGGCCACGCGCTCATTGAGGGCAAGCGCCGGAAGGCGCGTTACGCCGTGGTCACCATGTGCATCGGCGGCGGCATGGGTGCCGCCGGCTTGTTCGAGATCGCCTAGAGTCGCCCGGCGATCGTGACGCCACCGTCGACCACGATCGCCTGACCCGTGACGAAGCTGCCGGCGCGCGATGCCAGGAACACGGCGACGCCCGCGATTTCGATGGGCTGGCCGATGCGTTTTAGCGGCGCGTTGCTCACGGCTTGCTCCAGCACCACCGGGTCTTCCCAGAGCGCGCGGGCGAAATCGGTCTTTACCAAGCCCGGCACGATGCAGTTGATGCGGACGTTGTGCTGCCCCCACTCGACGGCCAAGTTCCGGCAGAGCTGGAGGTCCGCTGCCTTGGAGATCGCATAGACTCCGAGCATGGGGCTGCCGCGCAAGCCCGCGATGCTGGAGATGATGATGACGACGCCATCCTTGCGCTCGGCCATCTCCGGCATCACCAGTTGCATGAGCCAGAGATTGCTGCGCACATTCGAGCTCATGGTCTTGTCGTAGGCCTCGTCGGTGACGTCGAGCAGCGGGCCGTAATAGGGATTGACCGCGGCATTGCAAACGAGGATGTCGACCTTCCCGAAATGCTCGCGCGTGCGCGCGATCAGCGCCTGGAGCTGAGCCTTCTCGCCGACGTTGCAGGGGATGCTGATGGCCTTGCCACCGGCCTTGATGATCCCCGCGGCGACTTCCTCGCAGGGAGCGGCCTTGCGGCTCGAGATCACGACATTGGCGCCCGCCGCCGCCATCTGCTCCGCGATGGCGCGGCCGATGCCCCGCGAGGAGCCCGTGATGATCGCGGTTTTGCCGGTGAGATCGAAAAGGTCCATGACGTCTCCGCCGAGCGGTGAGTGATTTAGGAAACCCTATCGCATGCGGCTAGGCGGCGTCATCCTTCGCGCGCCGCCGCCGCGCGACCCGCTTGACAGGCGCGCTCCGAAGGCGCTACTTGCATCTCGATACCGTGGTGATTTGGCCGACCGGCTTGCGACCACGTAAAAATCCTCCGCTAAAAGGTCGGGTGTTCTGTGGAACCCTGGACCCGTTGCGGACCAGGGTTTTTTCGTGTGCGGAGCCGGCGCCTCGCAAAGGAGACGACCGATGTCCGCGCCAGCCTCGCTTCCGGAAGACTCGCATCTGAGCACGCTCCTCGTCCATGGCGGCGGATTGCGCAGCCAGCACATGGAGACCAGCGAGGCCGTCTACATGACCTCGGGCTACGTCTACGGGAGCGCCGAGGAGGCAGAATCCGCCTTTGCGAACGACGGCTCGCGCTACGTCTACTCCCGCTATGCCAATCCGACCGTTTCCATGTTCGAAGAGCGGCTGCGCCTGATCGAGGGCGCCGAGGTGTGTCGCGCGACGGCGAGCGGCATGGCGGCGGTGTTTGCGGCGCTCGCCTCGGTGGTGAAGGCCGGCGACCGGCTCGTCGCGTCCCGAGCGCTCTTCGGCTCGTGTCTCCACATCGTGAAGCAGATCCTGCCGCGCTACGGCGTCGAGACCGAGGTGGTCGACGGCCGGGACCTCGAGGCGTGGCGCCGCGCGCTGTCGCGGCCAGCGAAGCTCGTGTTCTGCGAGACGCCCTCCAATCCGACGCTCGAATTGGTGGACCTCGAGGCCGTCGCGAAATTGACCCACGCTGCCGGCGGACTCCTTGTCGTCGACAACGTCTTTGCGACACCGCTGTTGCAGCGGCCGCTCAGGCTCGGGGCGGACGTCGTGGTCTATTCAGCGACCAAGCACATCGATGGTCAGGGCAGGAGCCTCGGCGGCGCGGTGCTGGGGTCGCGCCAATTCGTGACCGACCACCTGGCGCCGTTCCTGCGCCATACCGGCCCGTCCATAAGCCCGTTCAATGCCTGGCTCTTGGTCAAAGGGCTCGAGACGCTGCCGCTGCGCGTGCAGCAGCACTGCCGCAATGCAGCCGAGGTGGCGGCCTTCCTGGAGAAGCATCCGAAGGTGCTGCGCACCCTCTATCCCGGTCTCGAGAGCCATCCGCAATATCAGCTGGCGCGCCGACAGATGACCGGCAGCGGCAATCTGGTGGCGTTCGTGACCGCCGGCGGCAAAGCCGGTGCGTTCCGGTTCCAGAACGCGCTGCGCATCGTCAAGATTTCGAACAACCTCGGAGACGCCAAGAGCCTGATCACGCATCCCGCGACCACAACGCATCAGAAACTGTCGCCCGAGGACAAGGCGATCTTGGGCATCGACGAGGCGCTGGTGCGTCTGTCGGTCGGTCTCGAGGACTCCGCGGATTTGATCGAGGACCTCGATCGGGCGCTCGCTGCCGTGTGAGGCCGCGGCCGACGTTGCGCTGAGCGGCGCTTGCGGGGAGAATGCCGCCTCCGACCGGGAGGCGGCATGACCGGGTTCAAGTTCCACTACATCACGGCCAACGGTATCCGCATCCATTATCTCCGCGAAGGCCGCGGTCCAACACTGCTGCTGCTCCACGGCTGGCCGGAATTCTGCCGCGTCTGGCGCAAATGCATCCCCGCTCTTGCCGCCGAGTTCGATGTCATCGCGCCCGATCTGCGCGGCTTCGGCGATACGGAAAAACCCGCTCATGGGCCGTCGGCGGATGCCGGTGCGGACGTCCACGCCACGGACATTCTGGCGCTGATGGACGGGCTCGGCCTCGAGCGCATCGGCATCGTCTCGCACGACGTCGGCGCCTATGTCTCCCAGTCGATCGCGCGCCAGCAGCCGGAGCGGCTGCACGGCCTGTTCTTCTTCGATTGCCCTTATGCCGGGATCGGCGCGCGCTGGGCGGCTCCCGAGCATCTAGTGGAGATCTGGTATCAGTCCTTCCATCAGCAGCCCTGGGCGGCGGAGCTGGTGGGAAGCTCGCGCGAGACCTGTCGGACTTACTTCCGGCATTTCCTCAGTCATTGGGCGCACGATCCTCGCGCTTTCGACGAGGATCTCGAAGCCTGGGTCGACAACTTCATGAAACCCGGGAATCTGCAAGGTGGCTTCAACTGGTATATCAGCGCGCACCAGGCGCGGCTCGCAGTGATCCGTGGCGAGGCGCCGAAGCGCGGGCGTCTACCGATCTCAGTGCCGGCGCGCGTGCTCTGGGGTGCGAGCGATCCCGTGCTCAAGAGCGAATGGACCGACCGGCTCGACGAATTCTTCAGCGATGTCGAAGTGACGATCGCTCCCGAGGCGGGGCACTTCGTCCACTATGAGCAGCCAGTGCTCGCGTGCCGAGAGATCGAGGCGTTTTTCCGAAGAGTGTGAGGGGGAGAGGATGGCTGTTAAACATGCTGCAGTGATCGGCGCGGGTACGATCGGCGCGAGCTGGGCGGCGTATTTTCTCTCCCGTGGCCTGTCGGTGGTGGCGAGCGACCCCGCGCCCACAGGCGAGGCGTTCATCCGCGACTATGTCCGGACCGCGTGGCCCGCGCTCGAGCGGTTGGGGCTCGCGCCTGGCGCATCGGCCGAGCGACTTCGCTTCGAGCGCGATCCCGCGGCCGCGGTCGTTGGCGCCGAGTTCGTTCAGGAAAGCGCGCCCGAGCGCGAGGACATGAAAGTCGAGCTGTTCGAGCGCCTCGACCGCGCGCTGCCGCCCGAGGTGATCTTGGCGTCGAGCTCGTCCGGCATTCTCATCAGCAACATCGCCGCGCGCTGCCGGCACCCCGAGCGCTGTATCATCGGCCACCCCTTCAATCCCCCACACATGATCCCCCTGGTCGAGGTGGTCGGCGGAAAGCGGACCAGCCCCGCCGTCATCGAGCGCGCACTGGCGTTTTACCGCGAGATCGGCAAGCGGCCGATCCACATCCGCAAGGAGGTCAGGGGCCACCTGGTCAACCGCCTCCAAGCCGCGCTGTGGCGCGAGGCGATCCACCTGGTCGCCGACGGCGTTGCCAGCGTCGCCGATGTCGACGCGGGTATCGCCTACGGGCCGGGCCTGCGCTGGGCGATCATGGGACCCCACCTCACGTTTCATCTGGCCGGCGGCGTCGGCGGCATGACCCATTTCATGCCGCATCTGGGTGTACCCCTGGCGCGCGATTGGTGGCCCGCGCTCGGCAATCCCGAGCTCACGCCGGCGGTGCAACAGCAGATCATTGACGGGGTTGCCGAGGAAGCCGCCGGACGGACCATTCCCGAGCTCGCTGCTGAGCGCGACCGCTGCTTGATCGCCATTCTCGATGCGCTGAAGACCGCCCGGGGCGAGAAATAGGCGCTTACGACCGAGGTTTTCGTTCGGCGCCCTTGAGCCAACCACGGCCCGCCCGGCGGCCGAGATAGCCCGCGTTGACGCGCTGCTTCAGCAGAGCCGGCGGCCGGAAGCGCTCGCCATAGGCGGCATGCAGAATCTCCTGGACCTGCAGGCAGAGGCTCGAGGTCGTGACGTCCATCAGCTCAAACGGCCCGATCGGATGTCCGAGGCCGAGCTTGCAGGCGAGATCAATGTCCTCCGGCGTCGCGACGCCTTCCTCGACCAGCTTGATCGCCTCGATGACGAAGGCGTGGAGCACTCGGTTGACGGCGAAGCCCACGACGTCCTTGACGCGGATCGGCATCTTGCCGGCGTCGCGGCAGTAAGCGAGGGCACGCTCGACAGCCGGCTCGGCGGAGTCGAAATGCGGGATGACCTCGACGAGCTTCATGCGCGAGACCGGCGAGAAATAATGCGTGCCGAGGAAATGCGGCCGCCGCTCGGGCTTCAGGTGGGAGGCGAGAGTGGAAATCGCGATGCTCGAGGTGTTGCTGGCGATCAGCGCGTCCGGCCGGCAGATGTGATCCAGGGTTCGGAAGATTCCAGCCTTGACCGATTCGTCCTCGAACGCCGCCTCGGTCACCATATCCCGGTCGGCAAAGCGCGCGAGATCGGTGGTGACAGCGATACGGGCCAGTGCAGGCGACTTGTCCGTCTCCTTGTAGAAGCCGCGCGCGATCCCCTTGTCGAGAAGGCCGGCGAGCCGGTCGAGTGCCCCTTTGAGCTCGGCGTCCGTGCGGTCGCTGAGGAGCACATCGTATCCGGCGAGCGCATAGACGAGGGCGATCTCCGCCCCCATGAGACCGGCGCCGACAACGCCTATTTTACCTACCATCCGCCGCCTCCCTTGCTCGCCGAAAAATGGGGCATGGCGGCGCCCTTGTCTACGTTCGTCCTTGCCTTAGGACGATCCAGTGGCTCAAGCTTCGGTCATGGGCGCGCGAATGAGAGAGGTCGACGCCGGAGCCGGCAAGAGGGGGTTGTTCGACCTCGGCGACAAAGTCGCGCTGGTCACGGGCGCAGGCCAGGGGCTGGGGCTGGAGATCGCTCAAGCCCTCGCCGAAGCGGGTGCCCACGTCATTTTGAACGGCCGCCAAGCGGCGCGCCTCGAGGCCGCGGAGGCGCAGATCAAAGATAATGGAGGCACAGCATCGCCGCTCGCCTTCGACATCGCCGAGCCCGGCGAGATCGCCGCAGCATTCGAGCGCATCGAAACGGCCTTCGGCGGTCTCGACATCCTCGTCAGCAATGTGGGCGTCCGGCATCGATTTCCCCTGGCCGAGATCACGGCAGATGACTTTCATCGCGTGCTCGACGTCAATCTGGTGGCGGCCTTTCACTTGGCCAAGGCGGCCGTGGCGCTCATGATTCCGCGGGGCCGTGGCCGCATCATCATGGTGACCTCGATCGCCGGTCCACTCGGCCGCGCCAACGATGCGGTGTACATCGCGGCCAAAGGAGGGCTCGCGGCCTTCGCGCGGGCGTTGGCGGTCGAATTCGGACCGCAGGGCATAACGACGAATGCCATTGCGCCCGGCTACTTCGCCACGGAGACGAATGCCGCCATGATCGACGATCCCGAGGTCGAGGACTTCGTCAAGCGCCGGATCCCGCTGCAGCGCTGGGGCGAGCCCCGCGAGATCGCGGGCGCGGCGGTGTTCCTGGCCTCGGACGCGGCAACCTACATCAACGGGCATGTGCTGACCGTCGATGGCGGGCTTTCCGCGTCATTCTGAGCTCTCGCAACATCCGGCTGTTTCGGCTAGAGGTTTGGGTCTGAGCATAAGGGGAAGAATCCCCAGGGCAGGGAACAGGGAGGTGCCATGCGCGGCCTAATGATGGAAGGCCCGCTGCTGATCCAGACCATGCTGGATCACGCGGCGCAGTATCACGCGGACACCGAGATCGTCTCGCGCACCAACGAGGGACCGATCCACCGGTATACCTACGCCGAGGCCGAGCGCCGCTCGAAGCAGCTCGCCAAGGCGCTCCGCCGCCTCGGCATCAAATTGGGCGACCGGGTGGCAACGCTCGCCTGGAACGGATTTCGCCACTACGAGCTCTATTTCGGCGTCTCCGGCATCGGCGCGATCTGCCACACGATCAATCCGCGCCTGTTCCATGATCAGCTCGATTACATCGTCAATCACGCTGAGGACGCGCTGATCTTCTTCGATCTGAGTTTCGCGCCGCTGGTGGAGAAACTCGCCCCGCACTGGAAGCCCGTGAAGCACTATGTCGCGATGACCGATCGCGCGCACATGCCGGATATCGGCGTCAATAATCAGCTCTGCTATGAGGAGCTGCTCGCCGCCGAGACGCCGGACCTCGCCTGGCCCGAGTTCGACGAGAGCACGGCATCGTCGCTCTGCTACACCTCGGGAACCACGGGCAATCCGAAAGGCTCGCTCTACTCCCATCGCTCGACGGTCCTGCATTCGTTTGCTTGCTGCATGGCGAACAACACCGCTTTCGCCATGTGGGATTCGGTCTGTCCGATCGTGCCCATGTTCCATGCGAATGCCTGGGGCGCGGCCTATTCCTGCACGATGGCGGGCGCCAAGCTGGTGTTCCCGGGGCCCAACCTCGATGGCGCCAGTCTGCAATCGCTGTTCGAGTCCGAGCGGGTGACCATCACACTCGGCGTTCCCACGGTCTGGCTCGGCCTCCTGAAATATCTCGAGGAAAGCGGCAAACGTATCGACGGCGTCGACCGAGTTGTGATCGGCGGCTCGGCCGCGCCGCCGGCGATGATCAAGGCCTTCGAGGAGAAGTATGGCGTTAACGCGATCCAGGGCTGGGGCATGACCGAGATGAGCCCGGTTGGCACGCTCGGAACCTTGAAAGCGAAATTCCAGAACCGGCCGAAGGACGAGCAGCTCGCGCGCAAGGCGATGCAGGGCCGGCCGCTTTACGGCGTGGAGATGAAGCTCGTCGATGCCGAGGGCAAGGTCCAGCCGCACGACGGTTCGGCCCGCGGCGAGCTCTTGGTGCGTGGCCCCTGGATCGTCAGCGGTTACTACAAGGACGAGGCGGCGACCAGAGACGCCGTCGACGCGGACGGCTGGTTCCGCACCGGAGACGTCGCGACCATAGACGCCGACGGGTATCTTCAGCTGGTCGATCGCCGCAAGGACGTGATCAAATCCGGCGGCGAGTGGATCAGCTCGATCGATATCGAGAATGCGGCGATCGCCCACCCCGACGTCGCGGAAGCCGCGGTGATCGGCGTGCCCCATCCCAAATGGGCTGAGCGGCCGCTCCTGGTCATCGTGGCGAAACAGGGCCGTTCGCCGAACCGCGACACGCTGCTGACCTTCCTCGAGGGCAAGGTCGCGAAGTGGGCCCTACCCGACGACGTGGTGTTCCTGCCGGAACTGCCGCACACCGCCACCGGAAAGATTCTGAAGACCAGGCTGCGGGAAATCTTCGGGAGCCACCGCCTGCCCGGCGTCTGACATCAAGGCTGGGGTCCGCAGGTCAATCCCATGCCCTCGAGCTTGGTCACGAACTGCTGCGCCCGCGACTGGCACATGTCGGGATGCGCCTTGTAGCGCCAGAGCTCGCGGCCCGGTGACTTCGCGGGTTTCGAGTAGAGCACGCGACAACCGCCCGCCGTCGACTCCACGGTGACGGTGCGGACGTCTGCGTTCTTCTGGCACTGAACGGTCTTGGCCTCCTGCGCCTCGGCAACTCCGATGCAACCGAGCGCGACGATGCCGCTAATGATCAGCCGCCTCATGATCCCCCTCCACTTATTCAGAGCCAGCGCCACTGACCGATGACGCGGCCTTGGATGTACGCTTCGTCGAGCGTGCGCTCGTAAGACTCGTAGTTCTGGTTGTCCGAGGTGATCTTCACCCGCGGTGGGTCGGTGTGGGGCAGGAGCTGCACGCGCTTGACGACCAGCCCCAGGCCATCCCAGACCACGAAGACGCCGGGCGGGCTCGGCCGCCGGTCGGCGGTGTCGACCAGCACGCGCTGGCCAGGCAGCAACGTCGGCTCCATGCTGTCGCCGAGCACAGTGATGATACGGAGCTCGGCCGCCGGCGCGGTGGTGTAGCCGCGCACGATCTCGTTCGGGATCTGCCAGGCCGCGACGGTGCGGGCGCTCTCGTCCGTGAGGCCGCTGCCGCCGCTGCCCGCGCTCGCACGCACGTCGAGTTCCTCGATGCGCATCATCGGCGCCAAGATCTCCGGGCGGGAGGAGCCGGCTAGCGGCCGCTGGCCCGAGCCGTCGACGCCCGCGAGTGCGAGCAGGTCCGCCCGATCGATGCCCCGCGGCTCGAAGATGGGCATTAAGCGCTGGATCAGATCGAGCGGCAGCAACTGCTTCTTGAAGCGATCCTCGTAGTGCTGATAGCTCGACCCATGCTCCATGTGGAGCGCCTCGGCGACCTGCCGGATGGATAGCCCGGCGCGCGTGCGGATTTGCTTGAGGCGCCGGGCCACGGCGGAAACGTCGCGCATCGCGGCAGTGTGTACGCGGCCGCAATACAATGCTAGACGCATTTTGCGTTGACTTCCGACCGCTTGCGGCGTATGGTCGGTATTGCTTGGGGCCACTGACGTGACCGAGGCGGCCCCGCGATCGAGTTCTGGGTTGGAGACAGTGAGATGGTCCATGTGATTGACGACCTTGGGTTTTCTGTGGCCCTCGAAGAGAACATATCAAGAACATTACGCTCAGAGATACAGGACTATCCAGGCCAGGTCAACGGTTGCGGGCAGACCGCGCGCACACGCGCTAGCGACGCGTGCTCGTTCGTGGTGGCGGAGTGGCGCACGGGTGCCGAGCCTTTCTGCGGAGCGCCGACTCGGCCGGGCTCCTCCTACTGCGCGCGCCACCAGCCGGTCTGCATCGTGCCGCGCGAGAGCGCCGAAGGACGTTTGCGCGAGGCGGCGCTGCTCGAAGAAGCCGAGGCGGCACCCGAGCCGCCGCCGGAGCTCGCGCATCTCAGGGAGAGCGCGCTACCGGAAGCCTTACCCGATGACATCGGCGACCTCCGGGCTCTGCTCGACCATCCGCCACCCGACCCTGACGCGCGCGACCCGGAGTGAGCGAGGCGCGAAAGTGCGGCGACGATATGGGAGAAGGAGACCGATATGGCACGGGGCAAGGCAAGACGGGCGACACGCGGCGAGGACGGCGCGGCGCCGACGCCGGAGCGCTGGGCACGGGGTGAGGTGGAGCGGCTTCCCGCCGCCATCGCCGACGAGCAGGGCCGCCCCGCGCGACCCTATCGCGCCACCGATACGCTCCTCGTCATGGAGCGGCGGCGCACCATCACGCCGGCCATGCGCCAGGCCGCGGAGGATTTTCGTGCGATCTTTCAGGCGGCATCGCTCGACCCGCTGCGCGCACCCGATCTCAACCGCGTGCCCAGGGTGGGCCGTGACCCGCATCTCGGCGAGCGCGCGGGCGAGGCCCGCGAGAAGGTCTGGACCGCAATGACGACCCTCGGCGGCATCCATTCGCCCGCGGGCTCCTGCGTCTGGCACGTGGTGGGCTGCGAGTGGACCCTCAAGGACTGGGCGCTCCGCGAGGGCTGGGGCGGGCGTCCCTTGAGCGTCGAGACCGCCGCCGGCGTGCTGGTGGGCGCGCTCGGGGTGTTACAGGGCCTTTACGGGCTATAAAGGTCTTTGATGATATCCGATGCCCTGAGGTATTTCGTGGACCCCGCTTTACCGGCGTGGTTCCTGCGTCATCTAAGTGGATGGACCGCGCCGTCCGCCGGCGCGATGATGCCTCTCGACTGGATCCGGAGTGCGCTCCTCGATGAAACGCGCGATGCTTCTGATCTCCCTGGCCCTGCTGGCGGCGTGCGCCAAGCCCGCGCCGTCGCCCGTGGCCGCGCAATCCGCCTGTCCGGAATCCATGCCCGATGTGGACCGACTCGCCTGTGTGGTATCGGTGAAGCCGGAGCCCGCTCCAGGAGCAAGGAAGTCTCAGCCCGCGTTGCTGCGCGGCACCGACGGCACTGCCATCATCGGACCCAAGCCGTCGGAGTGAACGTGTGAGGCGATGACGGCGGCTACGGCGGAGCCGCTGCCGAGCCCCGCCCCTGCGACCATCTCGCCCAAAGAGACGCCACCGCGATCACGATCGCCACGGCGACCGCATGCACAGACAAATCCATGACCGTGACGTCGAACGGGTGGAAGAACTGCAGCAGGCAGGCAGCGATGGCGGCGACGCCGAGACCGCCGACGGCGGCGACGCGCGCGGGTGCCAGCGGCTGGGCGCGGCGGAGCAGCAGCCAGAGGGTGAGGCCGAGCGGCACGCTCACGGATAGAATGAAGCGGAAGCAGTGCGTGCTCTCGCCCAGCTCCCAGCCGTCGGGTCCGACGGTGATCCAGTGGCGATAGCAGTTGTAGCCGCTGGTGGCGATCCAAGCCGCGAGCGGCGGCAACGGCAGCAAGGCCCAGGCGCGCGCACGGTCGGGGAGGCTCAGCTCGAAGGCCGCGAGCACTGCGGTGATTCCGGTCACGAGTGTCGCGATCATGTCGAGCACCAGCTTCGGGTCCTGGGCTCGGCGGGTGAACACGTCGAGATCCGAGAAACCCGCGATCGCCATACCCGCCACCGCCGCCACCGCGAGCAGCCAAAGCGCCGCGCGTAGGGCAGGGGGGCGCAGGCGATGCACGGGCTCGGCCTCTGCCGCCAGCCGCTCGATCAGCCGCTCCGTCGCCCCGCTCACCGCTCGCCTCCCGTCAACTGCGCCCTGAGCGCACGGATCGCCCGGTGCACGCTCACCTTGAGGGACGCGATCGACTTGCCGCTCGCCTGCGACGCCTCGGCGAGCGAGAGCTGCCGCAGCTTCAGCAGTTCCAGCGCCTCCCGTTGCCCCCGCGGCAGGCTCGCAATCGCCGGGCCCAACCCACCGGCGCGGTCGCGCACCTCCATCTCCTGTTTCGCTCGAGGATCGGCAAAGGTTTCATAGGCGCGCTCGTCGGAGACCTCGGCCGCCTCGGTGCGGCCGCGGCGGCGCAGCGCGTCGATGGAGCGGCGCCGCGCGATCGCCGCGAGCCAATGGGTGAAGGGCCGAGCGGGATCGTAGGTGTGGCGTACGCGGTGCACCGTCAACAGCACGTCCTGCACGACATCCTCGGCGCGGTCGGGCGCGCGGTGCTGGCGCGCGGCCAGCGCGCGCAGGAAGGGCAGGACCTCCCGGAGAAGACGCTCATAGGCCACACGGTCGCCATCCTGCGCCGCGGCCATCAGCGCGGACCATTCCCGGTCCCTCGCGAGATCGTGATCGCTTTCCAGCGCCATCGTTCGGGTTTCCGATGCCTCGCCTGTAACCAAAACCGTAGCGGCGCGAACACACAGACGCGGGCCGGTGGGCTCGAGTGCCCGATCGGTCCCGCAAATCCACACCATTCACCTTACCGGGAGAGAGTTCGATGCAAAAGTCCAAGATCGCCCTCATGATCGCCTCCGCCGTCGGCGCCGCGGTTGCGCTGCCGCTGATCGCGAACGCCGGTCCCGCGCCGACGCCCAGTTTCACGGCGGAGAAATGCTTTGGCGTCGCCGCCGCCGGCAAGAACGACTGCGCTGCCACCGGCAATCATTCCTGCGCGGGCGAGTCCAAGTTGGCGAGCGATCCCAAATCCTGGATCTACGTGCCCTCGGGCACTTGTCAGAAGATTGTCGGCGCCAGCCTCGTGCCCAAGGCCTGAGCGAGTTGCGATGAACGGGGCGGACGCAGTGTACAAGGTCACGAACGGCAGTGCCTCGATGCCTGCGCGCGCCGGCATCGGTTTGCGCGGGCCGCACATGGCCGAGATCGCCGCGACCCGCCCCGCCATCGGCTGGCTCGAGGTTCACACCGAGAACTACATCGAGAGCGGTCCGGGCCTGCGCCGGCTGGAGGCGATCCGCCGCGACTATCCCGTGAGCCTGCACGGTGTCGGATTGTCGCTGGGCAGCGCCGAGGGACTCGATGCAAGTCATCTCGCGGCGCTCGCGGCGCTCGCGGCGCGGATCGAGCCCGGATTGGTTTCCGAGCACCTATCCTGGAGTGTGACCGGCGGCGTCTACCTGAACGACCTGCTGCCGCTGCCCTACACGGAGGAGTCGCTCGAGGTGGTCTGCTGGAACGTCGATCGTGTCCAGCAGGCGCTCGGCCGCGCGATCTTGGTGGAGAATCCCTCCGCCTACCTGCGCTTCCGGCACTCGCCAATATCCGAGCCCGAGTTCCTGAGCGCGCTCGCGCAGCGCACCGGCTGCGGCATTCTCTGCGACGTCAACAACATCTACGTCACCGCCGTCAATTTCGGCTTCGATCCAGCGGCCTATGTCGATGCGCTGCCGCCGGCGGCGATCGGCGAGATCCATTTGGCCGGGCACTTCCGCACGGAGCGGCGCGACAAGACGCTGCTGATCGACGATCACGGCGACCGCGTGGTGTCGCCGGTCTGGGAGCTCTATGAGCGCGCGCTCCGCCGCTTCGGCCGAGTGCCGACCCTGATCGAGTGGGACAAGCGGCTGCCGGAGTTGCCCGTGCTGCTCGACGAGGCGGCGCGCGCCGACGCCGTCGCGCAGACAGCACTCGGGGAGGGCGCGCATGCTCGGGCTGCCTGAGCTCCAGGCGAGTTTCGCGCGCGCTCTCTTAGGCTTCGGCGACGACGCGATCTCCGACGCGATCGCCGAGGATGGCCTCTCCCGCGAGCTGCGCCTCGATATCTACCGCAACACGGTGCTGGTCTCGCTCACCGATGCGCTCGCGGCCACATTCCCCGTGGTCTGCCGGCTGGTGGACGAGCGCTTCTTCCGTTACGCCGCGGCCGAGTTCATTCGCGCGCATCCGCCGGAGCGCCCCTGCCTCTCGGCCTACGGCGAGGGTTTCGCGCATTTCCTGGCGGCGTTTCCGGCCTGCCGAGAGCTCGTCTATCTCCCCGACATGGCACGGCTGGAGTGGCTGATGCATCGCGCGGCGCATGCGCAGGATGCGGCGCCGATATCGCCCGCGGCCCTCGGCGGGCTCGCCGAGGCGGAGATGCCGCGGCTCGTGCTCGAGCTCGATCCGTCCCTGGGGCTCGTGAGCTCACCCTGGCCGATCGATCGGATCTGGCGCGCCAACCGATGTGGCGCCGATGGCGCGGAGCGCATCGATCTCTCGAGCGGCGGCGCCCGTCTCGAGGTGCGGCGGGTCGCGGATGAGATTCTCCTGGGCACCCTCGATCCCGGGAGGTTCGCTTTCCGCGCGGAGCTGCAGCGGGGATCGACGCTTGCTCGCGCGGCCGAGGCCGCGCTGGCGGCGGATTCCGGCTTCGATCTCACACGGGCTCTCGCCGATCTCTTCCGCGAGGGCGCGGTCGTCGCGATCGGACTGGCTCCGCCCGAGGATTTGAGGTCCTGAACATGACCATCACCAACACCGGGTCGGCGCGAGCGTCGGACTGGCGCGAGCGCGCCCGCGCGATCGTCGCCGCGCTCGATCGTTTTCCGCTCGCGATCCTGCAGCTCATGATGCGCGTCGGCATCGGCGCCGTCTTCTGGAACGCAGGTCTCACGAAGATCGCAAGCTGGCAGACCACCGTCGTGCTGTTCCGCGACGAGTACCGGGTTCCGCTGCTGCCGCCGGAGCTCGCGGCTTATGTGGCGACGGCGGTCGAGTTCAGCTGCCCGGTGCTGCTGTTCCTGGGGCTTGGGGCGCGGCTTGCGACGCTGCCGATGCTGGCACAGACGCTGGTGATTCAGGTCTTCGTCTATCCCGAGGACTGGATCGAGCACCTGATTTGGGCGGCGATGCTGCTCGTCATCCTCACCCGCGGACCCGGCCCGGTCTCGGTCGACCGCTTCCTCGCGCCGGCCGTCCTCGGAAAGGACGAAGCGCGCTAGAGCATTTTCCGCCGAAGTGGACGCCGGTTCGGCGCAGAAAATGCGAACAAACCAAGAGCCTAGTGTCCCGCCCCTGAAATTCGTAAGAATCATCACACTAGGTCACAAACTCATAAACGGGATTCCATTTCGTAGCGCGGTGTGATTCAAGCTCCTTGGAGGAGCCATCATGAATGCACGACGCTTCGAACTGACGGATTTCGAGTGGTCGATTATCGCTCCGCTGC
>DATNIT010000054.1:0-6244 GCA_035604335.1 Allostellaceae bacterium | reverse complement strand
AGATACGCGTGTGAGCCGCGCTAGGCAGTTGATCGTGTCCGGCTTACATTGGATCGACACTGCGGGCGGCGTCCAACAAGGGCAAGGTCGTCCCTGCCGATTGCACCGGTGACCGAGGTCGTCCTCGTCTTTAATCCATGGCACAAGCGCTGAAGGCAGTCAACCTTCATTACTCCGCTCGCACCTTCTCATAAACGTGCCGCGGCGGAGGCTCAGGATTGAGTCGCGCTGAAAGTTGATAGCTGAGGGTGGCTTTGCGCATCGTAGACGCGCTATTTAGGGAGCTCAGGCGGCGGAGATCAACGACCGCTTCCGCAGCGCGAGCAGCGCCAGGAACTCGGCGATGATTGTCGCGCCCAGCAGCGCGGTCACGTGGGAAGCATCGTCGTAACTTGGGCATACCTCCACGACGTCAGCGCCGACTAAATTAATCTCGGTCAAGCTTCGGAGCATCTGCAACGTCTCACGCGCGGTAGGTCCACCCGCCTCGGGCGTCTCGACCCCAGGGCCCAGGCCGGATCGACGAAATCCATATCGAAGGTGAGGAATGCGGGGTGATCTCCCAGCCGGTTGCGGATCCGTCCGGCCAGCGCAGGAAACCCGCCGATGAAGATCTCGTCAGTAGTTCCTACCTCGTAGCCAAGATCGAGCGACTGCGTGATATCGGCCGAGCTAAAGAGCGACCCCCGCATACCGATCTGAATTGAGCGCTCCGGCGCCACGAGACCCTCCTCGACGGCGCGGCGGAACGGCGTGCAGGCGCTGTGACGCTTGCCGGCGAAATACTTGTCCCAAGTGTCGGTATGAGAGTCGAAGTGAACGAGACCTGGCTTTCCATGACGCCGCGCCAGACTAGTGCGCGCAGCTCGGGCAGAGATACCGAATGGACCGCAAGTCCAGCGTTGCTACTGCATCCCATTGCTCGCGTGGTGGCTCTCTAAGCAATCTTTGGACGCGGCGCACAAACGCACGTGACGGGCCATCGATCGGCGCGAGGCCTGATCGAGGCCGCCTGATTTCTTACGGGGTGAGCGAGCATAGGCCCGGAACCCAGGTCACCACCCCTCGGCTCACTAGGCAGCGAAGGGGCGCACGGCATAGCCAGCGCCCTCGAGCATCGTGCGGACACAGCGTGCCATTGAGACCGAATCGGGCGTGTCGCCATGGACGCAAACGCTGTCGATTGCCACGGGAATTGCTTTGCCGCTGGTGGTGGTGATGCATTGCTCCCCGACCATGCGAAGGACCCGCGCCGCTGCCGCTTCGGCGTCGTGGATCACCGCGCCGGGTTCCTTGCGCGGTGTCAGGTTGCCGTTGTCACCATAGGTTCGGTCGGCGTAGATCTCGCGCATAAGCGTAAGGTCGGCCGCCGCGCCGGCGCGCTCGGTCGCCATCCCCGGCATGACCACCAAAATGAGACTACGATCGACCGCGGCGACGGCGCGCGCGACAGCAGCGGCGAGCGCGTCGTCCACCGCAGCCATGTTCCCAAGCGAGCCATGGGTCTTCACGTGGCTAACCCGGCGTCCAAGGCTGGCGGCAATGCCCTGCAACGCGCCGATCTGATAGGCGATGATCTTCTCGATATCGGCCGGACGCTCGCCGTGAATCGGCCGGCGGCCGAAGCCCCAGAGATCGAGGAAGCTCGGATGCGCACCTATGGCGACACCATTCTCGCCGGCCCGCTTGACCATGTCGTGCATAATCAAGGGGTCGCCGGCATGGAAGCCGCAGGCGATATTTGCGGAAGTGACGATCTCCAGCATGCCCGCGTCGTCGCCCATCCGGTAGACGCCATAGCCCTCGCCCATGTCGCTGTTGAGATCGATCGTCTTCATCTCTGGCTCCCTCCGACGGCACCGGTCGCCGAGACCTTAGAAACTAGGGATCCGACGCCGCGTCCGCCACTCCGCTGATGAGGTTTAGGCCGAGCAGCCGGTCTGGGTCGCTCCATCGCGCGGCATCTGCGGATGCCAGGCGCTGCGGCAGTCCGGCAACCCAGGCGAGTTGCGCCGCGCGCAACCTCTGGGCCTCGGCGAGATCAACCGGGGCGAAGCGCAATGTAGCGCCAGGCGGCGCCTGCGCCGCCTGATGGAGATCGGCGCCGATTACCGTTGCGAGCTTGGGATAGCCACCGGTGGTCTGGCGCTCCGCCAGCATCACGATCGGCTCGCCCGAGCCGGGAACCTGGATGCTGCCGGTGACCACCGCGTCCGAGATCACGTCGAAACCGCGGGCATGGCGGATCCGTGGACCAGCAAGGCGCATCCCCATCCGGTCGGCGGCGGCGGTAACGGTGTAGCGTGCCGCAAAGAAGTCGGCGATCGCAACAGCATTGAAATAGTCGTCTTGGGGCCCGAGCACGACACGCAGCAGGTTGCGGCGCTGCGGAATATCGGCCGCGGACAGTGCGTGCTCGAGACCGGCGGGTGGCGTCGCAGCGCACAGCTCCAGGCGGTCACCCGTGCGCAATTCGCGACCATCGATGCCACCGAGGCCGGCGCGCAAATGGGTGGCGCGGCTGCCCAGCTCCGCGGCGAGCGCCAGCCCGCCCGCCACCGCGAGATAGCCGCGCAATCCGTTCTTTGCGCGGCCAACCGCGAGGATTTCGCCGCAATGCACGAGGTGGCTGCGATAGGACGCCGCGGGCCTCCCGTCGATGCTGAGCGCGAAATCGCCGGCAAAGGCGAGGCGCGCAGCCGGTGCTGCGATCATGAGCGTGGCACCCTGCAGCGTCATCTCGAGCGCCGCTTCGCTAGGCGCATTACCGACCAGTGCATTAGCAATCTGTAGCGCGAACCCGTCGACAGCGCCCGCGGGTGAGAGGCCGAAGCGCTGGTAGCCGAAGCGCCCGAGATCCTGGACGGTGGTCATCAGGCCCGGAGCAATGACCTCGAGAGCGGCGCTCATGACGGTGGCACCGGCCGCGCCACCGGCTCGCCCGCCGCCGCGGCTTCGGCAAGCTCGCGCCAAGTCGCCGCGTCGATGCGCTCGAAGCTAATGAGGTCGCCGGTATTGAACAGGAAAGGCGGGTCGCGGCGCTTGTCGAAGGCGCGCACTGGAGTACGGCCAAGCAGGTGCCAGCCGCTCGGCGCCGCGATCGAGGAGATCGCGGTCTGGATGCCGCCGATCGAGATCGAGCCGGCCGGGGTAAGCGTCCGCGGCACGTCGCGCCGCGTCAAAGCCAATTCGGGATCGAGTCCGCCCAGGTAGGTGAAACCCGGCATGAAGCCGACCATGTAGACGCGGTAATGGCCGGCTAGGTGGCGCTCGACCACCGCCTCGGGCATCATCGCCTTGCGCCGGGCGAACTCATCGAGGTCCTCGCCGAAGGATCCGCCATAAGCAACCGGCACGATCCAATGCCGTGGCGCCGCCAAGCTGCCGGTCGGTGGCCAGAGGGCACGTAGGCGGACGATCAGCCCCTCCGTGTCGATCACCGCCGGGTCGTAGTTGACGAGCAGCGAGCGATAGGTCGGCACCGTCTCGCCGACACCGGCGATGGCGGCCGCGCCTAGCGCTGATTCGAGCATCGCCACCCGCTCGCTGATCTCAGCCGCGATGCTATCGCCGATCTCGACGACGAGCGCCGCCTCGCCTGCATTGAGAAAGCGCGGCGCACCGTAGACTGCCATGGTGGTGCAGGCGGCGCGGCTCAGCGCCGCTTCCTCAGCGCGAGCAGCGCCAGGAACTCGGCGATGATTGTCGCACCGAGCAGCGCGGTCACCTGGGATGCATTGTCGTAACTTGGGCAGACCTCCACCAGGTCGGCGCCCACGAAGTTGAGTCCGGTCAGACCACGCACGATCTGCAGGGTCTCGCGGGCGGTAGGTCCACCCGCCTCGGGCGTCTCGACTCCCGGCGCCGAGGCCGGGTCGACGAAATCCATGTCAAAGGTAAGGAAAGCGGGATGATCACCGACGCGGCGGCGGATCCTGTCTGCGAGCGCAGGAAACCCGGCTGCGAAGATCTCGTCGGTGGTCACCACCTCGTAGCCGAGATCGAGCGACTGGGTGATGTCGGCGGGCGTGAAGAGCGACCCCCGCATACCGATCTGGATCGAGCGTTCCGGCGTCACCAGGCCTTCCTCGACGGCGCGGCGGAACGGCGTCCCGGCGCTGTGACGCTTGCCGGCGAAATACTTGTCCCAAGTGTCAGTATGAGAGTCGAAGTGAACAAGGGCTAGCTTACCATGACGCCGGCTCAGCGCGCGCAACTCTGGCAGTGAAACCGAATGATCGCCGCCGATGCCGAACGGTATGATCCCGCGTTCGACCAACGCGCCCATCGCCATCTCGATACGCTCGAACGACGCTTCTAGGTAACCCGGTACGACCGGCGCATCGCCGACATCGCCGACTGCCAGGGTCTCGAACACATTGATGTTGCCGTGATAGGGATTGACCGGGCGCAACATCACCGAGATGGCACGGATCGCGCCCGGTCCGAAGCGCGCGCCGGTACGGAAGGGCGCACCCGAATCGCAGGGTAGGCCGATGATGCCGACATCGAGCCCGTCGAGGGCCTTGGGGGTTGGCAAGCGCATGAAGTTGGCGACGCCCACGAAGCGCGGCACGTCGAGCGAGGAAGTGGGGAGGAGATCGGCCATGGAATGAACCTGGGCTGTTACGGGTCGGTGCGTCCGGGCGTCAGGCGTCCGCGGCGAGAATGCTGTAATGCACATCCTGTGGGGTGCGGGAGGTGCCGTTGATCGGCGTGATATCCTGCGGACAAGCAGAGAACACGACGACCAGATCCATCTCGGCGCGGAGCAGGACGTGATCGCCGGGCCGCGATAAGGGCGGCTCGCGCAGGATTGAGCCGTCTGGCTGCACCGGGATGTTCATGAAGAGGTTCAGCGGTGCTGGCGTCCAGGAAATCGCGAGACCGAGTGCGGCCAGCGCCTCGTGAAGATTGTTTTGGCAGCTGCGGTGCCCCGGCGCGCAACCATGTTCCTCGTAGATCGCGGCATTACAGGCGCAAAGCAGCGTGTCGTGGCGGCCGGGCGAGCTGTCCTCAACGAGGCGCAGCATCGGCCGCCGTCGAATACTGACAAATATGTCGCCGAGCGCCGGGTAGATCCGGCTGCTGACCGAGCGGCTATGCGCCATTGACATGTACTCGCTGAGATCGTCGCGTTGGAAGGCCCAGGTATCCACCACTTGGTTGCCTTGGGTGTTGACGAGCCGGACCGCGGAGCCGGCCGCGACGTGGAGCGCCTTTCCGTGGCGGGCGGGAACGGTCTCCATTGCGGCGTTCGTTACCATCGTGTGGCCTCGTGCGGTAATCCTGTCGCGGCTTAGCGCAACCGCGCGGCGCTGTCCACCCCGTAGCCCCGAAGCGTCCGAGCTGCCATCGGTAGGTTGCTCAGCGCCGGGCCGCCATCGCAGGCCGGACGATACGCAGCTGCCGCTCGAGCCATTTGACGCCGAGGCTGGCCGGATAGCTGATCAAGATATAGATGGTAAAGATGAAGCTATAGATCTCGAGGTACCTGAAGGTCTCGGCGGCGATGAGCTGACCGGTGAACAGCAGCTCGGCGATCGAGATCGTCGAGACTAGCGCTGTATCCTTGAACAGGGAGATGAAGTAGTTGCCGACCGGTGGGATGACGATGCGCAGAGCCTGGGGCAGCACGACCTTGGACATGATTACCCACATCGGCATGCCGAGCGAGCGCGCCGCCTCCCACTGCCCGTTATCGACCGCC
Source organism: Allostellaceae bacterium (assembly GCA_035604335.1). Lineage (GTDB taxonomy): Bacteria > Pseudomonadota > Alphaproteobacteria > ATCC43930 > CGMCC-115725 > DASZHJ01. The sequence goes on along the minus strand of DATNIT010000054.1, from coordinate 534 downwards.
TCGATCCCCGCGCGGAACACTTCGCTCAGATAGGCGCCGTAATTGATCGCCAGGCCGAGCACGCCCGCGGTGAAGGTGCTGAGCTTCAGCCCGAAGAAAGGGAAAACGTAGAAGATATAGAAGAGTTGGAGCAGCAAGGGCGAGCCGCGGATCAGCTCGACGAAGCCATAGGCCGACCAGACGAGCAGCCGGCGCCGTGGGTTGAGTTGAGCGAGCGCCAGCACCAGGCCGATGACCAGCGCCACCGCCATACTGGCGAAGGTTAGGAGGATGGTGAGCTGGACGCCGGCCCAGAGCTGCGGCGACCAGGTGACGAGATCGTCGATGGTGTGTGACAAGGCCTACTCCCGTCCGCGACGACGGGCCGTATCGGCGGGACGGGCGCTCCGGCCCGCCCCTCCGCGACAGGGATCCCTTTCGGGGCTGCTCGATCCGGGCCCGTCGATCCGGAGCGTGCGACCTGGAAGAGGTCGCCGATCAGTGGCGATCAGGGCTTGAGGAAGAAGTCAGTCGGAGTCAGACCCCATTTGGTGA
>DATNIT010000053.1:0-35258 GCA_035604335.1 Allostellaceae bacterium | reverse complement strand
GCGATCTCGTGCGCCGGAAACGAGATCGCGGGCCGGTCGCGGGCTCCGCCGCGCTGATGCTCGGTCTCTTCACGATCCCCGCGGTTTCCGCGCCGATCATCTATGCATGGGCTTTCTATTCCGGCGATTCCTCGATGGTGGGAATCGTCTGGTGGCTCGCGATCGCCTTCGTTCCGACGCCGGTCTACGTGATCGACTTCTTGTGGAAAGCCGAGTTGCGTCCGGCCTACTCGGTGCTGCCTCGGTTGCTGACCATGCCGCTGGCGCTCGCCGTCAAGGCCATGGCCGCCCGCGCCGGCTTTTCCATCATCGCGATCGCGGCGATCACGGCCGCCGAAGCCTGGATATCCGCCGGTCTGGTCGCGATCGTCTATGCGGTGGCCAGGCGGCCGGAAGAGCGCTGGGGACTCGATCGCGGAGCGCTGAAACTGCTGCTCATGCAGACGTTCCCGGCCATGATCTCGTGGCTCGTGGGCTTGGTCTTCTTCCGCATTACGCATCTCATGCTCGGATACCTGTCGGACTACAAGGAGGTCGGCATCTATTCCGTGGCCTTCCAGCTGGTGCAGATTCCTAACATCCTGCCGACCATAGTCCTGTCCACCTGCTATCCCCGCCTAGTCGCGCTCAAAGAAGAGCATCCCGAGCGCTATCGCGAGTACTTGGACAAGCTGTTGTCGTTCTTCTCGCTCGCGGGATGGGGGTTGATCGCGATGATCCTTCTCTTCGGCGATTGGGGCGTAATGAAGCTGTTCGGTCTGGGCTTCGCCGGGGCGGGCCCGGTCTTGCTGCTCTTGAGCGCCTCGACCTTGGTCAATTTCAGCGGAGCCGTCCGCGGGCAAGTCATCTTCATCGCCAATCGACCCAACTTGCATGTCTTGAATGCGCTTGTCGGCCTTGCAGTGATGGTGCCAGCGGATTTGCTGCTGATTCCGCGCTATGGCGCGCTCGGCGGAGCCGCTGCCGTGACGATCGCCTCGTTCGTCGCGAGCCTGCTGACGTCGTTCTTGTTCGTCGAGACGAGCTGGGTGGGCCGTGCGCAGCTCCGCCGCCTGTTCCTTCCCTCGCTCAATTTCTGGCGGCTCCCGGGATAGGGGGCCTCAGCCGCCGGTAAGCCTGATCGAGAAATGCCGAGACGATCCGCAGCCGACGCCGCTCCTTGAGACAGACGACGTACTCGCGGGTCAGCATGGTCGCGTCGATCACAGGGACCGCGGCCAAGCGCTGGTCATGGCCGAATTCTGCCTCGGACACGACGCCGATGCCGAGGCCCGCGGCCACGGCCTCGCTCACGGCCTCGCGGCTCTCGATCTCCATCACGACCCTCGGCTTGATCTTCGCCTTGGCCGTGGCCTGCTCGAACAACCGGCGGGTCATGGACCCGATCTCGCGCAGCACCATGGGCTGCCCCTCGAGGTCCCGCAGCCGAATGCCGCGAGCGCGTGCCCAGGGATGCTTGCGCGGCACGAACACCACCAGCCGATGCTCCGCGTACGGGATGGCCTCGAGCCGCGGATCGGGCTCGAGGTCGGAGATCACGGCGACGTCGGCGCGATAGTGCAGGAGCGCGTCCAATACCTCCTCGGAATTGCCGATCGAGAGCGAGATGTGCACGCCCGGATAGCGCGCGCCGAAGGCCGCCAGGAGTGGCACTGCATAGTAGGGGCCACCCGCGGCCACCCTGAGGTGCCCGGCCGTCAGATCGCGTGCCCGCGACAGCAACTCGTCAGCTTCCTCCTCCAGCAGAAAGAGGCGACGGGTGATGTCGAGGAGCTGCTCGCCGAGGCTGGTCGCGGCGATGCCCCGGCCACGCCGATCGAGCAACGCTATGCCATAGGTCTCTTCGAGTGCTTTGACTTGGGCCGAGAGCGTCGGCTGGGTGACGCCAAGGCTTTGCGCCGCGCGCGTGAAGCTGCCGTGGGACGCGACGGCATGAAAGGCTCGCAGGCTCGCGTAATTCATAGATATAACCACTGGATGATATAGATATTATGGATTGGATTTATAGCAGTCCTCGGGCGAAAATGGCATTTCACAATCGCCAAGACGGATCCAATGACCCCGGCCGTGCCCTACCTGCTCACCCCAGGCCCGCTCACCACCTCGGACGAGACCAAGCGCGCCATGCTGCGCGACTGGGGCTCGCGCGACACGGATTTCATCGCGCTCAATCGCCATGTCCGCGAGCAGTTGGTGGCCCTGGCGGGCGGCGTCGGGACTCATGTCGCGGTCCCTTTGCAGGGCAGCGGCACCTTCGCCGTAGAGGCGATGCTCGGCACCTTCGTGCCGCGCGCGGGCAAGCTCCTGATCCTCGCGAACGGCGCCTATGGCCGGCGCATGGTGCAGATGTGCCGCTACAGTGGCCGCGCCCATGCGGTCTATGAGACGGCGGAGGATGTGCCGCCTGCGCCGTCGGAAGTTAACCGGCGCCTGGCGGAGGATCCCGCCATCACCCACGTCGCCATCGTCCACTGCGAGACCACCTCGGGAATCCTGAATCCTGTGGCGGAGGTGGCGGCCGTGGTGGTCAAGCACGGACGCAGGCTGCTGGTCGACGCCATGAGCGCCTTCGGTGCCTTGCCGCTGGACGCGCGGGAGATTCGGTTCGACGCTCTGGCAGCCTCCGCCAACAAATGCCTCGAGGGCGTGCCCGGCATCGGGTTCGTCATCGCGCGCGAGGCGGCGCTGGCGGAGTGTGATGGCAATGCACCGGCTTTGAGCCTCGACCTCCATGACCAGTGGCGCGCTATGGAGCGCACGGGGCAGTGGCGCTTCACGCCGCCGACCCACGTGCTCGCCGCCTTTGCGTCGGCCCTCGAGCAGCACAAGACCGAGGGCGGCATCGCCGGTCGCGGCGCGCGCTATCGTCGCAACTGCAAGGTCCTGGTCGAGGGGCTGCGCAGTCTCGGCTTCGAGACGCTGCTGCCGGAGCCCTTGCAGGCGCCCACCATCGTGACCGTGCACACGCCCGCCGATCCGCGCTTCCAGTTCGAGCGCTTCTACGACAGCCTCCGCGAGAAGGGCTATGTGATCTATCCCGGCAAGCTCACGGTCGCGGATACCTTCCGCATCGGCTGCATCGGGGCGCTCGGCGAGGCGGAGATGCGTGGCGTCCTCGACGCGATCCGGCGTACTTTGGCGGAGTTCGGCGTTACCCGGTGCGGCCGCGCCATGCCCGCCCGCGCCGCCTCCGCCTAAGGAGTTCACCCATGCATAAGCCGCTCACCGTCAACGGCCGGAGCTACTCTTGGCCCAAGCAGCCGGTGGTCGTCGTTTGCGTCGACGGCAGCGAGCCCGACTATACGGAGATGGCGATGGCAGCGGGGGCGATGCCCTGGCTATCCGAGGCGCTCACCCGAGGCAGCGAGCGCATCGCCGATTGCGTGATACCCAGCTTCACGAATCCCAACAACCTCTCGATCGTGACGGGCGTCCCGCCGTCCGTGCACGGTATCGCCGGCAATTACTTCTACGACCGCGATGCCGACGCCGAAGTGATGATGAACGATCCGCGCTATCTCCGCTGCGGCACCATCCTCGCGGCCTTCAGCCAAGCCGGTGCCAAGGTCGCGGTGGTGACCGCGAAGGACAAGCTGCGGACGCTGCTGGGCCATCGCATGGAAGGCATCTGCTTCTCCGCGGAGAAGGCCGATCAGGCGAGCGAGGCGGAGAACGGCATTGCGGGCGTGCTCGATCTGGTGGGCCTGCCGCTGCCGTCGGTCTACAGCGCGGGTCTGAGCGAGTTCGTGTTCGCCGCGGGCGTCAAGCTGATGGCGACGCGCCGCCCGGATATCATGTATCTCTCGACCACCGATTACATCCAGCACAAGCACGCGCCGGGCACAGCGGAGGCCAACCGCTTCTACGCCATGATGGACCGGTACCTCCGCGAGCTCGACGCTATGGGCGCCGTGATCGCGCTCACCGCCGACCATGGCATGAACGGCAAGACCGACGGCCAAGGCCAGCCCAACGTGATCTACCTGCAGGACCTGCTCGACGACTGGCTGGGCGCGGGCAAGAGCCGCGTGATCCTGCCGATCACCGATCCCTACGTCGTGCATCACGGCGCGCTCGGGTCATTCGCGACGGTTTATCTCGGCGACGGCGTCGATCAGGCCGGGATGCTCGCGCGGATCGCGGCCATTCCCGGCATGGACAAAGTGCTCGACCGGGCCGCGGGGTGCCGCGCTTTCGAGCTGCCCGAGGATCGCGAGGGCGACCTGATCGTCGTTTCCGGGCGCCATACCGCGATCGGCACCGGCCGCGCCCGGCACGATCTCTCGGGTCTCGATGCGCCGCTGCGCTCCCATGGCGGCGTCTCGGAACAACGGGTGCCGCTCATCTTCAATCGTCCCGTACGGGACTGGCCGGCTGGCCGGCTGCGCAATTTCGATGCGTTCGACATCGCGCTCAACCGCGTGCAGTGAGGGCCATCTGATGAGCTCATCGACGACCCTCGCCCGGACCTCCGCGGTGCCGCGCGAGGAGGCCATGCGCATCGGCGGCGAGAAAGTGATGCGGCCGCGGGTGATCGAGGTCCTGAATCCCTATACCGAGGACCTCGTCGGCACCGTGCCCCGGGCCGACGTCGAGGACGTGCGCCGCGCGTTCGGGGTCGCCGCCCAGTACCAGGCGAGCCTCACGCGCAACGAGCGCGCGGAGATCCTGCGCAAGACCGCGGATATCCTGGTCGCCCGCAAGGAGGAGATCTCCGATCTCATCACCGCGGAATCCGGACTCTGCAAGAGGGACACGCTTTACGAGGTGGGCCGCGCCTACGACGTGTTCGTGCTCTCCGCGCAACTCACGCTGGTCGATGATTCCCAGACCTTCTCCTGCGATATCACCCCGCACGGCAAGCGGCGCCGGATACACACCCTGCGCGAGCCGCTGAAGGCGATCAGCGCCATCACGCCCTTCAACCATCCGCTCAACCAGGTCGCCCACAAGGTGGCGCCCTCGATCGCCACCAACAACAAGATGGTCCTTAAGCCATCGGAGAAAACGCCGCTGACCGCGCTGCTGCTCGCCGATGTCCTCTACGAGGCCGGCTTGCCGGCGCCCATGTTCCAGGTGGTGACTGGCGATCCCCGCGAAATCGCGGACGAGCTCATCACCAACGAGAACGTCGAGCTCGTCACCTTCACCGGCGGCGTCGCGGCCGGCAAGTACATCGCGGACCATCTGGGCTATCGCCGCTGCGTGCTGGAGCTCGGCGGAAATGATCCCTTGATCGTCATGGAGGACGCCGACGTCGAGGAAGCCGCGACGCTCGCCGCGGCCGGCTCCTACAAGAATTCCGGTCAGCGTTGCACCGCCGTGAAGCGGATCCTCGTGCATGAGGCGGTGGCGGACCGCTTCACGGCGCTTCTCGTCGAGAAGACGCGCGCAGTGAAATACGGCGATCCCATGGACTCCAAGACCGACATGGGGACCGTGATCGACGAGCCGGCGGCGATCCGCATCGAGCGGCGGGTGGACGACGCGATCGCGAAGGGCGCGCGGCTGCTCTGCGGGCACGAGCGGGCGGGCGCGCTCTATGCGCCGACGGTTCTCGACGCGGTGCCGCGGGAGTGCGACCTCGTGCGCGAGGAGACCTTCGGCCCGGTCTCGCCGATCCTGCGCTTCCGGGATATCGACGAGGCGATCCGGCTCTCCAATTCGACCGCCTACGGCCTTTCCTCCGGCGTGTGCACCAATCGCCTCGATTACATCACGCGGTTCGTGCGCGACCTCAAGGTTGGAACCGTCAACATCCGCGAGGTCCCGGGCTACCGCATCGAGATGTCGCCCTTCGGCGGCATCAAGGACTCCGGCCTCGGCTACAAGGAAGGCGTGCTGGAGGCGATGAAGAGCTTCACCAACGTAAAGACCTATTCCTTGCCGTGGCTCTAGGCCGGGATCGCACCCCGACGCAATCGGAGAGCGACGTCAATCGATCGAGCCGCCGTGTCGAGTGGGCGGCGCGCCATCGTCACCCCGCGGTCGATGCGATGCTGGAGGAAGACGCGCGCTACTTCCTCCGCCAATCCGTCTCGACCCCATGTCTCTCGGCGATCCGCAAGGCCGAGGGCATCTGGCTCGAGGATTTGGCTGGCCGGCGTTACATGGATTTCCACGGCAACAATGTTCATCACATCGGCTACGGTCATCCCAGGCTGATCGCCGCCATCAAGGCGCAGCTGGACCAGCTCTCATTCACGCCCCGCCGCTTCACGTCCGAGCCGGCGGTGGCGTTGGCGCGGAAGCTCGCCGAGATCGCGCCCGGCAATCTCGGGAAAGTCCTCTTCACGACCGGCGGCTCGGACGCGGTCGAGGTCGCGCTGAAGCTTGCGCGTGCCGCTACCGGCCGCCACAAGACGCTCTCTTTCTGGGACTCCTTCCATGGCGCAGGCTTCGGCGCCTCGAGCGTCGGCGGCGAGCAGCTCTTCCGCTCGGGTCCGATCGGTCCGCTGCTGAGCGGAACCGAGCACGTGGCGCCCTTCGCCTGCTATCGCTGTGCGTACGGCTATCCCGAGCACGACGGCCAGCCCGACCTCGCGCTCTGCCACATGGCGTGCGCGAGCTATGTCTCCTATGTACTGGAGCGAGAGGGGGATGTTGCCGCGGTGATCGCCGAGCCTGCCCGCGCCGTGCCTTACCTGGCGCCGCCGGGCTATTGGCAGGCGGTGCGCGAGGCCTGCAATCGCCACGGCACGCTTCTGATCTTCGACGAGATCCCGACCGGCCTCGGCAAGACTGGCCGCCTGTTCGCCTGCGATCATGAAGGCGTCGTGCCCGACATCTTGGTCCTCGGCAAGGCGTTGGGTGGTGGGGTGCTGCCGATCGCCGCGGCGCTCTGCCGGCCCGACCTTGACGTCGCCGGTGACTGGGCGCTGGGCCATTACACACACGAGAAGAATCCGGTCACGGCCCGCGCCGCGCTCACCACGATCGAGATCATCGAATCCGAAGGGCTCACCGAGAACGTTCGTACGGTGGGCGCGCGTGCGCTGGCACGCCTGCAGGACATGAAATCCCGGCATCCCGTCATCGGCGACGTGCGTGGGCGAGGTTTCCTCATCGGCGTGGAGTTGGTGCGCGATCGTGCCGCCAAGGAGCCCGCGAGCGACGCCGCCGAGGCGGTGCTCTACCGCTGCCTGGAGCGAGGCCTCAACTTCAAGACGACGATGGGAAACGTGCTCACGCTCACGCCGCCGCTGATCACCACAGCCGCTCAGATGGATGACGCGCTCGCGATCCTCGAGGCGGCGATCGGCGAGGTCGCACGCGAAGCGGGCCTCGCGTAGATACAATGGCGCCGGCGCTCGGTCTCGATCCCCTGGTCATCGCGTTGGTGCTGCTGGCGGCGGTGCTGCACGCCAGCTGGAACGCGGTCCTGAAGGTGGCCGCCGACCGGATCACCACCTCTGCGGTGATGAATCTGACCGGCCTGGCCGTCGGCGGTCTCCTCGCGCTCTTCGTCGCGGCGCCCGCCTCCGCGAGTTGGGCCTTCATCCTGCTCTCGGTCGCGATCCACTTCGCCTATTTCGTGTTTCTGCTGGGGTCCTACCGGTACGGCGACCTGAGCCAGGTCTACCCGCTCGCTCGTGGCGTGGCGCCGCTCATCGTGGCATTCGTATCACCCTGGCTCATCGGCGAGCATCTCGGCCGCGTGCAGCTCGCCGGCGTCATGCTGCTCTGTCTCGGCATTCTGAGCCTCACGTTCAATCGGCTGCGCTTGCGCGACCTCGTGGAGTGGAAACCGGTTTCCATGGCGCTCGCCACCGGCGGCTGCATCGCGGCTTACACCGTCGTCGACGGTCTCGGCGTGCGAGTTTCCGGCAGCCCCGCCGGCTATATCGCTTGGCTCTTCATGCTGGACGGCGTCAGCATGACCGCGGTCGCCGCCATCTTGCGGGGCCGCTCGCTCGGCGGCGCGGTCCGGTCGATCTGGAAGCCGGCGGTGCTCGGCGGGCTCGTTGCCATGCTGGCCTATGGCATCGTGATCTGGTGCTACAGCCTCGGTGCAATCGCCCCGACCGCCGCCTTGCGCGAGACCAGCGTCGTGATCGCCGCCGGGATCGGAACAATCCTGTTGCGCGAGCCGTTCGGCCGGTGGCGGATCGCGGCGGCTTCGTTCTGCGCCTTCGGAATCGTCGCGATCAATCTGCCGGTGCGGTAATTTGGAGACCATGTCCAAGCGCCGGCGCAAGAACATCCTCCTGGTGACCTTCGACCAGTGGCGGGCGGATTGCCTTTCCGCCGTCGATCACCCCTGCTTCAAGACACCGAACCTCGATGCGCTCGCGGCGGATGGCGTGCTGTTTCGCCGGCACTATACCCAGGCCTCGCCTTGCGGCCCCGCGCGTGCTTCGCTCTTGACCGGGCTCTATGCCCACAATCATCGCTCGGTCCGGAACGGCACGCCGCTCGACGATCGGCACGCGAACCTCGCGCGCGAGCTCCGCGGCGCCGGCTACGATCCCGCGCTCTTCGGCTACACCGACACCTCGCTCGACCCGCGCCTGTTGCCGCTCGGCGATCCCCGGCGCGAGACCTACGAAGGCGTGCTGCCGGGCTTCACGCGGGTGGTGCAGCTGGACGAACAGTTCGGACCCTGGATCGAGCATCTGCGCGGCAAGGGGTTTGCGGTGCCGGAGCCACCCGCGCCGCATAGGGACATGTTCCTGCCGCTGCGGCGCGGTCCGCAGGACGATGGGGCAGGACCGAGCTTCGCGCCCACGCGCTACCGCGCCGAGGACAGCGAGACCAGTTTCCTGACGGATGCCACGCTCGGCTATATCGCGGCGCGCCGCGGCGAGTCTTGGTGCGTGCATCTCTCGTATTACCGACCGCATCCGCCTTACATCGCGCCGGCGCCCTATCATGCGCGCTACGGCGCCGACGAGGTGCCGCCGCCCGCGTGCCGTCCTAATCGCTTCGATGAGGGTGCGCAGCATCCGTGGCTGCGCCAGCATCTCGCGCGCCTATGGGCGGGCGCGATGCCGATCCAGGAAAAACGGCCCATGGCCGAGCTCGACGAGCGCGCCATTCGCCAGATTCGCGCCACCTACTACGGCATGATCGCCCATCTCGACGATTCCTTCGGCCGGCTCATCGCCGCGCTCAAGGCCGACGGCAGCTACGACGAGACCTTGATCGTCCTCACCTCCGATCACGGCGACGAGCTGGGCGATCATTGGCTTTTCGGCAAGGACGGGTATTTCGAGGGCTCGTTCCACATACCCCTGATCGTTCGGGACCCCGACGCGCTGGCATCGACGCGCGGTCGACAGGTGGACGCCTTCACCGAGACGATCGATGTCATGCCGACGGTTCTGGAATGGACCGAGCGGCCGGTGCCCCACGCCTGCGACGGCCGCTCGCTGATGCCGTGGCTGCGCGGGGAGACGCCCGCGGATTGGCGGTGCGAGGCCCATTGGGAATACGACTTCCGCGATCTCCGCGAGCCCGCGGCAGAGATCGCGCTCGATCTGCATCCCGAGTCCTGCAATCTCGCGGTGATCCGGGACGAGCGATACAAGTACGTGCACTTCGCGGCGCTGCCGCCGCTCTTCTTCGATCTCGAGCGCGATCCCCGCGAGCTCGAGGACCGCGCCGGCGATCCCGCCTACCAAGCGCTCGTCCTGGCCTATGCGCGGAAGCTCCTCTCCTGGCGCATGCGCAGCGAGGACCGCACGCTGACGCGGTACCACCTCGGTCCCGGCGGCGTGCTCGACCGGCCCGGAGGGTGGACCCGGCCGTAACCTAAGCGAGCTTTCCCTCGAACGCCTGGCGGTAGAGCCGTCGAGCTGATGCCGCGTCCAGGTGGATCGGGTTCGTAGGCGCGGTGGGGTCGGCGACCGCGTCCGCCACCATCTTGTCGAGCTTGCTGTCGTCGACGTTGAGTTCCGCGAGCGAATGCGGAATGCCGATCGTCTTGCGCAGCTCCATCACCCAGTCGAGCACGCCGTCGAATCCGGGCTTGGGCAGCCCCAGGTACCGCGAGATATGGGTCATCTTGTCCCCAATGGCGGAGCGGTTGAACACCAGTACGTACGGAAAGAAAACCGCATTGAGCAGGCCATGGTGCTTGTCGTAGAGGGCGCCCACGGTATGCGAGAGCGAGTGGATCGCGCCAAGCCCCTTCTGGAACGCGGTCGCGCCCATGGTCGCTGCCGCCATCATGTGGCCGCGCGCGTCGATGTTCTTGCCGTCGCGCGTGGCCACCGGCAGCCAATCCTTGATGAGCCTCATGCCCTCGAGCGCCACGCCATCGGCCATCGGGTGGTAGACCGGCACGCAGTAGGCCTCGAAAGCGTGGGCGAGTGCGTCCATGCCCGTCGCCGCCGTGATATGCGGCGGCAAGCCGACCGTGAGCTCGGGGTCCTCGATGACCGTCACCGGCATGATGCGCGGGTGGAAGAGGAGCCGCTTCTTGCGGTTGACCTCGTCGCCCACGACAGAAACGCGGCCGACCTCCGAGCCGGTGCCCGATGTCGTGGGCACCGCGACCGTGGGCTTGATCCCCGCGGGGTCCGCTCGCGTCCAGTTGTCGCCGACATCCTCGAAATCCCAGATCGGCCCGGTCTGGCCCGAGAGGAAGGCGATCGCCTTGCCGGCGTCGAGCGCGCTGCCGCCGCCGAACGCGATGACGCCATCGTGCTTACCGCCTCGGAAGGCCTTGAGGCCGTCGTCGATGTTCTTCTCGACCGGGTTCGGCTTGATGTCGCTGAAAACAGTGGTCGGCACGCCCGCCGCCTCGTTGGCGCGGACCGCATTCGTCACCATCGGAAGCTTGGCGAGGCCGGGATCCGTCACCAGCAGCGGCCGCTTGATGCCGGCGGCCTTGACGATGTCGGGCAGCTCGCGGATGCGGCCGGCGCCGAATTTGACCGATGTCGGGTAATTCCAATTGCCTTGGAGCATGGGTGAGACTTTCAGGTCCTGAATGAGCGGACGATCAGATGATCTCGAAGTAGCGCGCGAGCTCCCAATCCGTGATGTGCTTGCGGAACTCGCGCTCTTCCCACTCGCGCGTGGCGGCATAGTGGTCGACGAAGGCATCTCCGAACAGCGTGCGCGCCGCCTTCGAGGCCTTGAGGCGCTGGGCAGCTTCCCAGAGCGTCGCGGGCAGGCCGAAGTCCGGATTGGGCGGCAGCTCGTAGGCGTTGCCGGTGACGCGCTCGGTGGGCTCGATCTTGTGCTCGATGCCCCAGAGGCCGCTGCCCAGCGCCGCTGCGAGCGCGATGTAGGGGTTCGTGTCGGCCGCGGCGATGCGGTACTCGACGCGCTGCGAGGCGGGAGAGCCCGAGATGACGCGCAGCGCCGTCGTGCGGTTCTCCACGCCCCAGGTCGCGGTCGTCGGTGCCCAGAAGCCAGGCACCAGCCGCGAATAGGAATTGACGGTCGAGGCGATCATGCCCAGCAGTTCCGGCATCAGCTTTTGCTGACCGCCGAGGAAATGCCGCATGGTCTCGCTCATGTGATGGGGCGCGCTCTCTTCGTAAAACGCGGAGCCGCCGTCGGTCCGCCGCAGCGAGACGTGGATATGACCGCTCTGGCCCGGGTACTGGTTCGACCACTTCGCCATGAAGGTCGCCATCAGTCCGCGCCGTTGCGCCATGACCTTGGTGAAGGTCTTGAACAGCACCGCCTTGTCGGCGGCGTGGAGCGCGTCGTCGACGGCGATCGCGGCCTCGATGACGCCCGCACCGGTCTCGGTGTGCAGGCCCTCGATCGCCATGTCCATCTTCTGGCAGGTATCGAGGAGGTCGTGATAGAGCTCCGCCAGAACGGAGCTCCGCAGCACGGAATAGCCGAAATTTCCAGGCGTGACGTTCTTGAGGTTGCGGTAGCCCTTCTCGCGCACCGAGTGCGGCGTCTCCTCGAACAGGAAGAACTCATATTCGAAGGCGGACGACGCGAGGAAGCCCATGTCCTCCGCGCGCTTGAGCACGCGCTTTAGTAGCCCACGAGGGCAGATCGCCTCGGCGGGCGGCGCCAGCTCGCAGAGAAAGAACGGCAGGTCTTGCTCGAAGGGGATCAGGCGCGCGGTCTCCGGGACCACCCGCACGGGCGCATCTGGGTAGGCCGTGTGCCAGCCCGTGTACTTCACGTTGTCGTAGAGGTGGTCGTTGCTATCCCAGCCCACGATCACGTCGCAGAAGCCGAAGCCCTTCTCGAGCGCCGAGAGAAATTTCGCGCGATTCACGTACTTGCCGCGGAGGATGCCGTCGATGTCGGTGAAGCCGAGCTTCACATAGGGAATGTCCCGGCTCTCGATGAGCCTCCGCGCCTCGGCTTGGCTGCGGATGCGGATCGGTTCTTCGGTTTTCACCTAAAGCCCCCTTGTTGAAACCGTGTAACCACTTTGTCATAGCCACATTGGCTAGGCCAGTGAAAGCAGGTCATCGACGGCGAGCCGGTCGGAGGTAAGATCGGGCTCCAGGGGATTCATGGCCGACAACCTGCCAGCGCAAGCCGAGATCGTGATCGTCGGGGGCGGCATCATCGGGTGCAGCCTCGCCTATCATCTGACGAAGCTTGGCCGGCGCGACGTGCTGGTGCTGGAGCAGGGGCGGGTCACCAGCGGAACCACTTGGCACGCTGCGGGCCTCGTCGGCCAGATGCGGCCCACCCGCACCATGACCCGAATGAGCCGCTACGGCATCGAGCTCTACCGGACCCTGGAAGCGGAGACTGGCCAGGCCACGGGCTGGAAGGCGTGCGGCAGCGTCAATGTGGCCAGCACGCCCGAGCGCGTCGTCGAGCTCAAGCGCACGGTGGCGCGCGCCCGCAGCTTCGGCGTGGAGATCGAGCTGATCTCGCCCGCGGAGGCCGGCCGGCTCTGGCCGCTCATGCGCACCGACGACCTCCTGGCCGCCGTCTGGCTGCCCGGTGACGGGAAGGCGAACCCGGCGGACCTCACGCAGGCCCTTGCCAAAGGCGCGCGCGCCGGCGGCGCGCGGATCTGCGAAGGCGTGCGGGTCACCGGCTTCGCGCACAAGAACGGCCGCGCGGTCGGCCTCGAGACGACCGCGGGAAATATCGCCTGCGAGGCCGTGGCGCTCTGCGCGGGCCAGTGGTCGCGCGACCTCGGGCGCAAGGCCGGTGTCACGGTACCGCTGCACTCCGCCGAGCACTTCTACATCGTGACCAAGCGGATCCCGGACGTGACGCCCGACCTGCCGGTGATGCGCGACCCCGACGGCTTCATCTACTACAAGGAGGAGGTCGGCGGATTGCTCATGGGCGGCTTCGAGCCGGTGGCGAAGCCCTGGGGCATGGGCGGCATTCCCGAGGGATTCGAGTTCCAGCTACTGCCGGAGGATTGGGACCAGTTCGAGCCGCTCATGCGGGCCGCGATCCATCGTACGCCGTGCTTGGAGACCGCGGAGGTGCGCCAGCTCCTGAACGGTCCCGAGAGCTTCACGCCCGACGGCAATTTCATACTGGGCGAGGCGCCGGACTGCCGCGGCCTCTTCGTCGCGGCCGGGTTCAACTCCGCCGGCATTGCCAACGCGGGCGGCGCCGGCCGGTTACTGGCCGAATGGATCGTTGGTGGCGAGCCCAGCGTCGATCTCTGGGACGTGGACATCCGCCGCTTCGCGGGGTTTCACGGCAACCGCGCGCATCTGCGCGAGCGCACGGTCGAGACGCTCGGCCTGCACTACGCCATGCGCTGGCCACGGTACGAGCTGAAATCGGTCCGGCCGCTGCGTCGCTCGCCGCTTTACGACCGGCTCGAGGCCAAGGGTGCCAGGTTCGGCGCGCGCATGGGCTGGGAGCGCGCCAATTACTTCGCCCCCGGCGCCGGCGAGATTCCCTATAGCTACGGCCGGCCCGCCTGGCTCCCGTACTGCCTCGACGAGCAGCGCGCCGCCCGCGAGCATGTCGCGATCTTCGACCAGACCTCCTTCGCGAAGCTGCTGTTCCAAGGACGCGATGCGCTCGCCGTGCTGCAGCGCCTTTGCGCCAACGATTTGGACGTGGCGGCGGGCCGCATGGTCTATACCGCCATGCTGAACGCGCGCGCCGGCTTCGAGAGCGATCTTACGGTCATCCGGGTCGGCGATACAGCGTTCCTCCTGATCACCGGCACCGCGCAGGCGACCCGCGATCGCGATTGGATCCTCCGCCACGTCGGCGATGCGGTCGCGATCCTCACCGACGTGACCTCGGCCTGGTCGGTGCTCTCCCTGATGGGCCCGCAGGCGCCGGCGCTGCTTGCGCGCGTATCGCCCGACGATCTCACCGAGTCCGCCCTGTCGCCGGGTGCCACGGCGGAGATCGACCTGGGTTTCGCCCGTGTCCGCGCCGCCCGCATGAGCTACGTCGGCGGACCCGGCTTCGAGCTCTACGTCCCCACGGAATTCGTCGCGAGCGTCTACGACGCGCTTGCAGACGCGGGACCGGAGCTCGGACTCAAGGACGCCGGCTATTATGCGATCGACGCACTGCGCATCGAGGCGGGCCGGCGCGCCTTCGGTGCCGAGCTTGGCCCCGACGAGACTCCGCTCGAGGCGGGACTGATGTATGCCGTCAAACCCGACAAGGGCATCGATTTCATCGGCCGTGACGCGCTGCTGCGTCAGCAAGAGCGCGGCCCGGCCAAACGCCTCGGCCTCTTCGCGCTCGACGATCCCGCCGCCTTTCCCTGGGGTGGCGAAGGCATCCTGCGCGACGGCAAACCCGTGGGTGAAATCACGTCCGCCGGCTACAGCGCGAAACTCGGACGCGCCGTGGTGATGGGCTACGTGCGCGGTGATGGGCCAGTCGACCGCGACTTTCTGCTGGGCGGCCATTACGTCGTCGACATCGCCGGTAACCAAATACCGGCAACGCCGCTCGCAAAGCCGCCATTCCCGGGCTGACGTCGACCTGCCGCTACACCGGCGTAAACATCGGCACCCGCGGGCCGCCGTCGGTGGGCTTGAACACCAGCCGCACGTCCTGGCCGATGCGGATCCTGCCGAGGTCGCAATCGACGACGTTCGTGAGCATGGTGACGCCTTCGGCAAGGGTCACGTAGGCGATGGCATAGGGCACCGGCACGCGCCGCATGACGCTGAAGGAATAGATCTTGCCGGCGCCCGAGGCCGGCTCCCATTCGGTCTTGTCGCTGAAGCAGAACGGGCAGAGCGCGCGCGGATAATAGTGGCGCTCGCCGCAGGCCGCACAGCGCTTGAGGAGCAGCTGTCCGCGGGCCGCGGCATCCCAGAACGGCTGGGTCTCGGGGTTGGGCTCTGGTGGGGGGAGCTTGCGGTCTTGGGTGATGGCCATGGTCACTCCCGCTCCAGGATGACGGTGGCGCTCCCGTGCCGGCTACCCAGCTGGCCGCCGGTGCCATGAGCGATCGCGAGGTCGCAATTCCTGACTTGCACCTTCGGGTGCGCTTCGCCGCGGAGCTGGCGCACGGCCTCGAGCACCTTGGTGAGCCCGCCGCGGTTGGAGGGATGGTTGTTGCAGAGCCCGCCGCCGTCGGTGTTGAAGGGCAGCGTGCCGACGCCGGAGATCAGGTTCCCGTCGGAGACGAACCGCCCGCCCTTGCCTTTTTCGCAGAATCCCAAATCCTCGAGCTGCATGAGCACCGTGATGGTGAAGCTGTCGTAGATCGAGGCGTACTTGATATCCGTCGGGGTGACGCCGGCTTCCGCGAAGGCCGCCGGTCCCGACCAGGCGGCGCCGGAGTACGTCAAGTCGATGCGCCCGCCCATCTGGTGCTTCGGTGCCTCGCCGGCGCCGCGTACTTTGACGCGCGGGCGCTTCAGGCTCTTGGCGACGTCGGGATGCGCCACGATGATGGCGCCGCCGCCGTCGCTGATCACGCAGCAGTCGAGCCGATGCAGCGGATCGGAGATCATCGGCGAATTCACGACCTCCTCGACCGTCACGACCTCACGCAACATGGCGTGCGGGTTGTGTTGCGCGTGATGAGAAGCCGCGACCTTGATCCAAGCGAGCTGCTCGCTGGTGGTGCCGAACTCGTGCATGTGCCGCATGGCGACCATCGCGTACATGTTGGCGGTGGTGGGGCCGTAGGGAAACTCGAACGCCGCGTCGGGCGTGGCCATGCCGAGATTGCGCGGTTGCGTGCCCGTCGCTTGTCCCATCGCGCGCGGCCGCCCCGCCAGCGTGATCAACGCCACCCGGCATTTCCCCGCGGCGATCGCCTCCGCGGCGTGGCCGACATGCAGGATATAAGAGGATCCGCCGGTGTCGGTCGAATCCATGTGGCGGACCTTGAGCCCGAGGTAATCCACCATCGACAGCGGACCGAGCCCCGGCGCGTCTCCGGCGCAGAAATATCCGTCTACGTCCTGCTTGGCGAGACCGGCGTCCTCGAGTGCGCCCTTGGCGACCTCGGCGTGCAGCTGCGCCAGCGATTTGTCGTCGGCCTTGCGCGTGGGGTGCTCGAAAATCCCGGCGATATAAGCCTTGTCTCGGATGCTCATGGGAGGCTCATGCGACCGCAAACCGCTTGAGCGCGGCTTGGTCGAACTTGAGGCCGAGGCCGGGCACGGACGGCATCGCGAGCTCGCCCTTGACGGGCCGCGGCACCTCCTCGAAGAGCCGCATCAGCCATGGCATGTACTCGACCGTGAGGCCGTTCGGGATCGCGCCGATGAGGTGCACGTGCACTTCCGGAATGAGATGGCTCACCACGGGCAGGTTGAAGGCCTCGGCCATTCCCGCGACCTTGAGCCATTGCGTGATGCCGCCGACGCGCACGAGATCGATCATCACGATATCGACCGAGCGCGCCTCCAGCATGTGCCGGAACGGTGCGATGCCCCAGAGGTACTCGCCGCCTGTGACCGGCGTCGAGAGCGCGGCGGCCACGCGCGCGAGGCCGGCGAAATCGTCGGCTACGGTCACGTCCTCGAGCCACCCCAGGTTGAAGCTTTCAAGCCTCCGGCCGATATCCGCGGCCTGCTCGGGACGCCAGCGCTGATTGATATCGACCATCAAAGTCACGTCGGGACCGACGCTCTCGCGAATGACCCGGGCACGCTCGATCTCGCGCTCGGGCGACGTCTCGCCCGGCAGCGCCAGCTGCATCTTTACCTGGCGGAAGCCCGTCTCGACCAGCCGGCGCCCCGCGGCCGCGGCGCGATCGAGCGGGAGCCCACGCATGAGCGCGCCGCTGGCATAGGTCGGGACGCGCTCTCGCGCGCCGCCGAGTAGCTTCCAGAGCGGAAGGTTCGCCACCTTCGCCTTGATATCCCAAAGCGCCATGTCGATGGCGGAGAGCGCCAGCGTGAAGACGCCCGCGGGACCCGCATAGCCCGTGGCGTCCTTGAGCTTCTGCGCGATCGCCTCGGGGCGCAGCGGATCGTCGCCCACGATCAGCCCGCCGAGGTCGTCCACCGCACGCTTGAGGGAGGCAGTGAGCGCGCCGCCGAAGAACGTGACGCCCAAGCCCTCGACGCCGCCGTCGGTGCAGAGCTCCAAGGTCACGAATGGCCGCTTGCCCTGTGGGTTGTCCGGCGCGTCCGCCAGCGGCTCGTCCGCCGGCAGCTCGACGATACGCGTTCGAAGGGATGCGATCTTCATATCAGCCCCGGCTGTGATGCGGTGACCCGGCTTGCACGCCAGTCCCCCGTGCCGAACTGACTCAAGTTCGCGCTGCCTTGATGGAAGTCCGTGACCGCGCCGAGGACGACGGTGCCGGTCATGGTCCGGTCCTTCGCTTGGCCCAGGAAGCGGTAGGAGATGCGGCTGCCTTCGTAGCGGTAGTCGAACGAGAAATCGATGCCGTCCGGCGTCAGGCGCCCGACGACCGGGCTGTCGAAATCCGGCGACTGCTGATGTCCGGAGATCTCGCTGCCGCGCTGCTCGATCGACAGGCGATGCGCCCGCTCGCCGCGGAGGAACTTGACCCGCAGATCCCATTCTCCCGCGATCTCGGCGGCGACCGGCGGCTCGGTCATCGGCTTCTCCCGGCTCGCATGCGTGAAGGCCAAGGAGATCGCCACGCCCACGGCCTCGGCCTCGCCGGGCTGCAGCGCGAACGGGTCGATGACGATCGCGTCGGCCGTCGTCGCGGTGTCGTCGAGCATGATGCGGGGCGCGCCCTCGATCAGCCTCCGCTGCATCCCATCGCCGTCGATCGGAATCCGCTTCGTGTCCCAGAGAATCCGAAGCTTCGGCACCCTCTCGACACCCGCGGGCTCGATCACCTCGGTGACGGCGTCCGTGATACGCGCGACCCGGTCGGCGATGGTCTGCAGGTCCGCGCGCCAGCGCCGCAGCTCCGCCGCGGGGTCGCGCGTCTCGAACCAGTATTCGACGGCGGCAAGGCAGCCGATCACGTCTTCCTTGGACACCTTCATCGGCCGCCCCAGCGACTGATGCGGCGAGGCGTTGCGCCACGCGGCCTGGATCAGCGCCTTCGAGCCCAGCAACAGCCCGCTGGTCTGCGGTCCCCGCAGATACTTGCCGCCGCTGTAGATGGCGAGATCGGCGCCCCGCGCGAGGTAAGGGACCGGCCGTTCGATTTGCTCCGAGGCCGCGTCCACCATCACGGGAATGCCGCGCGGCCGCGCCGCCGCCACCAGCTCCTCGAGATGCACGGTCGCGTTCGCTTCCTGATTGCCGAGCACCGCGATCATGGCGACGGGCTCGGCGAGCGCGGCATCGAGCTCGGCGCGGGTGCCGACCTCCACCACATGCGCGCCCGCCATGCGGATCGCCTGATCGTAGGCGAAACGCTGGTTGCGCAGCATGATTACGCGATTGACCATGCCGTCGGTGAAGGGCAGGCGCAGCATCTTCACGGGATCGTTGCCGGCGATGCAGGCGGCGGTCGCGAGCGCCATCGCGGCGGCGCTCCCGCAGGTGACCATGCCCCATTCCGCCTGCGTCAATTCCGCAAGCCGCTGGCCCGCGGCCTCCATGAGCTCGTCGAGATTGACGAACTGGCGCGAGGCCTCGGCCATGGCTTCCTTCACCTGCGGCAGCATGAGGCTGCCGCCATAAAGCGTGCGCACCGCGCAGCAATTGATGATCGGACGCACGCCGAGCGCGAGGTAGGGATTGGAATTCCTGGCCATCGCCGACACCGCTCTATTTTGCGTGCGCCATGATATTCAGGTTTTGCGCCTGCGGTCGAGCCTGCTTCGGCGCAGCCCTGAGTTGCCACGGCCGCGATCGACTCAAAATTGTCTCAACTGCCGAAGCTCGGCAGCGTCTCGGACGGAATGAATCGCGCGAGCGCGCCGTCCGCGATCAGCCGCTTCGCCGCGGCGATATCGGGCGCGAAGGAACGGTCGCGGTCGTAGGGCGGCACGGCCGCGCGAATGAGCAACTTCGCCTCCGCGAGCGTCGCCGAGGTCTCCAGCGGCGCATGGAACTCGATGCCTTGCGCCGCCGCCAGCAGCTCGATCGCGACGATCCCCGCGGTATTGTCGGCCATCTCGCCGAGCCTTCGTGCCGCGAAGGTCGCCATGGAGACGTGATCTTCCTGGTTTGCCGAGGTGGGCAGGCTGTCGACGCTCGCGGGATGCGCCAGCGACTTGTTCTCGGAGGCGAGCGCCGCGGCGGTCACCTGCGCGATCATGAAGCCGGAATTGAGTCCGCCCTCTCGCACCAGGAAAGCCGGCAGCTCGGAGATCGTATGATCGATCAGCAGCGCGATCCGCCGCTCCGAGAGCGCGCCGATCTCCGCCGCCACCAGCGCCAGCACGTCGGCCGCCATCGCGACGGGCTCAGCGTGGAAATTACCGCCGGAGAGCACCTCGCCGGTGTCGGCGAACACCAGCGGGTTGTCGGAGACCGCGTTCGCCTCGCGCACGATCACCTCGGCGGCAAACCGAAGATGATCGAGGCATGCACCCATCACCTGCGGCTGGCAGCGCAGCGAGTAGGGGTCCTGCACGCGATTGCAGTGCAGGTGCGAGGCCCGGATAGCACTGCCCTTCAGGAGGCTCCGGTATATGGCGGCGACCGCGGCTTGGCCGGGATGCCCGCGGATCGCGTGGATGCGCGGATCGAAGGGTGTGTCCGAGCCCTTGGCGGCATCGACGGAGAGCGCGCCCGCGACCAGTGCCGCCGCGAAGGCGTCCTCGATCGCGAACAGCCCCACCAGCGCCAGCGCGGTCGAGACTTGCGTGCCGTTGAGCAGCGCCAGGCCTTCCTTGGGCCCGAGCTCGACCGGCGAGAGGCCCGCGCGGCGCAATCCCTCGGTCGCTGGCAGGATCTCGCCGCGATGGCGCACCTCGCCGACGCCGATAAGCGCCGCCGACAAGTGGGCAAGCGGCGCCAGATCACCAGAAGCGCCCACGGAGCCCTTCGCGGGCACGCAGGGATAGACCTCGGCCTCGACCAACCGGAGCATCGCCTCGATCAGGCTCCAGCGCACGCCCGAATAGCCCTGTGCGAGCGCCGCGATCTTCAGCGCCAGGATCAGCCGCACCGTCGTGTCGTCGAGCAGCGGGCCGGTCCCCGCGCTGTGCGACAGCACGAGGTTTCGCTGCAGCGCCTTGAGATTGTCCGCGGAGACCGAGGTTCTCGCGAGCAGGCCGAACCCGGTGTTGACGCCGTAAACCGTCTCGCCTTTCGCAACGATCGCGTCCACCGCCTGCGCCGCGCGCTCGACCGCACCGCGGCGGCGGGGGGCCAGCTCCAACCGTTCTCCCGAGCGGGTGAACCCGCGAAGCTGGTGGAGGCTCAACGGCTCGACACCGATACGCATTGGCCATCTCCCACGGGGCGTCTCCTAGACTACCCGCCCTTCAGCATGCCGTCATGGCCGATGGCACCGGTGGTCAGCTTGTTCTCCTGGCGAAAATGTCCGACCATTGGAAACCGGCAGTCCGATCGGAGATCACCATGGCCGTTCAGTCGCTCCTCGCCTATGCCCTCACCGTGCCCGACCTCGAGGCCGGGCGGCGCTTCTACATGACCTTTGGCCTGCTGCCGGCTGAGCGCGACAACGCGCTGGCGTTTCGGTGCGAGGGGCGGGACCAGGACCAGGTGTTCCTGGTCGAGGGCCGCAAGAAGCGGCTCAATCATCTCCGCTTCGGAACCGATGAGCGCGGCCTGGCCGAAGTCCGCGCCAAGATGAAGGACCGCGGCGTCGCCGAGATCGATGCGCCGCACAATGCCTTCGGCGGCGGGTTCTGGCTCCGGGATCCCAATGGGAACGCGATCAACATCCGTCTCGAGCAGCCGAAACCGTGGCGCTCGAGCGATCCCGTGACCATGAACGTCCCCGGTCACTACGATCGCCGGGGCCGCGGGTGTCCGCCCGGCCACCAGGTTCGGCCGCATCGCCTGGGCCACGTGCTCCTGCACACGCCCGATCTCGACGGCACCATCGCGTTCTACACGAGCGTGCTCGGCATGCGCCTCTCCGACCGGGTGCCCGGCATCATCGCCTTCATGCACTTGCCCGTCGGCGGCGACCATCACGTGGTGGCGCTGCTGAAGGACCAGAGAGCGGGATTCCATCATGCGAGCTTTGAGGTGGGCTCGGTCGACGAGATCGGCCTCGGCGCGCAGACCCTGCTCGGCGCAGGTTACAAGAACGGCTGGGGCTTCGGCCGCCACGTGATCGGCTCCAACTTCTTCCATTATCTCCGGGATCCCTGGAACAGCATGGCCGAATATTTCTGCGACATCGACCAGATCCCCGGCGACGGCAGCTGGAAGGCTCTGGACCAGGTCGCCGAGGACGCCCTCTACCGCTGGGGTCCGCCGGTGCCGGAGGATTTCGGCCGGAATTTCGAGGCGGCCGATTAGCACTGCGAGGTGAAGGTGCGTCCTTCGACGCGTTCGCTTCGCTCGCTTGCTCAGGATGAGGACTTGGGGTGGCACAACTCATGCCCCTCATCCTGAGCAAGGGCCGATAGGCCCGCGTCGAAGGACGCACGGCGCCCTTTTTTGCGCCGACCGAACCCGCTTAGAGTACCGTCTTCGTCACCCGCCCAGCCGCGTCGACATACCAGCGCTCGCTGGGGAACGCCGTGCCGGCAAGGCGCGCGGCCATCCAATCGGCCATGAGGGTCGGCGGGTAGGGGCCGAGGTTGGTGGCAGAGACGCCACCGACGGCGTGGCGCGAGTCCTGATAGACCACCAGGCGCTTCGGCCCCGAAAGTGCCGCGATCAATCGCTCCGTGTGCACCATCGGGCTCAGCTCGTCGGCCTCGCCGGCGAGGCAGAGATAGGGCATGCGAATCTTCTCCGCGAAGCCTTGCCAGCCGAGCGTCTTGCGGAACTCGTCGAAGGCGGGTTCGTCGGAAATGCCCGCCATGTACATGAACCGCTGCTTGAAGGTCGGTGAGGCCTCCTCGAAGATCGTGTGGCAGCCCGGCTCGAAATTGGTGTGTGACACCGCGCAGGCGCGAAAGCGCGGCTCGGAGCCTGCGGCGATGGTCGCGAACAGCGAGCCAAAGCTCACGCCGGCGACGCCGACGCGCTCGGGGTCGATCTCCGGCCGCGCCGCGAGCCAGCCCATGACCGCCGGCCCCGCCTCGGCCCAGGCCGGCACGCTCACGGGAATACCCAGCACCGCGCTCTCGTATTGGCCGGGACCGTCGATGGCGAGCACGGCCATGCCGCGGCTGAGCCAGCGATCGCCGTAGAGCGCGACGTTGATCTCCTTGAAGCTGTCCATGCCGGGAATCGAGATCACCGCGGGGATCCGGCCGCCGGTGTAACCCGGCGGCAGATGCAGCCACGCCGGCAGCGCCTTGCCGCGGAACGGGATCCAGGCCGCCTCGACGCGATGATCGGCCAAGCCCGCATAGCTCGTGTAGCACGCGCGCTTTCGCTCGTTATAGGCGAGATTCTGCGCGTTGTTCTCATCGATCGGCCACTGCGCGGCGGCCCAGTGCACCGCCGCCATGAAGAAGTTTTCGCGTGCCGTCACCAGCTCCCCCGCGGCCTCGGCGGCGCGCGCCTTCGCCTCGCGGCGCCGGGCCGTCGCCTCGAAGGCGGGCGAGGCGTCCGCGAATTTCCGGACGCGCAGCCGGATCGCGGCGAAATCCGCCGTGGCCTCCACGCCGCAAGGTGCGCTCAAATAATCCGAGCGCGGCTGGTCCCAGTCGATGCCGTTGGCCCGGATGACATTGTCGATGAGCCATCGCTGCTCGATCCAGCGGCGCGACCGCGGCGGGCCGGGTGGGCGGGAGTTCGAGCTGCTCATGAGCGAGGCTCCAGACTTGAGGTGGCGGCCCATCACGCTACTATCGGCCTCGGGCACCCGCAAACAGGTGCCGTGATCCACCGCTCATTCGCCTCGGGGGCAACATGGCAAGAACTAGTAGCAAACCGTCGCGCAAACCTCGCGTGCACGTCACGCACAGCAGCTCGATCGTGGAGTCGCAGCTCGTCACACCCGCCCGAATCCGTGCAGCCGCCAAGAAATTTCCCGGCCTGTTGTCGCGCATCGAGCTCGTCTATGGCGACGATCCCGCCGTCCTCGAGGCGTCGCTCTCGGAGACCGACGTGCTGCTGCTCTCGGGCAATATCGACCTTGCTGGGCTCAAGGCGCGGGCGCCGAAGCTGCGCTGGATCCAGTCCTGCAGCGCCGGGGTAGAGAAGCTCGCGCCTCTCATCCCCGGCGACGTCACGCTCACCAATGCGAGCGGCGTTCACGGTCCTAGAGGCGGCGAGTACGGCATGACGGCCGTGCTCATGCTGAACAGCCGGGTGCCCGCTTTCGTCACCAATCAGCAAGCCGCTCGCTGGGAGCAGATCCACACCACGCCGCTCAAGGGCAAGACGCTGGTCCTGCTCGGCGTCGGCGCGATCGGCGGCGAGGTGGCGCGCCTCGCCAAGCGCTTCGGCATGCGCGTGCTCGGGGTCACCCGCAGCGGCAAGCCGCACAAGTCGGTCGATCGCATGGTCCGCACCAAGCAATTGGCGCAGGTGCTGCCGAAGGCGGATTTCGTGCTGGCGACCTTGCCGCTGACGCCCGAGACCAACGGCCTCGTCGGCCGAGCCGAGCTCGATCTGCTGCCGAAGCATGCCGGCGTGGTCAACCTCGGCCGCGGGCGCGTGATGGACTACGACGCCCTCATGGCGAAGCTCCGCAACGGCGAGCTCTCGGGCGCGGTGCTCGACGTCTTCTACGAAGAGCCCTTGCCCGTGGACTCTCCGCTGTGGTCGACGCCCAATCTGATCATGAGCCCGCACTGCGCCGTCGACGACGAGAGCGTCTACGTCGCGCGCTGCCTCGACATTTTCTTCGACAACCTGAAGCGCTTCCTCGCGGGCCGTCCGCTCAACAATGTCGTGGATACGAAGCTGGGCTATTGATGCGCAAAAAAGGGTTCGCGTTGAGCGAGCCCGAGACGGCCGTGGCGTCTACTTGTCGAACACCTTGCCTGCCGTCTGCACCAGCTGTGGTGGCACGGTGACGCCCATCGCGGCGGCGGCCGCGGTGTTGAGGTAAAGGACCCAGCGGCGGTAGCGCGCCGGCACGAGAGTGCCGGGATCGCGGCCCAGCAGCACCGGCACGGCGATGTCGTTCGCCCAGTCCATGCCGGTCTGATACTGGTCCTGCGCGTAAGACGCGATGGCGCCGCGTTCGACCGTCGCGGTATCCAGTGAGAACAGCGCGATCTTGTTGTCGCGCGAGGTCTTCACCAGGGCGTCGAAGGCCGATGAGACCGTGTTGTCCTGCCCCGTCAGTATTGTGTCGACCTTGACGACCAGCGAGTCGACGGCGTTCTTCACCTCGGCGCTGGAGGCGACCTGGACCTCGGTCCAGGTCAAGCCGCGCTTTTCCGCCTCCGCCTTGGCGAGCCGGTTGATCACGTTCGAATTCGACTCAGCGGCGTTGTAGATGGTGCCGATCGCTTTAATGCCCGGCTTGATCTGCAGCATAATGTCGAACATCTGCGCGACCGGCGGAATGCCGAAGATGCCCGTGACGTTGGTGCCGGTCGGCTGATCCAGGGACTTCAGGATGCCGGCTTCGACGGGGTTGGTGACGCAGCCGAACACCACTGGCACGCTCGTGCCTTGCGCCACCTTGATCGCGGCCTGGGTGTTGGGCGTGGTGCAGACCGCCATCATGTCGACTTTGTCGGCCAGGAACTTCTCCGCGATGTTGCGGGCGTTGGCGACGTCGCCCTGCGCGATCTGAATTTCGAAAACCAGGTTCTTGCCTTGGACGAAGCCGGCCCTGGCGAGCCCGTCGATGAGCCCGCGCCGGGTCTCGTTGAGGGCGGGATGATCGACGATCTGCGAGAATCCCACGTGGTAGGTGCGGCCCGGCTGCGGCTCCGTCGCCTGCTGCCCCAGCGCCGGCGCCAGTCCGCCCGCGAGAAGGGCGGCCGCGAGCACAAACACCCGTCTGCCCGGAATCGGTCCCCTGCTTGCGATCATGAAAAACCCTCCCGTTGGTCGTTCGGCATAGACCCCACGCGCCGAGCGCGGGTCGATGGTAGGTCCTTCCGCACTAGGACGTCAAAAGCATGCGGTCGTCGATAAGGTCACCTCGGCTCGCTTCGTGAAATTTGTCCACCAGGCCCGCAACCGTGAGCGCGGCCTTCGCGGAGCCCTCGACGTCGAGGATGATCCGCCCCTCGTGCATCATGACGAGCCGATTTCCCCATCGGATCGCCTCCTGCATGTTGTGTGTCACCATGATGGTGGCGAGGTGCGAGGATTCGATCAGCCGCGCGGTCATCTGCATCACGGCATCGCCGGTCTTGGGGTCGAGGTTCGCGAGGTGCTCGTCCAGCAGCAGCAGGCGCGGCCGCGCCAGCGTCGCCATCAGGAGCGCTACCGCCTGCCGCTGACCGCCGGAGAGCGTGCCAATGCGGACGTCGAGCCGGCCTTCCAGGCCGAGCCCCACTTGCGCGAGCGCCGCGCGGAAGCGCTCGGCGAGTGCCGGCGTCACGGCCCGCCGCAAGCCGCGCCGTTGGCCGCGCTTCGCCGCCATGGCGAGGTTCTCGGCGATGGTCATGACCGCGCAGGTGCTCTCCTGCGGGTCTTGCGCGATGCGGCCCACCACGGCGGCCCGGCGCCAGACCGGCAGCCTCGTGATGTCGCGGCCATCGAGTTCGACACTGCCCGCATCGGGCTCGATCAGGCCACTGATGATCCTCAGCAGGGTCGATTTTCCCGCGCCGTTGGAGCCGATCACGGTGATGAAATCGCCCTCGCGCACCTCGAGGCTCAGGCGGTTGATCGCCGTCATCTGGTTCGGCGTGCCCTTCAGGAACGTCTTGCCGATGTCGCGCAGAGTCAGCATCGCGTCACTTGCCGAGAATACGGCCGCGCAGCTGCGGCACTGCGAGCGCGCCCAGCAATAGCGCCGCCGTGATGAGGCGCAGGTCGACCGGCTCGAAGCCCACCCGCAAGGCGAGCGCCACCAGCAACCGATAGATCAGCACGCCCACGACGGCCGAGATCACCCAGCGCTCGATCGAGCGATCGCCGAAGATCGCCTCGCCGATCAGCACCGCCGCCGCCCCCGTGACGAGGATCCCGATGCCCATGCCGATATCGGCGAAGCCGTGGTTCTGCGCGACCAGCGCGCCTGAGAGCGCGATCGCGCCGTTCGAGATCGCGAGCCCGATCAGCTTGGTGGTGTCGGTGTTGACGCCGAGGCTGCGGATCATGGTCTCGTTCTCTCCGGTGGCGCGGATCGCGAGGCCGAGGTCCGTATGCAGGAAGGCGACGAGCGCGAGCCCGACCAGCGCTATCAGCAGCGCCGTCACCGCGATGGTGAGGAGCGCATCCTCTCGCGCGGGAATACCGAGCACCTGAAGCGATTTCGCGACCTCGGCCACGATCGACGAGGCGTTGAGCAGCGATACGTTCGCGCGGCCCATCACGCGAAGATTCACCGTGTAAAGCGCCGTCATCACGATGATGCCGGAGATGATGTTGTTGATCCGAAGCTTGGTGTGGACGAGGGCGGTCGCCATGCCGGCGGCGGCGCCGGCGAGAACGGCGATGCCCGTCGCGAGAAAAGGGTTCGCGCCGTTCACGAGCAGCGTCGCCGCGACCGCACCCCCCAAGGGATAGCTGCCTTCCGCGGTCAGGTCCGGGAATCGGAAGAATCGGAACGTCAGCAGCACGCCGAGTCCGAGAAAGCTGAACAGGAAGCCCTGCTCGAGCATGTTGGTGAGGAGGGCCTGGAGCTGGTACATGGTGCGAAGAGGGAAGAGCCGGCTCGCGTCAGCGCTTGCCGGCGAAATAGTCCTCGAGCCGGATGCGGTCCTCGCCGGGAATGCGCCGGCGCTCGAACTCCGCTTCGCGGCCCCGTGGCTTGGTGGCGTCGATCAGGAGCCGGCCCCAGTGGTCGCGCTCGGGGTCTCGATAAAAGCCTGGTACGTCTGATATCACGGTGACGCGCGTGTCGGCGCGGCCGCGGGTTATGAACGCCCACCAGACGTCGTTCATGTCGTAGACGTCGACGTCGTCGTCCACGACGATCACGGACTTGTTGTAGTCCATATGCGAGCCAACCGCCGCCAGCGCCACGTGGCGCGCGTGACCGTCGTATTGCTGGCCGATGCTCACGACCGTGCATTGCATCGGCGAGTGGATGGCGACGCGCTTGATACCGGGCACCTGGTGCACGAGGTGCTCGTAGACGCGCGCGGCGGTCGCCTCCTGCAGGAGCACGATGTCCTCGGGCGAGCCGCAGAGCAGGCCGTGGAAGATGGCGTCCTCGCGGTAGCTCACGTGGGTCACTCGGAAGACGTGATTGTCGCCTTGCGGGACGTAATAGCCGAGGAATTCGCCGAAGGGTCCTTCGGGCCTCCGCACGTTGGGAAGGATCTCGCCCTCGATGACGAACTCGGTGTCGGCGGGCACCATGAGGTCGATGGTCTTGCAGGGGCGCATCTCCACCGGCCGGCCGCGGATCTGCGCCGCCGCCGAGAGCTCGTCGGTCTCGTAGGGCAGCGAGGCCGCCGCCGCCAGGAAGATGTCGGGCGCGGTGCCGATGAGCAGCGCCGCCGGCAGCGATTCGCCGCGCTCCTCGGCTTTCTTCTGATAGCGCGTGAGATCATGGGTGGTGCCGAGCCGGATGCGGAGCTCGTCGTCGCTCACGACCATGGAGCGGTGGAAAGACAAATTGGCGACGCCGGTGTCCGGCTCCTTCGCGAGGAAGATGGCGGCGGTGAAATAAGGCCCCGCGTCGCGTTCCCAATAGGTGATCTGCGGCAGGTCGGAGATGCGGCCGTCCCTAAGGTCATTGGGAGCCGCAACCGATCTCAGGAACTCGCTCGCGCTCGGTTTCATGCCGGCTTTGAGCTCGAGCCAGCGCCGCGGGAAGTGGTCGTCCGCGGCGCCGATCATCTCGCAAAGTCGCTGGCGGCTGCCGTAGAGGTTGGTCGCCACCGGAAAGCGCGATCCCTTCACGCGCCGGAACAGGATTGGCTGCTCGCTCTCCGCTTGCGACAGTTTGGTCACCGCCGCGAGCTCGTGGCGCGGATCCACCTCGCGCTCGACCACGCGCACCTCGCCACGCCGCATCAGCTCGTTGACGTAGTCCCGCATGCTCCCTCCAACTCCGGCTCCCCCCGACAATACGCTATTTCCGCGCAACCAGGTCGATCTCCACCAAGGCATCGCGCGCGAGCGCGGTGACGCCGACGCAGGTGCGCGCCGGCAGCCGGCCCGGCGGGAAATAGCTTCGGTAAACCTCGTTCATGGGAGCGTAGTGCCCCTTGAAATCCGTCAAGTAGATCCGCACCGAGACCACATGGGCGAGATGATAGCCGGCGCCCCTCAGCACCAGGATGAGATTGTCCATGACGCGCCGGGTCTGCGCCTCGATGCCCTCCGGCAGCGTTTTGGAATCATCCTCGGGCCAGGTCGGCATTTGTCCGGTCACGAACAGCCAGCCGTCGGTCTCGACGGCATGGCTGAAGGGGGCAACCGGGGTCGGCGCGCCGGGGATCATGTGGAAGGTCGGAGGGCTCATGGGGCTGGTCTTTCTCGATCGGGACTGGCTCGGAAAGCCGATTGATGCAACATAACACTCCCGATGCAACACCGGCCTCGAGGGACCTCATGAGCAGGACCGTCATCAAGCATGCGGATTGGGTTGTCGCCTGGAACGAGACCGAAAGCAGGCACGAGTATCTCCGCGACGGCGACGTCGTCTTCAGCGGCGACCGCCTCGCCTTTGTCGGTCGAGGCTACAGCGGCCCCGCCGATCGGGAGATCAGCGGGTGCGGCCGCATGGTGATGCCGGGCCTGGTGAACATCCATTCCCATCCCGCCAGCGAGCCCTTCAACCGCGGACTGATGGAGGAGCGCGGCTCGCCTCGGCTCGGCATGAGCTCGCTCTACGAGTTCATGCTGCTGGTCCGGCCCGATGAGGACGCCCGCCGCGCCGCGGCACTGTTCGCGGTGTCGGAGCTCCTCAAGAGCGGCGTCACCACCTTCACGGATTATTCCGCGGCGCGGTCCGGCTGGATCGAGGATCTCGCGGGCAGCGGCATCCGCGCCTGCCTCGCGCCCTCCTATCGCTCGGCGCGCTGGTTCACGCCGAACGGGCACCGTGTTCAATATGAGTGGAACGAGGCGGCGGGGCGCGAGGCCATGACGGAGGCGCTGAGCGTGATCGACAGCGCCGCGCGGCACGAGAGCGGCCGGCTCTTCGGCATGCTGGCGCCAGCTCAGGTGGATACCTGCACCGCGGAGCTGCTGCAGGCCAGCGTCGAGGCCGCCAAGATCCGCAACGCACCTCTGCAGATCCACGCGTCCCAGAGCGTGGTCGAGTTCCGCGAGATGACCGCGCGTCACGGCAAGACCCCGCTCGAGTGGCTCGACGATATCGGCGTTCTCTACGGCGGCGCAATCATCGCCCACTGCATATTCGTGGACGAGCACAGTTGGATCCGCTGGCCGCGCAAAGGCGACCTCGAGCGCATGGCGCGCTCCGGCGCTTCGGTCGCGCACTGCCCGAACATCTTCGCCCGGCGCGGCATCCTGCTGCAGGATTTCGGCAAGTACCGGCGCCTCGGCATCAACATCGGGCTCGGCACCGACACCTTTCCGCACAATTTCATCGACGAGATGCGCTGGGCCACCGTGCTCTGCAAAGTCGCGGCGGAGAACGTCGAGGCGACCAGCCTCGCGGACGTGTTCCATGCCGCGACCGTGGGCGGCGCCAAGGCGCTGCTGCGCAACGACCTAGGCCGCCTTGCGCCGGGCTGCAAGGCCGACCTGTCGCTGGTCGATCTCCAACATCCGAGCCTGCAGCCCGTCCGCGATCCCCTGAAGAGCCTGGTGTTCAGCGGGCTCGATCGCCCCGTTGTCGATGTCTTCGTCGATGGCCGCCAGGTCGTGGCCGACGGCCAAGTGAAAACGATCGACGTTCGCGCCGTGACCGAGGCGATGAGCCGGGGTCAGCGATCCGCTCTGGCCCGGGTCTCGGAGGCCGACTACGCCCGGCGTCCGCTCGATGAGATCTTTCCGATGACATTGCCCATGCGATAGGCAAGCGCGCCGCGCTCTTGCGAAAAGCGGGAGGCCTCGGTTGTCGGTATCCGAGGACGTGCTATATCTGAACGAGCCGGCAGGGTACGCCCGCCTAGCCATGGAGACCCAGACGAGCACGCAAAAGGTTAAGGGCGGTGCCAGCGAGCCGATCGAGCTGCGTCCTGGCGTCGGCGTCCGCGAGGCTGCCCGCGAGGTCGAGCTGGAGCAGTGGGCATGGCGAAAGGTCAAGAGCCTGCGCCTCCTCTACTCGCATCTGACGCTCTTTGTTTTCGCGAACGTCGCCCTGCTGTTGATCGATGTATCAACACCGGGCGAGGTCTGGTTCTACAAGGTGCTCATCGGCTGGGGACTGCTCGCGGGACTGCATGCCGCCTATACCTATGAGCTCCTCCCGTGGTCGTCGCGCGATTGGGAGCAGCGCAAGGTGCGTGAGCTCATAGACGAGCAGCGCCAGCGGTCCGGTCAACGCTAGCAGGCCGGGCGATTTCGCCGCGTTCCGTTTGGAAAATCCAGGTATTTGAGGGCTTGAGCGGGCGCGGGCGCGCACATGGGAGCCCGGCGCAATTCGCCATTCCATTCCAGTCGATCCCCCGGCTTAATGCTGCCTTGCGGCAATCGCCGACCTTGGATCCGAGGGGCTCTCCCATGACCGTCACGCGCGGGCGTCAGTTCTTCCAGAATCCCGGGCCCACCAATATTCCCGAGCGGATCATGCGGGCGATGGACCGTCCCGCGATCGATTTCATGGGCGCGGACTTCAAGGCCATCGCCGCCGAATGCACGGAAGGCCTGCGGCAGGTATTCCGCACCCGGCAGGCGGTCCTGGCCTATGCCGCGACTGGCCACGGCGCATGGGAGGCGGCGCTGGTCAACGTGTTCTCGCCCGGCGACAAGGTGCTGGTCCTCGAGTCCGGATACTTCTCTCTCAATTGGGCTAAGCTCGCCGAAGAGCTGGGCATCGTCGCCGAGACGTTGCCGGGCGACTGGCGCGCGGGCGTCGATCCCGCGGCGGTCGAGCAGCGCCTCCGAGAAGATCGCGCGCATGAGCTCAAGGCCGTGCTTCTCGTTCACAACGAGACCTCGACCGGGGTTGCCAACCGCTGCGCCGAGATCCGCCGCGCCATCGACCGGGCCAGCCATCCTGCGCTCTTTCTCGTGGACGTGATCTCGTCGCTCGGCTGCTATGACTTCCGCATGGACGACTGGCAGGTGGACGTGGTCGTCGGCGGCTCGCAGAAGGGACTGATGCTGCCGGTCGGCATGTCCTTCACGGGCATCAGCAAGAAGGCTCTGAAGGCCAGCGAGACCGCGCGGCTCCCGCGGATCTACTGGGATTGGCGCCGGTTCATGACCGGGCTCGACCAGACCAGCTATCCCGGCACCGCGCCCGTCCACCTTTATTTCGGACTGCAGGAAGCGCTGCGCATGATTCTGGAGGAGGGGCTCGAGGCCCTGTTTGCGCGCCATCATCGCCTCGCCGAGGCGACCCGGCGTGCGGTGCGCGCCTGGCGGCAGAACAACGGGCCCGAGATCTTCGCCTCGGACCCGCGCGTCGAATCGGATTCCGTGACCGCCGTTCAGCTTCCCGAAGGGCACGACGCCGATGCCTTTCGCCAGACCTGTCTCGACCGCTTCAACGTCTCGCTCGGCGGCGGGTTGGACCGGCTGAAGGGCCGCGTGTTCCGCATCGGCCACATGGGCGATCTCAACGAACCGATGCTGCTGGGCGCGCTCGCGGCCGTGGAGATGACCCTCGGGATCATGGGCGTGCCGCACGGCAAGGGCGGCGTCGATGCCGCCATGGCGCATTTGGCCTCGCCCTGAGCGATCGAACGCCGCCTCGCACCAAGGGAGCAATCGACATGATCCACGTCCTCGCCATCATCACTGCCAAGCCCGGCATGCGCGACGCGATCCTCAAGCTCTTTCATGCCAACATTCCGGCGGTCCGTGCGGAGAAGGGCTGTATCGAGTACGGCCCCGCCGTCGATGCCGAGGGTGTCGGCAGCATCCAAACCAAGCTCGGGCCCGATGCCTTCGTCGTGGTGGAGAAGTGGGAGAGCATCGACACCCTCAAGGCACATGCCGCCGCTCCGCACATGGCGGCCTACGGCGCCAAGACCAAGGAGATGATCGCGAGCCGCGTCATTCACGTGCTGTCGCCCGGCTGAGCCGCACCGGTCGGCATCGCGTCGAAGGAACTCATCATGGATCGCATCGATCTTCGCTCGGATACGGTGACCCTGCCCTCGCCGGGCATGCGCAAGGCGATGGCCGACGCTCTGGTTGGCGACGATCAATATGGCGAGGACCCCACGGTACGCCGGCTGCAGGAGCGGGTGGCGGGCCTCCTGGGCAAGGAGGCCGCGCTGTTCCTGCCGAGCGGCACCATGGCGAACCAGACCGGCCTCAAGCTGCTGACCCGGCCGGGCGACGACGTCATCGTCAGCGACGAGGCGCACATCGTCTGGCACGAGTCGGGCGCCGCCGCCGCGAATGCGGGCGTGCAGTTCACGGTCGTCGGCCACGGCGGCCTTTTCACCGCCGCCGACTTCCAGGCGGCTTACAAGCCGCCGGGCCATATCATCTTCCCGCCGACCACGCTGGTGACGATCGAGAACACGCACAATCGGGGCGGCGGCGTGGTGTTTCCGCAAGCCGAGGTGATCGCCATCTGCGCCGCCGCCCGCAAGCTCGGTGTGGGCACTTATCTCGACGGCGCGCGGCTATTCAATGCGGCGGCGGCAACCGGCCAGTCCCTGGCCGAGCTCGCGGTGCCCGCGGATCTTGTCTCCGTCGCGCTCTCCAAGGGGCTCGGCTGCCCCGTCGGCAGCCTGATCGCGGGGCGCAAGGCGGATATCGACCGGGCCGTTCGGGTTCGGCGGATGTTCGGCGGCGCGATGCGGCAGTCCGGCATCATCGCGGCGGCCGGCCTCTATGCGCTCGATCACAACGTCTCCCGCCTGACGGAGGATCACGCGAATGCGCGGCTCCTGGCGGAGGGCCTGGTCGGCGTGCGCGGCGTCGGCCTTGATCTCGCGACCGTCCAGTCCAACATCGTGATCTTCCGCACGGCCGACGGCGCGCCCGATGCCGCGACCGTCGTGGCTCGAGCGAAAGAGAAGGGCGTCCTGGTCGGAGCCTTCGCGGCCCGCACGGTTCGCGCCGTCACGCATCTCGACGTGACCCGCGATCAAGCCCGGCGCGCCTCCGAAGTGCTCGCTGCCGCCGTGGCGGCTCGCTGAGGCTGCGGAGCCCACTTTTATCCACCGCCTAGCCGCCTAGGATCGTTGGCATTCGTCGACGCTGACACCGAACGGTCACGGGACTGAAACAGTCGCGTCGCCGAGTGATCTTACCCTGCCCCGATGAACATCCGCGTCTCGGATCGCCAGCATTGGCTGGCCGTGCTCGCCAAGGCCTCGGTCGATGACCTCGAGCGCTGCTGGCGGAACCTCGCCATCGCGCCCGAGTTTCGCCACCTGCGCACGCCGGAGACCGGTCTCGTCATGCTGCGCGGGCGGATGAGCGGCGCGGGCGCGCCCTTCAATGTCGGCGAGATGACGGTGACGCGCTGCTCGGTCGTGCTGTCGGACGGCACGGTCGGCCATGGGTATGTCGGCGGCTCCGACGCCCGTCATGCCGAAATCGCCGCGCTCTGCGACGCGCTGCTGCAGACCGAGACGCAGCGCAGCCAGGTCGCGAAACGGGTGATCGCGCCGCTCGCTGCGGCCTACGAGGCGAACCGTCAGCGAACCGCGGCGCGCACCGCGGCGACCCGGGTCGAGTTCTTCACGCTGGCGCGGGAGTCGGGGTCATGAGCGCGCTTGCCGCCAGTCCGGCGCCGGGGTTTGCGGACGCCGTTCACGACACTCAGCAGGTCTTTCGCCGGCTGCTCGACGCCTTCACCCATCCTGGGCGCGTCATTCTGCTGCCGCAGCGCCTGGCTGCGCTCGATGCTCTCTGGGCGAGCAGCGCCGCGCTGGCGCTCATGCTGCTCGACCACAGCACTCCGGTCCATCTCGATCCCGTGCTCGATACCGAGGCCGTCCGCGATTTCCTGCGCTTCCATTGCGGTGCTCCGCTGGTCGAGGCGCCGGGCGAGGCGAGCTTTGCGTTGGTCGGAAACGCCGCGGCCGTCGATCTCGCGTCGTTCGCCCCGGGCGATCCGGTGCGGCCGGAGCGCTCGGCGACCGTGCTCATCCAGGTGCCCGGCTTCCTGCACGGACAGCCGATGCGTCTCGCGGGCCCCGGCATCGCCACGACGACGTCGCTCATCGTGGACGGGGTGGAGCCGAAGTTCTGGCGGCAGTGGCGCGAGAGCGGCGCGCTCTATCCCAGCGGCGTCGACGTGGTGTTCGCGGCGCCCGAGGCCATCGCGGTGCTGCCGCGCACCGTTCGGGCGGAGGGTTGACATGTATGTCGCGGTGAAGGGCGGTGAGCGCGCGGTCGCCAATGCCGAGCGGCTGCTCGGCGAGGAGCGGCGCGGCGACCCGGAGGTGCCCGAGCTGAGCCTGGCGCAGATCGATCAGCAGCTCGCCCTCGCGGTGGATCGAGTCATGACCGAGGGCTCGCTCTACGACCGCGCGCTGGCGGCGCTCGCGATCAAGCAGGCGCGCGGCGATCTCATGGAGGCGATCTTCCTGCTCCGCGCCTATAGAACGACCCTGCCGCGGCTCGGCGACGCCCAGCCGATCGATACCGGCGCGATGCTGTTGAAGCGCCGCGTCTCCGCTACCTTCAAGGACGTGCCCGGCGGGCAGGTGCTGGGTCCGACCTTCGACTATACCCACCGCCTGCTCGATTTCAGGCTCGCCAGAGAGGCGGCCGCCGCGCCTGCGGCCGAG